>JAQCDG010000137.1 GCA_027731085.1 Actinomycetota bacterium | reverse complement strand
TCAGAAGCAACTAGCGCGCGACTAACGCGCGAACCGAACCAAAAACTCGAGCAAGCCGCGGTCGACAACGAGAATTGACGAGATACTTGGATCTGGTATCGACCAGTCTGTAAACACAATCTCAAATGATCCATTCACTTCAATAACATCGTCAACTAATCGCGCTATCAGCGTTAGGTCAATGTCTTTTGTAACGCCCCGCAACGTAAGCGTGCCGGTTGTGTCGACACTGAAGTCACTGCCAGCCAGCGCCTCAGGTGTGAGTGCGATCGGCTCTTTGAGTGTGAAAGTCGAAGTCGGAAAGTTAACCGTGTCAAGAATTCGTGTGTTAACTTGGCGATCGCGCCTGGTGCTGTCGCTCACAAGCGTCGTCATATCCACCGTAAATTCGGCTGTAACAACTTGCTCATCAATAATTGTCAGTGAACCCGTGATCGCTGATGTCCGACCCACACCTTCAGTTTTTTGACCGACGATAGTTTCTTTGACGCGATAACCGACGATTGATTCGGCGACTACTTTCCAGTCGCCGTCAATGGTGCTCGCTGGTGCGACTGTTGTTGTTGATTCTGCGACAGTCGACGTCGATGATTCTGGCGCGATAGTTGTAGTCAACGGTTCAAGCGTCAACGCCTCGGGTGCATCATCTGTAATTAAGTTGATGTAAACCCACGGACCAGCCACCGCGCCAATTGCCAACGCCACAACAGCAGCCAAAATTTTGCGAACAATCGGTTTCATAGGTCAAGACTATAGACGAGTAACCAAATGTTCAGTCGCCGTTAACCAAAATCGAAGACTAAACCTCACGGGCTCAAGCACAATAAAATTGTGAAGCAATTGCGTCGCGCCACCACAGCGGTGCATGTGCGACGTCGCGACCTATTTAAATACATCGACTTCCGTCGCACATTGAGCGCCCAATTTTCGTCACAGGTCGCCGATGCACTCACAACGATCACCTTGGCCAATGTTTTGGTCTTCAAATTTAGTGATGGTCCGTCGTTGAGCGCGATGGCTTCGACCTTGGTCGTGTCGTTGATTCCGTTAATTTTGGTCGGGCCAATTGCTGGCGACCTCACCGACCGCTTTGATCGTGTGAGACTCTTGAGTCGCGGACATCTTTTGCGTGCGGCATTCACGGCGCTCGCGGTGTTTTCGGCAGTTGAAATCTTCTCTGGCCGACGGGCCATTGGGTATTTCTGCTTCTGTGTGTTGCTTGGCTTGACTCGAATTCTCTATACAGCACGCGCAACATCGCTTTCGTTTTTGGTGCGACGCCATGAACTCGTCGCCGCCGACTCAAGTTCGTTAATTTTGAGCGTGATCGCCGGTACGTGCGGCAGTTCGATCTATTTTGCCCTAACTCATCGACTGCCTGCCGCGGGTTTCGTCGTCGCGGCACTTCTACAAATCTTTGCCGCACGAAACTATGGCCGCATTGAGACAAAAATTGGTGGCGGTCGTCAAAACAGAAATCAACTCAACCATCGCCAACTTTTCGAGCAATTACGCCTGCCGAAAACTCGCTTCGCAATGTCGGCAACCACGAGTCACCGATTTCTGCTCGGCATCTGCATCGCCAGCATCGCCGTAATGATCGACAAATCTTTCAATATGCAGACAACTGGCTATCTCGCGGTGCTTGGTTTTTCTGCAAGCGGTTCATTTCTCGGTTCTATCAGCGCCGAATGGATCTCAGAGCAGTTTCCACGCCGAACAATCACCGTCATCGCCTTTGCTCTCGCCAGTGCCGTTATCGGTATCGCCACGGTCTTTGCCCATCCACGAGTTGCGCTTGGCAGTGTGTTGCTTTGCGCCTTCGCTTTTCAAAACTTGCGGGTTCGATCTGACGCAACTATCCAAGCAAACTCACCTGCAGCGAGTATCGGCAAAATTTTCGCCGCCTATGACGTGCTTTATAATTTCGCGTTCATCTCTGGTGGGGTCATCGGCATCGCCGCGACCAGCATGCTTAGCTATCAAACAGTTCTCACGTCTGCATGCGTAACATATTTCGTCGCAGCAATATTTTTTGCAAAACTAAAGGACGGAAAAGTCGCCCAAGTTTCGGTCGTCGCCACTCATCCATCGGGTCATCGCAGCATCATGCCAACCCCAGAGAGGCAATTCGCAAACTAGACCTGCGTAGAATAAGCAAGTGAAAGTTTGGCGATGAGTAAAGAACAAGACGTTCTATTTCAGGCAGCGCGTCGACGCACATTTGCGATCATTTCGCACCCCGACGCGGGCAAAACGACGCTCACCGAGAAGTTTTTGCTCTACGCGGGTGCTGTTCAAGAAGCCGGTGCGGTAAAAGCCCGGGCTGGTGCACGATCTTCAACTTCAGACTGGATGGCGCTCGAACGCGAGCGCGGCATTTCAATTTCGTCGACCGTGTTGCAGTTTCCTTATCGCGATCACGTGTTTAACCTGCTCGACACACCTGGCCACAAAGACTTTTCTGAAGATACATATCGTGTTTTGGCGGCTGTCGATGCCGTCGTCATGGTGCTCGACATCGCCAAAGGCATCGAGTCGCAAACTTTGAAACTGTTTCAAGTTTGTCGATCGCGTAATCTACCCGTGCTGACATTTTTTAACAAATACGATCGTCCTGGTCGCGATCCGCTTGAATTGCTCGACGAAGTTGAAAAACAAATTGGTTTGCGCCCCACACCAGCAACCTGGCCAGTCGGCATACCTGGTGACTTTCGCGGCGTGATCGATCGGCGCACGAACGAGTTCATTCGTTTTACTCGCACCGCGCGTGGTGGTTCGGCGGCACCAGAAGAAATCGTGCCCAACGATCGGGCTGCCGCAGAAGAAGGCCCGGCATGGCAAGCGGCACTTGAGGGTTGTGCACTGCTCAGCGAGATCGGCGCAAATGTTGATGTTGAGAGTTTTTTGGCCGGCGTGACAACGCCAGTGTTTGTTGGCTCGGCACTGACAAACTTTGGCGTGCGCATGTTGCTCGACGCTGTGATCGACTTGGCGCCGCCTGCGGTTGCGCGACAAAACATCGCTGGTGATCCGCAAACACTTGATAACGATTTCTCGGCGTTTGTCTTCAAGATTCAAGCGAACATGAACCCACGCCATCGCGACTTGCTGGCATTTGCCCGCGTCTGCACGGGTCGTTTCGAACGCGGCATGGATGTAACTTGTTCGCGAACCGAAAAAGTCTTGAGCACGAAATATGCGACTTCTGCATTTGGCTCAGATCGCACGATCATTCAAGACGCGTTTCCTGGTGACGTAATCGGCC
>JAQCDG010000136.1 GCA_027731085.1 Actinomycetota bacterium | reverse complement strand
GGTCTCAAAAGATCGCATGAGATTGGTGCCCGTCGGTGTTGACCCAGATTTGTTCAAACCAATTCCGTCGATTCAAAGAAAGCCCGGCCATTTAATTACAACCGCATCTGCCGACGTCGCACTAAAGGGTCTTTCATTTTTGCTCGAGGCTCTCGCCAAACTTCGCACTGAGCGCGAAGTGCATCTGACCATTATCGGCAAGCCACGCGCGGGCGCAAGCGCAGATTTAATCGAGTCTCTCGGCCTTCAAGACTGCATCAGTTATGTATCTGGCGTCAGCGATGAACAAATCGTCGAACTCTACGCGTCATGCCAACTCGCCGTTGTGCCAAGTCTCTACGAGGGTTTCAGTTTGCCTGCGATCGAGGCAATGAGCACTGGTACCTGCCTTGTGGCCACAACCGGCGGAGCACTGCCCGAAGTTACTGGTCGCGATGGTGACACAGTTTTGTCATGCCCACCTGCAGATGCCGATGCATTGGCCGTTGCTATTCGTCGTGGTCTTGACGACAAAGACTTGCGTGCAAAAATCGGTCTCGCTGGTCGTCAACGCGTGGCCGAACGCTGGAGTTGGCGCCATTGTGCTCAATTAACTGTTGACCAATATCGCGAAGTGCTCTCGATGCCCCACAATGTCGCCAAACTTGCCAAGCGAGACAGCAAATAATGCTGACGATCAAATTTGACCGCCTTAATTTAAAGCCGGGTGATCTCTTCCTTGATGCTGGCACTGGTTTTGGTCGACACGCATTTGAAGCAGCGCGTCGGGGCGCACAAGTAGTCGCCCTTGACTACGCCGAACAAGAAGTCACCAGCACTCGCGCAACATTTGCCGCAATGTATCAAGCTGGCGAACTCAAGGCTGCGTCTTTCACTGGCGTGGTGCGAGGCGATGCGACGCAATTGCCATTCGCCGATGCAACATTTGACTGCATCGTCACATCAGAAGTGCTCGAACACATTCATGACGACACCTCAGCGATCAACGAATTTGTTCGCGTGCTTCGCCCCGGGGGCACTCTCGCCGCAACCGTGCCTTCGTGGTTTCCAGAAAAAATCAATTGGGCGCTTTCAGACGAATATCATGCGCCATTTGTCGAGGGCGGACATGTTCGCATCTATCGTGGCAGTGAATTGCGTTCAAAGATTTCGCGCGCTGGCCTCACCATCGATGCAACCCACAAAGCCCACGGACTTCACTCGCCATATTGGTGGTTGCGTTGTGCTGTCGGGCCACAACGCGAAGATCACAAAGCCGTAGCGATATATAAAAAATTTCTCGAGTGGGACATCATTTCTGCGCCAACCATCACCCGTGCACTCGACAAAGCGTTGAGTCCTGTTATTGGCAAGAGTTATGTCGTCTATGCGACAAAACCAACTAATCAGCTCGTGGGTGCCAAGCCATGAACCTGCAACAAAAATCACTGGCCACAAATCGTGTGCTGACCGACGCCCAACTTATGCAAACTGCCAACTCAATCGCCGGCTTGCAACGCAAATCAGGAATGATCCCCTGGTTTGAAAACGGCCACTGCGACCCGTGGAACCACGTCGAGACTGCAATGGCGCTCGATGTCATGGGCTTGCACGAAAATGCATATCGCGCGTACCAATGGCTACAAAACACACAACGCAATGACGGTGCGTGGTCTAACTATTACAACTTTGACGAAACCATCAAAGATTTCAAACTCGACAGCAATGTCTGCGCTTATGTCGGCACCGGACTCTGGCATCACTGGCTTTGCAATCAAGATATTGAAACGCTCCAAGAATTTTGGCCAATGCTCGAAGCAGCAATGAACTGGGTGCTACAAATGCGTCTGCCAAACGGCACAATTCTTTGGGCACGCGAAGAAACCGAAAAGCCATGGGATTACCCATTGCTTACTGGCTGTTCATCAATTCGTCACGCCTTGATCTGCGCGGCGAATGTTGCCAAGACTCTCAAAACACCGCGGCCTGAATGGTATGAAGCGGCTGCAAAAATAGATTTTGCAATACGCACGACGCCACAAGTGTTCGAACCAAAAGGACGCTGGGCGATGGACTGGTACTACCCAGTTTTGAGTGGCTCGCTGACCGGTGCAGATGCAAAATCTCGACTTGAAGAACAAATCGAAACCTTCGTGATGCACGATCACGGCGTGCGTTGCGTCAGTGACGAACCTTGGATCACAGCCTCAGAGACCGCAGAGTGCTCGATGGCGTTTGCGGCTATCGGTGATATCGACACTGCGCAGTTCTTGTTGAACACGACATCGCATCATCGCACTAAGGATGGCTCATATCTAACTGGTTTGGTGTATCCAGGCAAAGTCATGTTTCCTGCCGAAGAAACTTCGGCATACACGGGTGCGGCGATTATTTTGGCCGCCGATTCTTTATATTCAATTTCGCCTGCCTCACAGATTTTTTGTTATAGCGAAATAGTCGAAATCTAGATCACGTTTCACTTAATTCGGCGCAAAACACGCAAAGAGCCAACGGCCGAAATCTCAACGAAATCTCCAGAGTCGAGTGCGGGTCGATAAATAAAGTCATGTGGCGCCTGACCACCGTCGCGTGCGTCAGAAAAAACATCATGAATTGCGAGTCGACCACCTATCGCAACTTTTGGTGTCCATCCTGCATAGTCAAGTTGTGTCGGCAACTCACCATGACCGCCATCAATAAAGCAAAAAGCGACTTCAAAATTTAATTGCTGGCTCGCTATTCGAGACTCGGCAACAATCGGCACGACTGCATCACCAAGTTTGGCTTGTTGCAGCGTCTTTAGAAGCGTCGGCAGGGTGTTCAGTTTCTGGGTGTTTGCATCAACCAAAGATTCATCGAACCACTCCCAACCTTTTTGGTTTTCTTCACTACCTGAATGATGATCGACGGTAAACAAGACCGTCTTGCAGCGTTCAGCCGCTGCACCCAACCAAACCGTCGAGCGACCGCAATATGTGCCAACTTCAACTATCGGCAATCGTGGCAATTCATCGCATGCCGAGCAAGCCGCAACGAACAAGGCATCGCCTTCAACCTCGGGCATAAAGCCTTTTGTCGCCATTGCAACTGCTTTTAGTTTTATGTCGAGCACTTTTACCCTGACTACTTTGTTTTCAGCACACTCAAGAAATGCTCTCGCCAGAACTGCTTCCAGTCGCTCGAAAAATTCGCATACTGATATGCAAAATTGCGACGCGCTGTTTGCACTTCTTCACTCAGCCACCAAGCTTCGACATCTCCTGAAACTGCATTTGCTTTTTCGGCTGCAC
>JAQCDG010000135.1 GCA_027731085.1 Actinomycetota bacterium | reverse complement strand
ATGAAAATGAGGCCAGTTAGGTGCAGGATTCTTAGATTTACTTGAATCGAGTCAGGTAATGCTGTCACAGTAAATATCAGAACTGATGCGAGATTCGAGACTATGGCACTTTTTGTTAGTCGAAAACTGAAAGACCAAATAGCAAGGCCAATCATGCAAAGCAAAAAAATAGGAATTGCAAAGTCAATGATATTTGTCGCTTTGATTCCTAGTGGTGAGAGTATTGGACCGCCCCAGAGGTACGAAATTTTATAGTAGCTAAATGTTTGATTAGCAAACTCAATGTTGCTCGTGATACCCCATTTTGCCGTGCCAAGTGAGTGTGCAAGATCAAATCGTGAATCATCGCCGATTATTCGACTAATGCCAGAGCCGTTATTTGAAACAAAATTTATAAAAGAACCCAATGCAAAAGAAATCAAAAGCATGAAGGGTAGGACAAATTTAGAGACGAGATTGAGGTAAAACTTCTTTGAGTTTAAGAAGAGTGCGAGTAAGAAAAGCGGTAGTACAAAGAAAATGAATGTTGGGTAGGAATACTGAGTGAGTGCAAGGGGGGCGGGGAAGAGAAGCCAGAGCAGGGTTGTCGAGTCGGTGTGGGTGATTTCGACGGCCAGTCGTGGTGAACGTTTGAAAATGAGCCAAATCGCGACTGCGATTATCGGTACATATGGCGAGATCATCAGTCTGACGCCGAGCAAGTCACGCACAATGAGCTGTGAAATGGCGGCGGTTGAGCTGCCGATGGCAAACCCCATTGCTAAGAGTTCGGGTATTGGTAGACGCAGTTCGTCTTTACGGAGTTGTGCCCAAATGTAGGCACCGGCGATTGTTTGGCTGATGACGACTAAGAGGAAGTATGAGACTTCATTCCATGGTCCACCGAGAGCGACCGATAGACCGAAAACCTCAACCAACAAAACTAAACAAAACCAAAGAACGTCGTTTTGAGACTTCACAGTTACGGACACGACTCAAAGTGTAGTTGCGCGTAAATTTGGGCAGGCTCGCAAACTAACTTAAGCCTAAAAATGACACTCGGGGGGCGCGAACGCCCCCCGAGGTATCAATTACTAATTATTGATCGTTATGGCAATGCAATAGTTGGATCAATAAATTCGTTCGTCACGATGTCGGCGGCGGTAAGACCAGCTTGCATCTTCGCACCGATTTTCTCGTAAACAGGTACGGCTGTGGCGATGAATGCAGTTACACGATCCATGTCAAAGCTGCCCAAAGTTCCGTCTGGGCTGTTAGCAATCAAGTTGTTCGCAAGACCAAGTTCAACCGCTGCTGCAGCCTGACCAGCGTCATACAACCAACCGTTGTTGTACTGAGCGACGAGGTCGAGGATCAACGCGTTGGCGCGAGCCGGATCTGTCGCATAGTCAACTTGTGATTGCTGAATCATTGGTACAAGAAGCTTCAAACAGTCGCCGTTTTCAGCGATTGTTGCAGGCAAGCCACCAAGCGATTGGGCATATGCTGTCCAACCTGCTTCGTGAACTGTCTGATAAGCAACTGGTTTCGCCCAGTCTGTGAGCACCTTCTCGTAGTAGTAAGGCTCTGAAGTTGCGAAGCCCTGCTGTGCAGCCTTGCCACCGTCAGCTACGAAGTTGGCAGGTGAGCCATCGTAAGAGCCGTCGACTTGCTTTGCGTCAAGGATGCCATTTGCTGTGAAATATTCCATGTAAGCAGCACCACCGAAGTAACGAACCTTCGCGCCAGTTGCCTTGAGGTCGGCAATCGTTTTGACGTCTGGGTAAGTTGCTGGGTCCCACATGATGATTTGTGGGTTGATGTTGAACGGAGCCACAACAGTCATTGTTGGGAATTCGCCCGAATCTTGCACAGCACCGTCGGTGCTAACAAAAGCCAAGAAAATTTCTGGATCTTGATACATCAACGATGTTGGTGAGCTAAAACCTACGGCTGGTCCACCAGCGCGAACCTGAATCTTGACACCTGTATCGGCACCCTTTGACACGAGTGGTCCAGTTACACGAACACCAGCGGCGTCGACTTCGTAACCTTCACCAACCATGTTGTACAAGAACCCGTGTTCTGATTCTGGGTTCCAGTCAGTTTGGAAGGTGATTGTGTCTGGGCAAATACCGGCGAGTGAAACGGCCTCTGCGGTCGCCTCTTCTGCGGTCGCCTCTTCTGCTGGCGCCTCTGTCTCTTCTGTTACTTCTTCAGTTGCTGTGTCGTCGTCACTACCGCAAGCGGCAAGAGTGACCAAGCACAACGCACCGAAAAGTGCAATTGCTTTTCTTCTCATCTTTTTCTCCTGTTGTTGTCTGGGGCTGGAATATATTGCAACCAATTATCTACTACTTCTTATTGCCTCGCATTATTTTTGCTTTATTTTTCGTCAAGAGTTCGCTACTGACCTCTTGTAGTTGTGTGCCACTTACCGATAGCCACTTTTGAGAGTAGCCCAAATAAGATAAACACAACTAAACCGAAAACACTCGCCATGATGATTGCGGCGATCAGCTCGGCACCCCACAGGCGACCACGGTAGATGTCGATTTGGGCGCCAATACCAACAACGCCACCTTGGCGAAAATAGAAATCACCGACGACCGCACCAATAACCGATAGGCCGGCTGAAATTCGCAGGCCAACGAAAATATTGGGCATTGCTGCGGGAATCTGCAGTTTACGAAGTCGCGTGAACTTGCTGGCGCCGTGCAGTGTAAATAGCTCGTGTTGGCTCTTGTCGACCGAGAGCAGACCGAACAAAGTGTTGTTGACGATCGGAAAGAATGCGATCAACACGACAACAAGAATGCGCTGAAGCATGATGCCGTCTATCAGCGCCCGAATGAGGGGAGTCATCGCCAAGATCGGGGCCGATTGCAGCGCAACTAGGTATGGCCAAGTGGCTCGTTCCATCCAACGGCGTGTTGCCATGAGTGTTGCCAGTGTCGTGCCAATCACAATCGTTATGAATAGGCCCATAACAGCGATCTTGATTGAATCCCAAAGTGAACGAAGGATTGGTTTTAGTCCACGTTGTTCACCTGCCGACCAGGTTAGAAAGCCTTCCTGCACGACGCGGTGGGGAGTTGGCAACAAAAAGCGTTTTTGAGGTGGCAAAACTCGGGTTGATAGTAGATACCAAGCGCCGATAAAGATCGCGAAAACAATTGCTGGCCCCGCGAAGTCACTGATCAGATTGCGGTCGCTAGTCTCGCGCGGAGCATCATCAACACGCAGACTCGGCGGCACCGACTGATCAATCGTGTTGGTCACCTTGATGCTGTTTGAAG
>JAQCDG010000134.1 GCA_027731085.1 Actinomycetota bacterium | reverse complement strand
CTTGTGGCTAACCCTCGTGGTGACATGATTCCTCGTCCGATCAAGAGCAACTTCCGTGAAGGTCTGCAAACTCTTGAATACTTCATTGCAACTCCTGGTGCGCGTAAGGGTCTTGTCGACACTGCATTGCGTACCGCCGACTCGGGTTATTTGACCCGACGTCTGCATGACGTGGCACAAGAACTAATCGTTCGCGAAGATGACTGCGGCACGACACTCGGTGTGTGGGTCGAAAACGTCGGGGCAGACACTGCCAACACGCGCGCCTACCTTGAGACAAAGTTGTTTGGTCGTGCGCTGCTTAATGACATCGAACTGATCGATGGTTCGGTCATGGCACGCAACACGATCGTCGGCGACGAAGAGATGGCGACACTGCGCAATGACCCGAAAGTCACACGTGTTCGTGTTCGTTCGGTGTTGACATGCGACGCCGAAGTTGGCGTTTGCGCCAAGTGCTACGGCCGTTCATTGGCAACTGGTAAAGACATCGAATTGGGTGAAGCAGTAGGCGTTATCGCTGCTCAGTCAATCGGTGAACCTGGTACTCAGTTGACGATGCGTACCTTCCACACTGGTGGTGTTGCCGGTAAAGACATCGCCGGTGGTTTGCCGCGAGTCGTAGAACTTTTCGAAGCGCGCAACCCGAAGGGTTCGGCACGACTGGTGCCCGTAACCGGTGTTGTGCGAATTCTTGAAGACGAAGGCAAGGGTATTCCGATCAAGTTCGTTGATGATCAAGGTCAAGAGATCGAGATCATCTTGCCAACAGGTAGCCGACCACTCGTAAAAGATGGACAAAACCTTGAGGCGGGCGATCGAATCACCGACGGCCCATTAGATCCAAAAGAACTAATGCAAATTAAGGGCATTCGCGAAACTCAGCAATATCTCGTTGAAGAAGTGCAAAGGGTTTATCGCGACCAAGGTGTGGCGATTCACGACAAGCACATCGAGTTGATCGTTCGTCAGATGACACGACGCGTAAGCGTGCAAGAACCCGGTGACACACATTTCTTGCCGGGTCATCGTGCAGACTCGAAAGATTTCCGCGACGTCAATCGCGCAATCGTCGAATCAGGAAAGAAGCCGGCTGAAGGTCGACCAGAGTTGATGGGTATCACCAAGGCGTCATTGGCGACCGAGTCATGGTTGTCGGCAGCATCCTTCCAAGAGACGACTCGCGTACTTACTGAAGCGGCGATTGATGGCAAGTCAGATCACTTGGTTGGTTTGAAAGAAAACATCATCATCGGCAAGTTGATCCCTGCTGGTACCGGCATGGATCGTTACAACTTGTTTGATGTCAGCGCCAGATTATGTGCCGATGCCTTATTACTCGAGCGATGACGAAGCCGACCCAGCCGCATACTTGGCTGGTCTGCAAGGCAACTATGTCGCCGATGAAGAGCCACTTGGCGAGGTTGAAGCCGAAGTTGTCGGTGATGTTGCAGTTGAGTCTGCGCCAGATGCAGGTTTTGCAACTGACTCAGACGACACCGCTAACGGCGTCGCTGACACCGATATCGCTCAATAACGCAATTTCATTCGGAGCATTCGCTCAAATAGGGTTGTCGTATGTCGGACTTTGACAGGTATGCGCTTGATTATGAAAAACGGATGCACCAAACGCTTTCGATAGCTCGAACCAGCGAGGAATATCAGGCCGAATATAAATCAAAGTTGATCAAGAGATACGCATTCAGGCATCGAAAAATCTCGAAAATTTTAGATTTTGGCTGCGGCATTGGGCTTTCTGTTCCTTCGCTTCAAAAGACTTTTCCCGGTGCCAAGATTTTCTTGACTGATACTTCTGAAGTATCGCTGAATATTGCCCGCCAGAAATTTTCGGACGTGACGATACTGAAATCTGAACTTGATACCGATGAAAAGTTTGACGTGATTTTTTTATCCACCGTGTTGCATCACGTCACAGCTGCCGATCGTGTGGAGATTTTTGAAAGACTGAGATCAAGATTGTCTGAAAATGGCTGCATATTTATTGTTGAGCACAACACTTATAACCCTCTGACACTTAAGATTGTTGCCAGTTGCGACATGGACCATGATGCCGAGTTGATCTCGATCAGAGATCTGAAGCGATTGCTGACTACCGAATGTTCACTGAAAGTTGCAGACAGTGGGTTCTGCTCGTTTTTCCCTCAACCGTTAAAGTTTTTGGCAACGATTGACCGTGTTTTAAAGCCACTGCCTCTTGGTGGCCAATATTTCATTGTCGCGGTGGTCTGATTCTGGTTCAGTAGACGGAACTTGACCTAAATTGACAGCAATAGACGCGACATTTGCGGATAGTTCTGGTTGGGGCAGGTTGCCGAGACGAGGCGTTGAACCGTAGTATTCACTGTCCCGTTTGGGGTGTTTTTTAGTAGTTCGGTTCATAAAAGAAATTTCAGAAAAGGTCGTTTGCGTGCCCACAATTCAACAGTTGATCCGTCAGGGTCGAAGCTCGAAGTCATCGAAGACTAAGACTCCTGCGCTCAAAGGTTCTCCACAACGTCGTGGCGTGTGCACCCGCGTTTTTACAACTACTCCAAAAAAACCGAACTCGGCATTGCGCAAAGTTGCCCGTGTGCGTCTGACTAGTGGTGTCGAAATCACCGCTTATATTCCGGGTGAGGGTCACAACTTGCAAGAGCACTCGATCGTGCTTGTGCGTGGTGGTCGTGTGCGCGACTTGCCAGGTGTTCGTTACAAAGTTATTCGTGGTGCGCTTGATGCCGCCGGCGTAAAAGATCGCAAGCAATCTCGCAGCAGCTACGGCGCGAAGAAGAAGTAGAGGATTAACCCATGCCACGCAAAGGTCCAGTTGCTCGTCGCGAGTTCGCAGCAGATCCGGTTTATCGTTCAGCGCTCGTAACTCAGATCGTCAACAAAGTTATGTTGCACGGCAAGAAGAGCATCGCCGAGTCAATCGTTTACGACGCGATGAAAGTAATGGAAACAAAAATGGGCGGCGAACCACTTACCGCGGTGAAGCGTGCAGTCGACAATGTGAAGCCGCCACTTGAAGTTCGCAGTCGTCGAGTCGGTGGCGCTACATATCAAGTGCCGGTCGAAGTTCGACCACGCCGTGCAACTACATTGGCGATTCGTTGGATCGTTGAGAACGCGCGCAGCCGTCGTGAAAAAACAATGGCAGAGTGTTTGGCAAGCGAATTGATGGACGCATCAAATGGTCTTGGCGCATCGATGAAAAAGCGCGAAGACATGCAAAAGATGGCCGAGTCGAACAAAGCGTTCGCTCACTACCGCTGGTAA
>JAQCDG010000133.1 GCA_027731085.1 Actinomycetota bacterium | reverse complement strand
CACCGGAAAGTACCAATCAACAGTTTCAACTTGTGGCACATAGCCAATCGTCAACTGAGGTTCAATCGTTATCGAACCGTGAGCAACTGGTTGCGAGCCAATTATTGCTTTCAGCAAAGTTGTTTTGCCAGAACCAGATGGACCAACAATGCCAACGAACTCACCGCGATTGATCTTTAAGTAGACGTCGGCAACGACGGGCGCGTTGCCATAGGTGCACGAAACATGTTCGCAAATAATCAGCGGGTTATCGATTTTACTGAGGATACTTTGCCTCATCTTTGACGACATCTTGAACATCAAGAGACTTCAACGCCGAAGCGTCACCGCCGAGCGCCTCAATAATTGTTACGAAGTTAAATCTCATCAGACCGAGCCATGAATGTTCTGCGTCTCCTGGTTCACCGATCAAATCATCATCTCGCAAGACATCGACATATCGCACGCCAGTTTCGGCGCCGATCTGTTCAAGCACGGTTGACGGAAACACCTCACTGCCAAATATTGCCTTGACTTTTTGGTTCTTCACTTGAGAGATCAATTCACCAATTTCTTTTGGCGTTGGTTCATCAAATGATGAAGGCTGAATTGCGCCAATCACATCGAAGCCATAATTAAGCGCGAAGTACGCATACGCATCATGATATGTCAGCAGTTTGCGTTGACCTTCAGGGATAGTCGTGGTTGCAATTTTTATTGCATTATCAAGTGCGTCTATCTTTAGCGCGAACGCAGAAAAGTTGCTCTCATAAATCGCAGCATTTGATGGATCTCGACGCACGAGCACATCTCGAGCAACTTGCGCATACTGTTTGGCCATCGGTGGGTTTGTCCATAGATGAGGGTTCGGTTTGCCACCCTCTTTTGGAAAAGAGAAGTCAAAAATATATTCAGACTCAGGCAAAATCTCGTCACCAAGTTCGCAAATATTTGCCGACATTTTCATGTTTGCCAGAGCCAAATCTTTGGTTGGTTCTTCGAGCACCAAACCATTGATAAATACAATGTCTGCAGATTCAAGCGTGGCGGCATCACTCGGTTTTGGTTCAAAAGTATGCGAGTTGGTGCCCTCGGGCACGATGCCCGAAATTATGGCGGATGTACCGCCAGCGATATTGGCCACGATGCTCGTGATCGGCGCAACTGTCGTAGCGATTTTAAGTGCTCTGCCCTGAATCGCCTCGCCTAAGTCACAGCCAACACTCGCGATATTCGAGTTTTGGTCAGAACCAGCACAACCTGTCACGACGCCAAATAGAACGACGAGAAATCTAAGTTTCATCACTTTGGCACTCAACTGGCGATGATTTGGTCGAGAATTTGCGCGACCCGAAGCGACTCGGCAACAGGCAACACCCACCCCGAGTTTGACGCGACTTTTTTGCTGACCTCTTGAGCCATCTCAACAAATGCATCAACAGCCTGAAACTGTTCAACGCGACTATTGACCCGCAACGAACTCGGCTCGCGCCAAGTTGAAAAAGCCTCACCAGCGTCAGTTGCAATGATGCCAGAGCTACCTTCAATTTTAAGTATCTGGGGTACATCTTTTTCAAATGAGCTCATCAACTGAACGCTTATTTTCTTGTTGATCATCGCTTTAACTTCAGTCGTCACATCAATTTTTGTGGGGCCAATTTTTCGCTCGACTTTATTAATTAATAATTCTTTTGCACCATTTGTGACCGCAACCCACATATTTGCTTGGTAGCAACCAATATCGAGCAATGCACCGCCACCCAATAACGGGTCAAGTCGATAGTTCTCTGTCATTTCTGATTTGAAACCCCATTGCGACTCGATTGATTTGACTTCACCGATCGCGCCAGATTCGACTAATTCGACAATGCGCCTAAATCGCGGATGCCATCTAGCCCACACTGCTTCAACCAATAATCGATCACAGCGTTGAGAGCACTCAATCATTTTTTGAACTTCAAGCGCGTTTAGACCTAATGGCTTTTCGCAGAGCACATGCTTGCCTGCCTCAAGTGACTGAGTCACCCACTCAAGATGCTGATGGTTCGCAAGGCTGATGTAAACAACTTCAATTTGCGGATCATCCAACAACTTTTGATATGACTCGTAAACATTTTTTGGCTCAAGGTTTTTTGAACGCGCAGTTTCCCGACTCGCCACACCAAAGAGTTCCGCGTTATTCGCAGCGTGAACTGCTGGCCCCATTGCTCGATTGGCAATCCACCCGGCGCCAAGAAAACCCCACTTAACCGTCACGACTAAACCAAACTTGACAAAATACTGGCTCGCAATTTGGGCACGACTGGCATTGCATTGTTGCGCGCCGATTCTTCTGCGGCTTGCATAATTGCCACGACATTGCGCGACTGCATAGCCTTAACCGACATCGGTGCACCTGTTGTCAAGTAACTGACAATTGACTTGTGAAATTCATATTCGTCAAGTTTTTCTAATTCAATAACTTGCGATGTGCCATCTTGGCGATGCAACGTCAAAATAGCCGGAAGATCAGCCACAGCAGGCTCGGCCATCGGGTTCCAATCACCGACGATGGCGCCAAGCGTGCCGAGCACATAGAACTTTGGCTTTCTTGCCGCCGCGAGGTCAGAGTGAATAAATGTGGCTTGCTTGCCGGTCTTAAAAGTGATTGTTACTTGAGCATGATCGGCGTTTGTTGCGTGCGTCCAAACCCGTTTGTGGTTTTGTCCGCTGACGTGCGCGACATCATCGGAAATTAGATTCAGAATTTGATCGATGAAGTGACTGCCCCAGTCAAAAATTGCGCCGCCTGACACCGATGCATCCGAATGCCAATAATCGCACGGGCGTGAGTAGCCGCCGACGAAAGTATCGAGTTGATAAACCTCGCCGATTACACCAGAACGAATCAGCGAACGTATCGTCACGAAATCTGCATCAAACCGACGATTTTGATACACAACCAACAACAATTTTTTATCGTCCGCCAATTTCATCAGCTCATCACACTCGTCGGCGGTGAGCGCCATCGGCTTTTCAAGAACAACATTGATATTGCGCTTGAGCGATTCTTTTGCCCAATGAAAATGACTATTCGGCGGCGTCGAAATCACAACCAAGTCAAGCAAACCAGAGTCGAGCATCTCTGTTGCGTCGTTGAAGCCGACAAATTCTTGCGCGAGTTCGCGAGCGGCGGTGATTCGCTCGGGCTTTGTATCGCAAACTGCGGAAAGCACTAAGCCGCTGGTGTTTTGCACCGCCAAATTGTGCTCGTAGCCAATCGCCCCATAGGCCAATAAACCGACGCGAATAGGATCTGTGCTCATCGCCGACACAACTGTATTCAGACGGC
>JAQCDG010000018.1 GCA_027731085.1 Actinomycetota bacterium | reverse complement strand
CAAAACAGGAAATCGATCGGTCAAATATTGACCAGGTGGAAGGCGCGACTTGTCGAAACCTTTGGCGGCTAACTCGTCACGATTGCGGTCAAAGAAACCCATGGGTTAATTCTGCCTTAAATCTCTCGCAGATGAACAGTTTCAAATCAATCAAAGATACATTTCTGCTGTGACTATTTATATAGTGCGACATGCCAAGGCGGGTAAACGCAGCGAATGGCACGATGACGATAATTTGCGACCCCTGAGCAAAACAGGATGGAAGCAAGCCGAACTGATTGCCGAACAACTCAAGAAACTTTCAATCACAGGTTTGATTTCAAGCCCGGCAACTCGGTGTGTTCAGACTCTCGAGCCGCTTGCCAAATCGACAAAACTCAAAATTGAAGTCGATAAGCGACTTTTCGAACACGGCGACATTGCCGACATGCTCGAGATCGCCGAAGAAGTCGAGGACTCGACGATGCTTTCAAGTCACGGCGACATGATTCCCGAATTGATCAAGACACTTGAGCGTCGCGGGATGAAAATCGAATCAAAGCCGGACTGGCGCAAAGGTTCGGTCTGGGTCGTTGAACGCACGAACCGCGGCTTCAAATCGGCGACCGCCTGGCCACCACCGCAGGTCGAAGACTAAAAATTATTTGTCGAGTGCGGCGTCAACCTCGGCGACGATCGAATCGACGAAACTCTTAACTTCAGCTGGCGGGTTTTTCGCGGCACAAATCGTCAACTGCTCTTTTGCACCCAGCGCATCGTCGCCAAGTCGAAAGCGAGTGATGCCCAAAAAGCAATGAGCATCGGCGTAATCAGGGTCGAGCGCAATAGCTCGTTCGAGATCACTCGATGCCGAGGCGAATGCAAGTTGTTTGACTTCGTCACCTGCACTGCGAGCAATCAACACGAGCAACCAAGCGCGATATGTCAGCGCCTCAACATTGTCTGGGTCAACTTCAAGTACCTGCGAATAAAGTTCAATCGCTGCTTTTGGGTCGACAAAGTTTGTCGCGCGTGCGCGCGAGAGAATCGTCGCGGTTGAGTCTTCGATCGAGCCTGCGAGTGAATCGCCTGCAAGTCGTTGCCCCGACTGCTTGGCGACCAACCAACCCGCCGAAGTACCGACCAGCAACACAACCAGAGTCGTAACCAAAGTGCGAGACAAATTCTTCGCTTCTGGACCTGCAGTTTCCAAAATTGTCTGTCCCTCTGATTCGAGATTTTTGATTTGCGCATTTACTGATGCGACGCGTGATTCATAGTCTTTGCGCAGAGACTCAAACTCTTGATCGTCCAAGTCGCCGAATTTGTGTTCTTGCTCAAGATCGTGCAGTGAGTTCTTTAAAAAGTCACGTTGCTCTGTCAGTTCACCCGACAAGTTCGTGCGTTTTTTGATGAAAGCTGAAAACAACAAGTAGACCGAAAAAACTAAAGCGGCGACGGGCAACGCCCAGACCAGTGCGTCAACACCCGACGCGCGCGGAACCAACAGCACTTGACCACCGAAACGCTGCTCGATGTAGCCCATAATCTGCTCATCGGTGCGCAAACCTGCCGCAACTTGGCGAGCAACCTCCGCGCGAATTGACTCGGCCGCCACGGCTCGCGAAACAAAAACGCTCTCGCCCGAACAAGTTGGGCACGCCAACACCGCAGTAATTGCATCGATTCGATCCTGTTGTGTCTTCGGCCCGCCAGTGCGACTCGCACCAAACACAAGTAACACTGCGACAAGCAAAAACGTTGCCAGCCAAACTGATTTGCGAGTTTTCACGAGGAGAACCCGTCACGCAACTTATTGACTTGCTCAGTCAACAAACCGCGACTCAATTCGCCCGTGATGCGCAGGCGAACCAAACCGTTCGGGTCGATGATCCAAGTTTCTGGCACTCGCGCCACACCGAAAGCAACGGCAATCGCACCGTTATCGTCCTTGATTTTTTGCCATTCGCCGCCATTTTTAACGAAGAAGTCTCGCACTGCATCTGAACTATCGTCGTTGATGACCGTGTAAATTTCGGCTGCATTCGGGTTTGTCGCTTCAGAGTTGGCGAACTCAACCAATAGGTCATGCTCATTGATACACGGCACACAAGTCGAATTAAAAAAGTTGAGCACCACCCATGAGCCTTTGCGGCGCTCCAAAACAAATTGGTCGCCGTCGATTGTCTCGCTGGCAACCGCGGGCGCTGGCTGACCCAACAGTGGCGACTGGGCGACAATGTCTTGATCTGGATCAGATACAACCAGAACCACAAAAAATAGCGCGACCACAATGCCAACAATCGACGCAACAATCTTGACTAGATTTTGCGACTTCACGACCGAGCCACCTCGACTGGTGCGCTGGTTGCATCTGTGGGTTTACGACGACGACCGGGAAACGCCGCGAGCACGGTGCCGACAGCCATCAGCGCAGTGCCTATCCATAACCAAATGATCATCGGCTTGATAAAAACTTTGATGCGCGCTTCATTTGCATCTTGGCGAACTGGCGGTTCGAGAGTCAGATAAATATCTGTGGTCAAAGAAGTGCGCACCGACGGCGTGCCGACATTCATGCCGATGCGTGTGTATTTGGTTATCGCTGGCGCGTAAACCTTTTTGCCGTCGACAAGCACCAGTGCTTTGACGCTGATGCTGCGGTCGTCACGAACCTCGACCACATCTTGCAACTCAAAAGTGTGACCAGCAAAAGTTGCTTCAACATTTGCAACTAGCGACAGCTCTTGGCTCTTGCTATAACTATTCGAAGCGCCCAATGCGACCGCGATCAGAATCACACCAAGGTGCACGATCATGCCGCCATTGGCGCGACCCACGAGCCCGCGCCAGCCTTGACGCCGAGTTGCCAAAACAACTTGTCGCATTGCAGCACCAGAGGAAACGCCGCCAAGAGTAAAAGTTAAAAGTGGTGCGAGACCATATGCGCCAAGCAATAAACTCACGACAAGTGCCGCTACGCCACACCATGCCGGCCAGAAAAGTCTTTCTCGCAAAGTTTCAGTCGATGCTTTGCGCCACGGTAAAACAGGCGCAATCGCCATCAATGTCAACAACGCCAAGCCGATCGGCATCGAAAGTTTGTCGAAGAACGGCGCACCAACTGCAATCTGTCGGTCTTGCAACGCCTCGACAATCAACGGAAACACCGTGCCCAGCAAAACGACGAATGCAAACACTGCGAACAAAACATTGTTCGCCAAAAACGCTGCCTCTCGCGACAATGGCGAGTCGATCACGCCCGGGCTGCGAAGTTTGTCGCCACGCCAACCGATCAAGCCGATTGAAACGACGAGCACAACTGCGAACATTGCCAAGAACCATGAGCCGATGCTGCTCTCACTAAACGCATGAACACTGTTTAAAACACCTGAGCGAGTTAAGAAGGTGCCCAGAATTGTCAAACTAAAAGTTGCAACAAGCAAAGAAATATTCCAGACACGCAACATGCCACGACGCTCTTGCACCAACACCGAGTGAATATATGCAGTGCCCGTAATCCACGGCAGAAGCGAGGCGTTTTCGACTGGGTCCCATGCCCACACGCCACTCCATCCCAGAACTTCGTAGCTCCACCAACTGCCAAGTGCGATGCCAAAAGTCAAAAACCCCCACGCGAATAGCGACCAGCGGCGAGTTGCGACGAGCCAACCTTCGCCGACGCGACCGGTGATCAACGCGGCGATCGCAAATGCGAACGGCACCGTAACGCCGACATAACCGAGATACAAAATCGGCGGATGAAACATCACCAAGATGTGGTTTTGTAAAAGAGGGTTCGGGCCTGGGCCGTCGAGCACCCCAGGTGCGCCTACTGCAAACGGGTTCGCCGGAAAAAATGAAACGAGAAAGAAGAACGCTGAGACGACGAACATTACACCGAGTGCCCAGGATGCGATTAGGTCTTGCATGCGCTTGCGCACCCAAAACGAAACCGCCAATGTGTAACCAGCCAAAATAAGAACCCACATCAAGATCGAACCTTCGAGTGCGCTCCAGACTGCGGCGAAGTTATAAAGCGCGGGCGTCGACCACGAGCCGACTTTTTGCACATACGCCAGCGAAAAGTCGCGGGTGATCATCGCATACTCCATTGCGGCGAATGCGCCGGTCGCGGCTACGAACGAAAGTACCGCAAATCTTGGAATCAACCGAATTATTTGTTGGTCGTTACGGCGTGCCCCGGTGAATGCTGCGAACGCACCAAAAACTGCCCCAATGAAGCCGACTAAAAGAAACGCACGACCAATCGTGCCGCTTATCCCTGCGCTTGCGAACATGCCGCGCTCCCAGAAGATTCAATACGGTCGGCATTTTTCTCTTCATATTCGTTTGAGTGTTTCACTTCGATGCGATTCGATTCGAAAGTGCCGTCAATCATGCGACCGTGCGCGACGACCGAGATGCACTCTTGAAAAACACCGCCAGGGTCACCAGAATAAACGACATTTATCGACTTGTCGTTGAACGTCATCACGAAACTGGTTTTGCTGCCAGTTTTCTGCAGCGAATTCTGTTCAACGGTACCCTGCACTCGCAAGCGAGTCGACTCTTCACAGCCGCTGCGCACGCCAATCTCGTCGACGTTGCAGTAATAGTCGATCGCCGATGTCAAAAACTGCGTGACGATCACTATGCCACCCACACCAACCAGTGAAAGCAAAACAACTGGCAACCACTTGCGTGGTTTCTTCGATGGTTCTGAAGGTCTCGGGGTTAAGTCCACTACAACCAGGTCTTGTCTTTATCGGTCGCCAATTGCGAAGATTTCTTCGCGCGTCGCAAAGTTAAAAATGCAAACATCGAAATCGCCCCAAGTGTCACGATGTATGAACCAAAAATGAATCCGGCGTCTTTCATTTAGTTTGCCGACCCTTCGGCGCGTCGCGCGATAATTGCCGAATCGAGACCTTGGTTGTTTGCGACATCGACCAGCAACATCGTGCGTTGGCGATGCAAGACGAGCCAGATGAAAACCAGCGTGAAACCGACTACACCGCTGAACAAAGTGAACAACATCAAGTCATCCATTTTGACATCGCCATTCGGATTCAAAACCGTCGCGCCCTGATGCAAACTGCGCCAGAGCACAACGCTGAAATGCACAAGGGGTATCTCGAGCACCGCCAACATCGCCACGACTGCCGAACGACGAGCCCGTTGTTCGACAGAACCTTCAAGGCGTCGCACCGCAAGATAACCGATATATGTAACGAATAAGAACGCTGTTGTCGTCAAGCGCGGGTCCCACTGCCAGAACTCTCCCCAAGTCAATCGTCCCCACAAACTGCCGGTGATCAACGTGATCGCCATGAACATCACGCCAACTTCGGCCGAAGCGCCTGCGAACCGATCAAAACCCATTGAGTGTTTCTTGCTGATCAGCCAACTCGCCGACGCAACTGCCGTGAATATGAATGCAAGATACGCAATCCACGCCGAAGGAACATGCACATACATGATTCGCACCGACTCGCCCTGCACGACATCTTGCGGGGTAAACAGCAAACCGCTGGCAACAACCCACGCCATCACCAAAATCGCTGTCGCGCCGATCACTCGTGTCGTGCGTGTGCCAGTTGGCGAGGTGGGTTGCAGAACTTGCGACATCAAATCATCTCTCCTAAAAGATTTTTACAAATTCAAAACTATTCATCGATCAGCGACCCGAAAGCCAACGACCCACCGACACCGAACACCGCAGCGAAAACTGTCAACAAACCAATCCATGCCCATCCTTCTGAAGTTTGCGCACCGCCGCTGCCGAAAGCCGCTTCGGTGGCTCTCGTCGCCGCGATCAGCACCGGTGCCACAACCGGCAACAACAACAAAGGAAGCAAGGTTTCGCGTCCTTTTGCGCCAGCTGTGAGACCGCCATAAAGAGTACCAACGAAGGCCAATCCGCTTGTTGCGCAAAGCACGCAAGTGACCAACAACACCAAACCGTTTGCGCTCAAGTCGACCCTATATAAGAGAACGGCGCCGCAGATCAGTACTACCTCAAGTGCAATAAGTTTGGTCGCCAACGCAATCGCCTTGCCGAAAAAAACTGCCGACAGATCAATGCCCGCGACTCGCAACGAGTCGAGCGCACCATCGGCTGTATCTATCGCAAACGACCGTTGCACAATCATGAACAGCGAGAATAATGTAGCCAGCCAAATCAAACCACCGGCGACGCGTTCTAAAACATCGTCGTTGTCGAGCGCAAACGCGAACATCACCATGACCAAACCGGCAAACGGCAAAACTTGGTTCGTCACGACGCGACTGCGCAATTCGATTTGCAGGTCTTTTAACAATACGGCACTTACCACTTTGCCTTTGGTGACCTTCGTGCCTGAATTATTTTTCATGACACTGTCACCACGCCGCCGACAACATTTAAAGATCTGGTTGCCAAATTTTGCGCTCGATCAATTTCGTGGGATGCAAACACAACGGTCGCCCCCGCCTCCCGCGCCGAACGCAGCGTCTTATCGAGTTCGTCGCGACCCTGCGAATCAAGTCCGGCGTGTGGCTCGTCAAGCAACCACAGTTGTGCTCGGCGCACGATCAAAGTCGCCAACGCACATCGGCGACGCTGCCCCGCCGAAAGATTCGCCACGCGTGTGGCACTCAGACGATCAGAAAGTCCCATTATCTGCATCGCAGTTTCGACATCGCGATCTGAAGCACCGATCAATCGTGACCAAAATGACATATTTTCTGCAACTGTCAAATCTTGAAACAATCCGTTGGCATGACCCAACAATCCAACTTTTTCACGCACCGCATAACGCTCGACACCCAAGTCGCAACCCAGCACGGTGGCCGTGCCACGAGCAATCGGCAACAAACCGGCGCAAGCACGCAACAGAGTTGTTTTGCCGGCACCATTCGGGCCCTGAAGCAAAACAATTTCGCCGCTCGCAATTTCAAAACTTGCGCCAGCAAGCGCCGGAAAATTGTCATAGACAATAACGACATCAGAAAAATTAACGATCATCACTCACCTTTGAAATTCGCGGCGCGCTTTTCTGAAAATGCGGCACGCCCTTCTTCGACATCTTTGCTCGCCCACGCACGATCTCGCGCTCGTTGCACCAGTTCGTTGATATCGGGTTCGCGCGACGAAGCGTTCAATGCCGCCTTGTGGCCAGCGATTGAAAGTGGTGCAAGCGCCGCAATTTCGTGCGCCCAAGCAAGCGCCGCATCAAAATCGCCGATGCGATGCACCGCACCGAGACCCGCCAACTCTTCTCCAGAATAATTTTGTGCCGCAAGCAACATCGCCCGAGCAACGGGCCACGAGCATTCGCGCGTCAAACGCTCGACTGTCCAGTGATTGACGACCAAACCGAGTCGTGCCGCGGGCACGCCAACAATTGCTCGCGCAGTGGCGACACGCAGATCGCAAGAGATCGCGAGTTGTGCGCCGGCACCAAGCGCGTGGCCGTCAATGGCCGCAATTGTCACGCATCGCGAACTCGCCAGTTGAATCAACAACTTGTGCAACGCATCAGTGAACTGAGTCTCGCGTACGCCAGATAAATCTGCACCTGAGCAAAAAGTATTTTCTGCACCCGTCAAAACGAAAACCCGTGCCGACTGCGTCTCAGCTTGCGTCAACGCTTGTGCCAATTCAGTCAGGGTCTCTTGATCAACGGCGTTCTTTCGCCCAGGTCGGTTGATCGTGGCAATCAACACCGATTTATCTGACTCGAGTATCAACGCCATCGAAGACTGCCCCGTAACATAAACACAACGCTATGGATTCTCGCACACAACCCAATAATTCAGATCATGAGCCAGACCGCAAGCCAGACCAGGACCCGGTTCTCGTAAAACGGGCGCTAATTTCAAATTGGGCCAAGCGCGCCACAAACCTCGGCTATTCACTATTCGGTGTGTCAATGGTCGCAGTGGTCTGGGGTGTTGTCGTCGACTTCACGCCAAACACGAGTCGCGTCGCCACGATTTCACTCATCAGCGGATGCATCGTGCTCGCGCCAGCAATTCTCGTGCAATATTCGGTCAAGGCCGCCGTGCGCGAAGAACGCGAAACCTCGCAGTAACGAACCAAAGAATCAGCAATTTTTGCGAGATATAGACTGAAAACATGCAGCAAAAGACCGAACATCATCCAGCGTTCGAAGAATATTGCGAATGCATATTTGAACTCGAAGAAGATCATGTTGAATTAATTCAGGCGCGCATTGCCGACAGATTAAAATTTTCTCGTGCGTCGGTTTCAGAAATGATCAAGCGCATGGAGATCGAAGGTCTTGTCAGCTTGTCTGGCCCACGAATCGCTCTCACCAAGACTGGTCGCGAACTTGCCGAAGGTATCGTGCGCAAACATCGACTCGCCGAATGCTTCTTGATCGATGTACTCCATTTGTCTTGGTCTGACGCGCATCACGAAGCATGCAAATGGGAGCATGTCATCAACGACGAAGTCGAGGTAGCACTTTCAAAAATGCTCGGCAATCCGACGGCGTGCCCGCATGGCAACCCGATACCGGGCTCAGGTCATCGCAGCACCTTGCTAACACCGCTCAATACGATCGAAGTCGGCGACTCGTTCACTGTCGCGCGAATACCCGAAGAACTCGAAGAAACTTCAGGTGCGCTCGACTCGCTTGAAGCCAACAAAATGTTTCCAGGGCAGACTGGCACGGTCGCCGATCGCGGTAACGACGGTGGCGTCAGAGTGCTGATTTCTGATTCTGCCAATTCTGTACCAACCGCAATCAATTCGTTTATCAGCAGTCGCTTGCTCGTCACGACAAAAAAATAGGTCCGTTCGTAATGAAAGCGGTGTTTAATCGTGTCTCGGTAACGCTCGCGATACTGATGCCAGTTGCATCTCTCACATTTCTGACATCAGGTTGCGCGACAACGATCAACGAGTCGGCACCTTCAACCATCGCCGAAAACGACAAGGCCGACTCAAACGCCGAAAAAACAATCTCGACGATTGATCCCATTCTTGGCCGCGACGAACTGCTTACTGAAATGTTGCAAAGCGTCAATGCGTTGAGCGATGCGATGCAAGAGTCTGATCGCAAAATCGCCACAAAACATCTGGACCAAATTAATTTGATCAACGACGCAGTTCGACCGAAAATTCTCGAACTGAGCGATCAACTCGCAGCCGACCTTGACCGCGTCGTAGCGCTGGCGAAAAGTTCTGTTGAACGCAATCGCCCCGCAGATGCAGACAAGGCTTTGCGATTCTTGCCCTTAATTATTGACTCGCTGAAAAACTCTTAACTCAGTTGGTCATCGCAGCGGGCAACGCCTCGCTGTACACCACACTCAAACGGCGCGTCGATCGCGTTAAAGCCACATACAGCGCACGCAAACCATGTGTTTGTGCAGCCACGATTTTTGCGGGCTCGACGACAACGACTCCGTCAAGTTCAAGACCTTTTACAACACTGACCGGCACGACCGTCAAGCCAAATTCGATGCCCGAGGCGCCTGCGCGACCGTAAACAATCTTGGCGTCATCCAGTGCGCGCGAAATTTCTTCAGTCATCTCATCCGGGCAAACAATCGCCACGTTGCCATCGCTCAGTTCGGCGACAAGACGATTTGTTTCGTCGATCAACTGGGCCAATAATTCGCCACTTAAACAACTTACAAACTTTGGTGCTGCGTCACCTTCACGCACCGACACCGGCGCAACTTGTTTCGGTGCGGCGGCGAGCATCACCCTTGTCGCTAAATCCATTATTTGTTTTGGAATTCGATAACCCACGGTCAACCCGATAACTCGCGACGGGTTTTTCTTTGGCAAGTGTGTCAGAACTTCTTGCCACGATGCTGGTGCGTGTGCCGATGTTGCTTGCGCAATATCACCGACAATCGTCATCGAGCCGTTCAATGATCGACGCGAAATCATTCGTAATTGCATCGGCGAAAGATCTTGCACTTCATCAATAACGATGTGGCCGTATGTGCGAATTTCATCGGCCTCATTGATTCGACCACTCCGTCGCGGGCGCGGCCCCAAGACCGCCAGCGCTTCGTCAAGCACGGCGACATCGGCGTCGCTGAATTTTGCGTCGGCAAGACTTGCCGCCCGCTGACGATATAGCAATTCATATTCTGCTGGCGTGCAAATCTTTTGTGCTGCAAGACGCATCAGCGCTTTTGATGAATAGAGATCGTGCAACAATTCAGCGGGTATCAGCACAGGCCACATGTAGTTGATGACTGCTTGAAACTCTTTGATCTCGCGTAAAGCATCTCGAGTTGACTCAAGATCAAGTTCTTGATTATGACTCGAAGCGATCATCGCCGTGACAACCTCGGTTTCAACCCAATGGTGTGCCGCGTTGTGACGACGAAAGCGTCGTCGCGCCTCGCGCACAATTGTTGCCGACTCGCCACTGGTCAATCGCAAATAACCGGCACCAAAACCAATTTCGATGTCTTTACGCAACGCACGTTGACGATCGCCGACGCTATTGGCGACAACTTTTGCCATGCGCAAGTCGCCCTTGATTCGCGCAACATCTTCATTGTCTTTAGCTGAAAAACTATGACCACGAACCAAGTCAGCCAAGACAACTTGCTCAACCCCAGCCTCGCCAAGCGACGGCAAAACTCGTTCGATGTAGCGCAAGAAAACTCTGTTCGGGCCAACAACTAAAACGCCCTGATCTTCGAGTGGAAACCTAAATGTATAAAGCAGATATGCCGCACGATGCAACGCGACAACTGTCTTGCCGGTGCCCGGGCCACCCTCGACGACGAGCACACCCTGTTGCGAAGATCGAATGATTTCATCTTGCTCTGCTTGAATCGTCGCGACGATGTCGCCAAGTTGACCTGTTCGACCGCGCGACAGAACCGTCAACAGCGTGCTGTATCCGCGCAATTTCGGCACATCAGAAACTGGTGCGCCATCGAGACCTTCATCGTGACCAACACCAAGATGACCCGCACCAAAAAGTTCGTCTTCGATGCCGAGCAACTCGCGACCCTGCACAGCAAAATGTCGACGCCGCGCCAAACCCATCGACTCTCTACCAGTCGCACGATAAAATGGTTCGGCAACGGGCGCGCGCCAGTCGACAACGACCGGCTCACGATTCGAGTCGGCGACCGCAATTCGACCAATATGAAAACTTTCAAAAACCTCGGGCGACTCGGTCAGCCGGTCGATTCGTCCAAAAACGAGTGCGGCATCGCCCAAGTCGAGTTGCGTCAATCGACCAACCAAAACTTCGTCGAATGCATTTCGTTCGTAACGCGCCTGAAAAGTGCCGCCCGTCGACGCCTCGTTCATATCACGAATCTGCCAAGCGTCATTTCGCGTCTGCTCTAAACACTCATAAGCATGGTCAATAAACCGCTGTTCATCGGCAAGTTCGGGGTGTTGTTGGGTCATCGAAATTCGCAGATCCTTGAAAATGGGGTTTATTTACTCTACAGACAAAACGTCACATTCTTGTAATTTTCAGCACAGTTTCACAGTCGTGCACACATCAAGAAACACTGCATCTATGGACAACGAATTTCGCATCACCCGCAAACTCGGCGCACTGTTCACGCTTTGTTGTTTTGCAATTTGCGGATGCGTAACCGCGAACGATTCGACCACTCGCGCCACACTAAGTTTCTCACCAACTACTTCGCAGGCGGCTCAAGCAACTAGTTCACCAGACAGTTCACCAGCACCGCCACAAACCAGTTCGCCAGCCCCGCCTTCGCCAGTCACGTCAACAGCTTCGCCGTTCGATCTCGTCGCCCAACAGTTCGAAGACTTTGTCAAGTGGCGCCGCGAATGCAGTTATAAACCCAGACTCTGCAATATCGGCGAATTCACGATTCTCGGCACACAGTTCAGCGACGACTTCGCCACAATGATGCGCGACTATACAAGAAGCAACATCTACGCCCGACCTGGCGATGGCGAACGCAAAGTCGTCGTTGAAACAATTTTGCGTGACGAAACCAAGATGACAGCCATCGTGCACGGTTGCGTCTACGACACCGTCGTCTTATATATGGATGCGGGTATCTACGACGACAAAATTGCTTCGTCGATTTCAAGTTGGACACTGCAATGGCATAACAACGACTGGTTCTGGACCAACTACCAAATTCACAAAAAGGTTTACTTCGCAAACTTATGCAACATATAAAACTAAGTTTTCTCGTCGCGATCGCTATTTCGCTTTTTGCTTCCCCGACAATTGCAAAAGCCGGCGCTGAAGACTCAAATTTCGTGCGCGACATTTTCGGCGAGGTCGTCGACAAAACAATTATCGCTGGCGTCTTGATCGGCGAAAACGAAACGACCAGCGAACCCAGCGAATGCGAGTGGTCGCTGTCGTTGCTGCGCGACTCTGGCCGCGATCAAACTTATGGTGAGGAAGTAGAAAAAACTGTTGGTTCCATTTTGTTTCACCTCTACGACAGAAATTGTCCCGATGAAAATACGACCTACCACTGGATCGCGGAAGTTTCTTCTGAGACAATCGCACGCAACGCGGCAAGTGTCGCCTACGACTTGATCCCCGCACCCTTCGGCGAGTTCGCACCACCGGCGCGTCAAGGTCTGATCAACATCGGCACTTGGTTTTGGGTCAGCCCAGCAACTTGGCAACCAAAATCTGTTACAGCGTGGGTGCCGACTCCGACTGGCCCGGTGACTGCGACGACAACTGCAACGCCATACAAACTTGTCTTTGACCCGGGCGATGGCATTTTTGGTTCTGGCAAAAAATCTTGTTTTGGCCCTGGCTTGCAGTGGAGCCAAATCATTGGCGACCATGCGCCATCACCGTGCATGTATATATACAGGCATTCATCGGCGATCGACCGAGACGACCTTTTCTCGGCAACGCTTTCAATCGTCTGGAAAATAACTTGGCGATCAAACACGGGCGCATACGGCACTTTGCCCGATGTAACGACTTCATCCTCGCATCAGATGCGAATCCGCGAGTTTCAGGCATTGGTAACTTCGTGATACTGCCCTGATTTGAAGCCAGAATTAAACCGGCTATTTAAACCCGAAAATTAGGAAACGCCCCGATGCCTTGCTACCCTTTAAGTGGCGTTTTCGATCATGGAAGCGCAATACAAATATCAAGAAAGAAGTACAAGCTATGCCTACCGGTACCGTGAAATTTTTCAATGACGAAAAGGGTTACGGATTTATCTCGCGCTCTGATGGAGAACCAGATATTTTCGTTCACTTCTCGTCGCACCCTTGTTGCAGGCCAAGAAGTCGAGTTTGAACTCGGCCAAGGTCGCAAGGGCACCGAAGCCAACAACGTCCGCGCTATCTGACACCCGCGCTTATCGCGCAGTTCATTTGCGTCGCATTTTCGACGTGAGTGTTTCGTCTCAATAGTTAGGTAGATCACCAAAAGTCGGTGATGTATTCGTTCGCCCCCGATATAGTTTCGGGGCATGTCAACATCAAAAGAGCAGATCCTTATCGACCGTCGTTATGCGGCAGTCTTAGCAACAATCTCTGACGACTCACTTGCCCAGATGGCAATGAGCCTTCCCGAAAAATTGCGCGATCCATTTGCGAAAGTAGCTGGCCTACCGGCCGGCGCACTTAGCACCAAAGACGGGCTCGGCGCCAAAATTCGCGCTGGCTTCACATCTCGTAAATCATTTATCAATGTCGGCGTTTTGCTAAGCGAGCCTTGCACCGAATATTGCATTGAACAACTCGGCACGGCTGCAGACGACCCAAATGTTGAGCACTTAAAAACGACTCTTCCTGGAGCGATCGAAAAATTCGGTCTCGATGCGACACGTCTCATGGCAATTCAATATTCGGTCAGCCTCAACGGTTTTAAACAACTCGTCGCCACAGACGAAAGATTTATGGTTCCAAAAACTGAATCTGCCCAGGTCACGCCCACTGTTGCCCCAACTACAAAAGCATCAAACGAAGATCTCGAAAAGCGTCGACTGCGTCGTGAGCGCCAAGAAAAAGAGCGCGAAGAAAAACGACAAGCCGATTTGCAACGACGAATCGCTCGCAACAGAGTTTAGGCATGGTTTCTGCGCGTTTCGGTAGCGTTGGCGGTCGAGCCGTGCTGGTCGCAGGTTCGCTGGCTGGTTACGTCGACATCGAAAAGTTTTCGGGTGGCAAACTGCCGAGCGATCCGATGGCGTGCATTGAGCGATGGCCTGAGGTTTGCAGTCTTGCCCAGTCGCTTGCGTCGGCCAAGGCCACTGAATTAACGCCCCTTGACTTCAACAAACTCGACTGCCCCGTGCCGCGACCGCGACAAATTTTTGCTGTCGGCGTCAACTACAAAGCCCATGCCGCCGAAATGAACCACGGTCTGCCCAAAGAACCGCTGGTGTTTACCAAGTTTCCGAGCTCGCTCAATCGCCCACACGGGCAGATCAAACTCGTCGGCGAAAAGTGCGACTTTGAAGCCGAACTAGTCGCCGTCATCGCCAAGGGCGGTCGCAATATCTCGGTTACCGACGCTTGGTCGCATGTTGCCGGCCTTTGTGCTGGTCAAGACTTCTCGGACCGCGCATTGCAATACGCCAACACCCCGCCGCAATTCAGTTTGGGCAAGAGTCGCGCGGGCTTCGCAGCAATTGGACCATACATCACCGACGCCGCGACACTTGCAACTCGCGGCAATCTCGAAATGACTTGTCGCGTCTCAGGCGAAGTGATGCAACACACACAGACTGACGACATGATTTTCGAAATTCCCGACATCATTGCTTACTTGTCAAGCATTTGCGAACTGTTCGCTGGCGATGTCATCTACACCGGCACACCTTCGGGTGTCGGCGCTGGCCGAACACCCCAAAGGTTTTTGCGCACGGGCGACATCGTCGAAACCACAATTCAAGATCTCGGCACCCTGCGCAACACCTGCATCTAGTTTTCAGCGATAATCTTTTGCCATGTCTTGCGAATTGATTGCCGAATGCTGTCAGAACCACAATGGTTCACGCGAGATTTTGAAGCGAATGATTCATGCATCCGCTGAAGCAGGCGCAACATACGCAAAGATTCAAGCCCTCAGATCAAACGAATTGACATTTCGCGAGAGATTCGAAGAAGGTCAGGTTCTCGCCGACGGCACCACAAAAGTCATCAAGCGGCCGTTTCAAGCAGAGCAGGACAGGCTTAAAAACTTAAATCTCAACGATAACGACGAATCTTGGTTTGTTGAAGAGTGCAAACGTGCCGGCGTCAAGTCAATGATCACAGCATTTACGCGACTCTCAACCCAACGACTAGTTGCTGCTGGCTTTGATGCGGTAAAAATAGCGAGTTATGACTGCCGATCTACTTCGCTTCTCAAAGAAGTAGCCGAAAGCTTCAAAACAGTTGTCGTGTCTACCGGTGCTTCATTTGACAACGAGATCATTGACGCTGCAAAACTATTTGACAAAAACCACGTTTCATTTCTGCATTGCGTGACGATCTACCCGACACCGCTAGACCAACTTCACATGAACCGAATGGGTTGGCTTCGCCAGTTCTCAACCAAAGTTGGTTTCAGTGATCACACGACCCCAGCAACGACCAATCTCAAAGCTTCAATGTTGGCAATCACACTTGATGCAGACATCGTTGAGAGACACTTCACAGTCTTAGAGCCACACGAAACACGAGATGGTCCAGTTTCAATCAATCCGAATCAGCTACGCGAACTTTGCGATTTCGCAAAACTCCCTCGTGAATCACGGATTGAAAAACTCGCTGCCGATTGGCCTGAATGGAAGATTGGTCTAGGCGAAAAGACTCGAGATCTTTCCACGACTGAACTACTTAATCGTGATTACTACTCTGGGCGCGTCGCTGCTTGGCACGACGGCAAACAAATTTCAAACCGATAATTACGGTTCGTATCTTTTCAAAAACTCGTCAACCACAAGAGACCTAGTTATCTCTACAGCGTCGTGTGCCCAACCGCCAATATGCGGAGTCACGATTGCATTGAATCCATCGCGCATGGCACTCACCAGCGGCGAATTACTGACCGAAAACCCATCTTCGCTCTCTTCGCTAAGCACATCGACCCCGACTCCAGATAAATGACCGCTTCTCAGGGCACCTACCAGAGCTTTTTCATCGACTAATTCACCCCGAGAAGTATTGATAAATATTGCTCCATGTTTGATTTTTGAAATCATCGAGGCATTCATGTAATTTTTGTTTTCGTCGTTAAATGGAATGTGAACTGAAATAACGTCTGAAATATTCAGCAACTCTTCAAGAGAATCAACCTTTTGCAATGGTCTAATCTCCTCATGCCGAGCACTGTCAGTCTCATAGACAACTACATTCATCCCAAAAGCACTTCCATACTTCGCGACTTGTCGACCAAGACGACCGAAACCAACAACTCCCAGGGTTCTTCCAGAGAGTTCGCGTCCCAAAAATAGAGTCCGGTCAAAGATCCCTTCCTTCACCGAGTCAACAGCCAGATTAAGACGTCTCGCACATGCAATCACAAGACCCCACGCCAATTCGGCTGTGGCAAAAATATTTTCTATCTGATCTTTAGAGTCACCTAATTTGATTACCGAAATCTTTCGGGCACCAAAAGAATCAAGATCTAAATGATTGACCCCGGTTGCCGGTGAGACTAAATATTTGAGGCTCTTAGCTTTTTTGAGAAGATCGTCACCAATATAAATTCCAAGTCCACAGAAAAAGACTTCAGCACTGGATTTGCCGAGTTCTTCGCTGAGTTCATGCACATTTTTTGCACTCGAGACGATCACCTCGAATCTCTTCTTGAGTTTTGAGACAGAGTCCTGGGGATAAAACTCAAGGTCGGCCACCAAAGCAACAGGCTTCAAATTAATCCTCCACTGATCATTGCGCGGGCCACCAAAAGATCAAACTGAGAATCAATATTCAGCGATCGCTCTTTCGGCATCACCAGTGCTCGAGACTTACTTCCCTTAAATGTGCGACTTTTCAAATCATTCACAGTTGTCAAATAAATTGCACCATTCCGAATGTACATTGGTCGCAGATTTTGTCGCGGCATATTCTCGACTTCCTCAACAAACGGAGGATCCACCAATAATTCATTCTCAATAAATTTCATCCTTGCAGGATGCGTCCCGTCAACCGGCACGACACTGATGACGCTCGCTCCGTCGTCATTCATAGTCAACGCCAAGTTGATGTCATCGTGAGTTCTAAACGGCGAAGTCGGCTGAAGAAGCATGACCGCATCAAATTGCTCATCAAGTGCACCTAATGCATGAAGCACGACGTCAATAGATTGAGCATCGTCACTAGCCAAAGAGTCTGGTCTAATAAATGGCACTTCGGCACCCAAGCTTCGACAGGTTTCCGCAATTTCTTGGTTTTCGGTTGAGACTACAACCCGACTTAACGACGACTTGCTCGCCGCATCAATTGTCCACTTGATAAGTGGACGCCCACCTAAATCGACCAGGTTCTTGTTCGCGATTGACTTCGAGCTGCCACGAGCAGGGATCAATCCGAGAACTTTCATTTTGCTGACTCGCTCAATTTCCAATGGCTTTCGAGAAAGTCTGCAGTTTCAACGATTCCATTTCGTAAACACTTTTCAAACGGGGCAATATACATATGCCTTTTTTCAATCGACATGGCATCTATTACCAAGTCAATTATCTGGTCATTGCTAGGCCCCTCAGCAAAACCGTGCGCAAGACCCAAAAGAGTCAACCTCTCTGCAATAAATTCTGCCTCAGAGTTCTCGGCGTCTCGCAAAACAACCATCGGTATTTTCCACTTCACGCACTCGGTTGCAGTGCCCGCGCCGGGCCTACACACAACTACACCGATAGTTCGCCATGTCTCGTCACGATAATCAAAGCAGTCTTGATCATCCTCTAGATCGGTAAAAACTTTGAAGTTTGCCCTGCGTAGTTTTCTAGCGATTTCAAGTACTTTGCTGTCAAGAGTGCGTGTACCGCCACCGTGTACCAGAATTGAGCGCCGCAAAGCCAAAGACTGCTGCTGAACAATGTCATCGATCATCCATGAAACTTCAACTGGACTAGTCAGCCCGATCACAGCACGCGACGCAAGACTTTGGTTACAAATCATTTTGGGGGCGTTCTGTTGTAATAACGAAATCTCTCGGTCGACAAACCTCTTACACACCTCGTTGCGATTCGAATATGCCGCAATCACTTCGTGCCACAAAAACGAACCACTCAATACAGCATCGGGCCGTTTTTCGAGCACACCCACCAAATTGTCGCTGATCACAAAGTCAGAATTGGCAAGCTTTGCGTGACTCTTCCACTCGGTCTCCCAACCGTTCAAATTTGCGTCAGTGTAATTTTCTGGATTATGCCTCCAGCGAACGCTGTCTTCAGTGACGCCCGCAACGACATCGGCCATTTCTCCGAGAGCCTCAATCTCAAGTTTAAATCTCTGATATTGCTTGTCAGTTAGAGCGAAAGTGATTCGAAAATCACTAAACCTACGCAACAATTCGCGGGCTATTAAGATCTGCCGCCGAATGTGGCCATAACCATTCGCGCTTACCAAGATTGTGAGTGTTTTAACCCTCGCCATTTACCCGAAAGGCTAACAGACGTCATAAAAATCTATTGCGCAAAATCTCAACATGACGAACTGGTTATGAGCCGTTGTGGCGCACGAGTTCGAATTCGGTGTAAGCCGAAACGCCCATCTCACTGTCGAGACCGGCAATTTCGTCGGCCGCACTTGAACGAATGCCGCCCTTGGTCAATCGATTCTGCAATCTAAAGAACCCGTACGCCAAACTAAAGTTCACAACAAGAATCGTCACCGCACCAAGTGCCTGTGCGCCAAATTGACCCCAGTTACCGTCGATAATGCCCGACACGCCAGTTGATTCAGAGCCGTTCCATCCGGCGCCATATGATCCGTTGGCAAACACGCCGACAGAAAGCAAACCGAACATTCCGCAAACTCCGTGCACGCTGATCGCACCACATGGATCATCAATCCGCAACCGTTCTTCGATGAAATAAGTTGACTCAATCACCAAAACTGCGGCAAGCGAACCAATGACTGCAGCCGCCCACGGCGCAACAAACGCACACGGCGCTGTGATCGCCACGAGACCAGCGAGCATGCCGTTAATCATCATCGCGGGGTTCGGTTTTCCGGTGCGTTTTGTGATCCACAACATTGAGGCCACCGCACCGAACGCACCCGAAATCGCGGTGTTCGTCGCCACTGTTGCAAACTG
>JAQCDG010000132.1 GCA_027731085.1 Actinomycetota bacterium | reverse complement strand
GCGTTCTTGCAGTTTGCGAATCTGTTCGCGATGCAACAGCAGTTTGCGCGAACGCATCGGTTCGTGCGAGCCGACCCCGTGACTAAACCGATAGACGGCGACATGCACGCCTTCGAGCCACATCTCGCCACGCACGACATGGGCATAGGCCTCGGCGATCTGCACCTGGCCTTCGCGCAGGCTCTTGACCTCGCTTCCGTGCAGCACAATGCCAGCCTCAATGACATCAACGATTGTGTAGTTGTGTCGCGCCTTGCGATTGCTGGCGATGATCTCTGGACTGTCCTTTTTCATAGTGTGCATTAAGCGTACCTGTAGCCTTTTAAGCCAATGTCGAATCAAAATTCATCGTCGCAAATCGTGATACCAAGTTCAGTACTTGATCAGATCAAGCAGTTGGCGCTCGCCGAAACGCCACTCGAGTGTTGTGGTTTTTTGGTCGGCGAATTTGGCAGCGATGTGGCACAAGAGTTTCACCCGTGTCGCAATATTGCGCAGAGCAAAATTATCTATACGGTTGATCCGCGCGATCATCTGCGAATTGAACTTGATGCCGAGGCGCGCGGGCTGGCAATCATTGGTGTCGTGCATAGCCACACGCACACCGAGCCATACCCGAGTGCGACCGACGTGGCTCAAGCCCCAGACCCAGGTTGGCATTATGTGATTATTGGATTAAAAGACGCCGAGCCAAAGACTCGCAGTTATCGGATTATCGACTCTCAGATTTCTGAAAGCCAGGTCATCACGGCTTGACTATCACGTTGACTATCGCATAATTCACAGCGCGCTTGCCAAATTCACGATAAATCTGACCATATTGGTCAGGTATCCTGTAAGTATGGTGATTAACGAAAATGTGCTCGACCTGATCGGCAACACGCCGTTGGTTGATGTTTCAAATTTGTCGCCGAACCCACGCGTGAGGTTGTTGGCGAAACTTGAAAATCAAAATCCGTTTGGTTCGGTAAAAGATCGAATCGCCAAGTCGATGATCGAGCAAGCCGAAAAGAACGGCAAACTTTCGCCTGGTCAGCGGATAATTGAACCTTCAAGCGGAAACACGGGCATTGCGTTGGCGGCGATTGCGCAACTCAAGGGGTATCCGATAACAATTTTGATGCCCGACAACGTTTCGATCGAACGACGCCAGATGCTCGAAGTTTTTGGTGCAGAAATTATCGTTACTCCCGGTGCCGAGGGTTCGAACGGCGCGGTGAAACGCGCCGAAGCAATGGCCAAAGAAAACCCCGACTGGTGTTTCTTGCATCAATACGAAAACGAAGCGAACCCAACTGCACATTACGAGACAACTGGCCCAGAAATTTGGCGGGATTGCCCAGAAGTGACGCACTTTGTCGCAGGTTTGGGTACGACTGGCACGCTGATGGGTGTTGGTCGTTATTTGAAAGAAAAAAATCGTGAGATAAAAATAATTGCAGTTGAACCGCCATTGGGCGAGCGTGTTGAAGGATTGCGCAATCTGGATGACGGGTATATTCCGCCTGTGTTCGACAAGTGGCGGGGTCGTGAAACTTTAGATCGCAAGCGAGTTGTGCGACCTCGCGAGAGCATTGAGTGCACACGACGACTTGTTCGCGAGTGCGGAATTTTCGCCGGCATTTCTTCTGGTGCATCGTTGGCTGGCGCGCTGAAAGTTGCAAGCGAAATCAGCGCAGACAGTGAACAAGAAGCGGTGATCGTGTTTATTGTCTGTGACGGCGGATGGAAATATCTGTCGACCGGTGCCTACACCGATGACTTAGATGTCGCCGAAGCCGCTGCTGAAAAAATAATTTACTTTTAACGCCCGGCAACTAGCACGATAAGACCCAGCACGACAACTGAGGCTGAAGTGAGTCGGCGTTTGTGGTCGTCTTCTTTGAGATATTTCCAGCCGGCAAGTGCGGCAATAACGACGCTTGATTCGCGCATTGTGGCGACATAGCCAACTGGCGCGAGGGTGAAGGCGTAGATAACAAGCGAATAGGCAATTATTGACATGGTGCCACCAAAGAGGGCCGGTTTCCATTCGGTAGCGAGAAACTTTTTGAGCTGTTTGCGGCGCGTAAGTAATGCCCAGATTGTGATTGTTGTTGCGCAACTGACGAAAACACTCAACGCAAAAGCGATGGGGCTTGAGTTGCGTGCGCCGTATGCATCGACAACTGAGTAGACGCCGATTGTTGCTGCGACACCGAGTGCGGGAAAAATATTGTTGATTGGCTGGCCTGAAACGAGAACCCAAAGTCCAAAAATAACTACGGCGATACCGGCCATGCTCAGAGCCGAGAGATCGTCGCCTAAGAAAATCAACCCCAATATGGCGGCGCTGAGTGCGCCAGCACCACGAGCAATCGGATATGTCAGTGAGAAATCACTTTTGTCGTATGCTTTGGCGAGCAAAATCACATAAGGCAGGTGTCCGCAGCCACTAAAAATTGACCACCACCAAGCAATATTTGGTTGACCGTCGATTATTGTCCAGCCAACAAGAGCGATTAAAGCGAACGATCCAGCAAAAACAAACTGAGCCCATAACGCGAGAAATCGATCGCTTGTTTGTTTGACGACGATGTTCCAGCTTGCGTGCAGGACCGCCGCCAAAAGAGCGAGGGCGGCAGCGAGAATCACACAGCGACTATAAAGCATTAGTCGATTTATCGCTGTGGCGATGGTGAGTTGGCTGACTTCGATGTTGGCCAGGGCGTAGCGTTGTCAGAGATGAATGCTCATGTTGACCGCCCGATCGGCATGTTTGATTCTGGTTTGGGTGGTCTGACCGTTGCGCGGGCAGTTATCGACTCGATGCCGAGTGAAAACCTCGTATATATAGGAGACACAGCGCGTTATCCGTATGGGCCAAAGCCTGCGAGTGATGTGCGAAGTTTCGCGATTGAATTGGCGACAAGTTTGGTGCGTGATTTCAACGCCAAGTTGATTGTCGTCGCGTGTAACACCGCTGCGTCTGTCGCGCTCGGTGAGTTGCAAAGTTCGCTTTCGGTGCCTGTGATCGGTGTCGTTGAGCCGGGTGCACGGGCTCTAGTGCAAACGACAAAAAATAAACGCGTGGCAGTAATCGGCACGGTTGGCACGATTGCCTCGGGGGCTTACGAGAACGCAGTTGCGAGTGCGTCGCGAGAGATTTCTAGTGAAGTTGTGTTGACGGCAGCGGCGTGCCCTGGTTTTGTCGAATTTGTTGAGCGTGATGAAACTTCTGGCGAAGCCGTTACAGAGTTGGCGGAGAAGTTGCTCGCGCCAATTCAAAAAGCCGGTGTCGATGCGTTGTTGCTGGGGTGCACGCATTATCCATATTTGAGCGCCGTTATTAGCCAAGTTATGGGCTCTGGTGTGAAACTAATTAATAGCGCCGACGCCACTGCATTAGTAGTGCGCGAGACGCTGGCGAATAACAAAGTTGCTCGTAGCGTTGAGGCG
>JAQCDG010000017.1 GCA_027731085.1 Actinomycetota bacterium | reverse complement strand
TGCCTCGGCATTTTGTTGCGACAGTGCACCAGCCAAAGTAATTGGCGCCATTGCCCCAGCCAAAGTAAACGGCGTCATCACGATTAATTGGTTGCGCGAAGAGAACTCCATGATGCCCTGAAGCATTGGCGTGTCAAGTCGTAGAGGGGATGATGAGTTGATCACACTGAAAACTGACGGTTCAGTTTCTAACGTCTCGTTGGATACTTGGCGCGCAATTCTGGTCATTTCCAGAACATCTTGGTTGCGTTGGCGACCGAGACTGTAGCAATGCAAAATTTTGTCGGTCATTGTCAGCGCATCGAATGATGTTTCTATGTGGCGAATTGAAGCATGCAGATCAATCGGTTCAACTGGGTAGCCACCGAGAAAATGAATGACATTGAACACCTGCGTCAGCTTCAATAAGTCTTGGTAATCTTTTCGAGTTCCAGGGTGGCGTACGCCGTCGAAGCCAATGAAGTTTGGCGTGCTGCCGACCGAACCGAAAGCCATCCAATTGCCGCCGATATTCAGCGTGTGTGCAGGGTTTCGCGAGTGCAATTTAAATTCACTCGGACAGGTTTTGATTGTTTCTAGAATCATTTCAGGGTCAAAGCGCACTCGCATCTCGGTTATTTTGGCGCCAGACTTCGCAAGCAGCGCCCGGGCGTCTGGGTCTAAAAAATCCATTCCGTAGTCAGACAGAATGCGCAAACTCGCAAGGTGGATTGATTCAAGTTCGTCATCGCTGAGCACCTTGGTCGGCTCATAACGCATGCGGGGTTGTTTGAACGGTCTTTGTTCTGGAACCTTGAGTTCGCTACCAGCGGTGCGAGCACGTCCGCGACGACGGTTGGGCTCTGAACTCTCGGTAGTCACAAGATAAGACTCTAGTTTTCTGCGGTCAAAATGCGAACATTTTGTTGGGCTTTATCAGCGTTTGATGAGGTTATTTATTTTGGCGACGGCGAATTTCTGCCGAGATGGCAGGCACCACCTTATGTAAATCGCCGATCACGGCGTAGCCCGCTTTGGTGACAATGTTCGCTTGTGCATCGGTGTTGATTGCCAAAATGTTTTTTGACGCCATCGCCCCAACCCAGTGTTGAATCGCACCCGAAATGCCACAGGCAATATAAATGTCCGGTGCGATGCGGGTGCCGGTTTGGCCAACCTGGTCGGTGTGGTTGCGCCACCCGTTATTGGTTACAGCGCGCGAGCACCCCACGACGCCGTTAAGCAGTGATGCAAGTTCTTCGAGCGGGGCGAATGCTTCAGCCGAACCAACGCCGCGACCGCCACTAACTACGACTGGCGAAGTCGCCAGCGTGACGCCAGCAACACGCTCGACGCGATCTTGAACAAAACTTTGGGCGACACTTTCGTCGAGCTGAACATCAATTGTCGAAACTGTTGCGGGTGCAGTCGCGAGTTCTTCTCGTGGTTCAACAACATGGTTGGCCAGGGTTACAAGTTTGGTCGGCGCGTCAATTTGTGATTCTTCCATCAGCGAACCACCCCAGCGAGTGCGGACCACTTTAAGCGGCTGTGACCCGTTGAAATCTTTGTCGAACTCTAAACAATTCATTGCCGCTGGCAGATCTAAACGAGCGGCAGCCTGAGCGATTATTTCGTGACCGCGTTCGGTGCCCGTGCCGATGACGACACTTGGCGAGGTTTTGCGCACAACTTGAGCGATCGACTCGCCCCATGCCTCAGGACCAAAATCGGTGAGCATCGAGTTGTGTGCCTGATGTACGGTCGTGGCGCCGAAGTTTGCAATAGTTTCGCTGAGACGATCGGCGTTCGCGCCAATTGTCAGCGCTTCAAATTTTGTATTCATCTGCTTGGCAAGATTGCGTGCGGCGGTGAGCACGCCAAGCGTTGCACTAGTTATGGTGCCACGATCATGCTCGACAACTGCAAGCACGGTCATTTGAATACACCTAATTCTTCGAGCAGATCAACCACGGCGGATGCAGCCTCGGGCCCGTTGCCAAGAATCACAGTGTTGCTGGCGCGTTCAGGTGGACGACGCAGTGTGATGAGTTTTAAGCCGCCACTTTCGCCCGAAGCCTCTGATCTGTTGACGGCAACTTTTTTGGATGCAAGACGACCCTTCATGGTCGGGTAGCGCGGCAAGTTGATGCCTTCTTTTACCCCGACGCACGCCGGCATTTTCAACTTATAAATCTCGACGCCAGCATCGCTCTCGCGACGAATTACGGCAACGCCGTTATCGATGTCGAGACCTTTGGCGCCGTTGACTATTGGTCTGCCGAGTTTTAACGCAGCGCGAACCCCGACTTGGTAGCCACAAGAATCGGCTGATTCGTTGCCGAACAAAACCAAATCAAATTTGCCGTTTGTCGCTTCTAGTTCACTGATCACTTTGGCGATTGCTTGTGCGGTGCGTTGTGGATCCCAATCTGTTGTATCAATTGGCACGAGAACTGCCTTAGTAGCACCAGTGCTGACTGCAGTTCGTAATTGTTCTTCGGCTTCTGCAGGGCCAAGTGTCAATACGGTGACATCGCCACCATGCTTCTCGATCAACTGAACTGCTTGTTCGACGGCACACTCTTCGTGCGGGCTTACGGTGAAGCCCAAAAACGCGGTATCAACCTGCTGACCATCGCTGGTGATGTTAATGCGTGCGCCGGGAGCCGGCACTCGCTTGACGCAGACGAGAATGTTCATCTTCGTTGATGTGGCCGTCTAGCTTTTCATTCGTGCATCGGTTGGGTCAAACAACGGTTGACTGCCAACTCGTGCAACGCGAACTGGATAGAGCTCGTTCATATACATAACTCGAAGTTCGTTACCTTCAACCGCATGCTCTGGCGTCAGATAGGCGAGCAACAGATATTTGCCAAGTGATGGTGCTGCACCTGCTGTTGTTACGCGCGAGACGCGACCCTTGGCGTCGACAATTCGCTCGCCAGTTTTTGTCAAGATTGGCTCGTTGCCGCCAGTTGGATAACGCTTGATGCCAGCCTTGCTGGTGTTGTCGATCATTTCGAGAGTACACATGATCGCGCACGGCTTTTCGTCGCGTGCTTTCATGTATGCAGCCTTGCCGATGAAGTCAGCCGACTTAACTTTTGCGCGATTGAGACCAGCCTCAACTGGGTTGTATTCGCTTTCAAGTTCGGCGCCCATCAGTCTGTAACCCTTTTCAATGCGACCAGTCACGGCATAGACGCCCATGCCAACCGGGATGATTCCGAACTCTTCGCCAGCCTTGGCGATTGAGTCCCACAGGCGAAGACCGTGCTCCATTTTTGTATAGACCTCCCAGCCGTTCTCGCCGACATAAGAGATTCTGAACATCGTCGCAGGTACACCGTCAATCAGCACTTCGCGAACCGACCCGTAAGGAAAGTTTTTTTGCGAAACATCGAACGGAACAAGTTTGCCTTCGGCGTTGATGTTTTGCGTTGCCTTAGCCATCGTCTTTTCTGCGTTCGGACCCCAAACGCCGATCGTGCACAGTGCACTTGACATATCGGTGAAGGCAACTGAGCCGTCTTGTGGCATGTGGCGTTTGAACCAATAGTTGTCACGACCGCCATCAAATGCACCCGTGATGACCCTGAAGTGATCGGTAGCCAGACGCATAATCGTCAAGTCGCCACGGAAGCCACCACCTGGCGTCAACAACGGTGTGTATACCGAGCGTCCAACAGGTACATCGACATTATTGACGCACATGTGTTGCAAGAACTTCATTGTGCCTGGGCCTGTGAAGTCGAACTCGTTGAACGCAGTGAGGTCGACCATGCCGACCGACTCGCGCATTTGCAAGTGCTCGGCGTTTGAGATTGGCGACCACCAACGGGCATCCCACTCGTGCGGGCGAGGCTCGCATGCTCCGTTGAACTTGCCAACCAACTTTTCGTTTGAAGCGAACCACTGTGGACGCTCCCAACCGCGAGCATCAAAGAAAGTTGCGCCTGCTGCCTCTTCACGTGGGTAGAACGGGCTGCGACGCATGTTGCGTTGTGTTGCCCATTGTTCGCGCGGGTGCACGATGCCGTAAGTCTTGTTGAAGTGTTCATCGCATCGTGCGTAAATGTGATGGTCAGTTTTTTCGTGAGGGTAAAAGCGTGAAATGTCTGACGAGTGCGGGTCGCACAGATGTGGGTAGCCGTAAGTCATCCATTCGGCCACGAGCTGTGCAATGCCCGGACCTTCTTTGATCCACACGGCTGCTGCCGACCAGAGGTTTTTTACTTCGACCGTTTCGCCGAGGACTGGCATCGCATCTGGTGTCAGCGAGAGCAGACCGTTGATTGCATATTTGATTTCTGCATCACCGAGCATGTCCATCAATTCGATTGCTTGCTCCATTTGCGGATCAAAGTCGTCTTGTGTGAGTGGCAATTCGGTCGGTGAAAGTGCCGACGCTTCATTCGATGGAATGTCATCTGGGTGCATGAAAATTGCGCGGTGGGCGTAACTGCCAACTTCCATTGAGCCAGCAGTTTGTCGCTCGTAACAGAATGTGTCCATGTCGCGCACGATAGGGTAGGCGACTTCGGCATTAGTTTTTTGCAGAATATCAATCGGCCCAACATCGGCCATTTGGTGAACTGCCGGAGTCAACGGAATATTTGCACCTGCCATTTTTGCAATTCTTGGGCTCCATACGCCGCATGCGACGACGACATATTCTGCTTCGATGCGACCCTTGTTGGTAACGACTGCTTTGATCGTGCCGTTTTCAACTTCAAGGTCGAGCACTTCTGTGTTTGCAAACACGCTTAAGTTGCCTGACTTGACAGCACCTTCACGCATCAACGTGCCAGTTTGCAGCGAGTCAACGCATGAAACACTTGGTGTGTAGAAACCACCGAGAACAATTTTTTCGTTGATAAATGGCACAAGTTCTTTGACTTGCGCTGGCGACAATAGTTTTGCATCGATGCCCCAAGATTTTGCGGAAGTCATGCGTCTATTAAATTCTTCGAGACGCTCAGGGTTGCGAGCGACTTCGATGCCGCCGCATGTGTTGTTCATGCCCATTTCGATGTATTGCTTTTGTGAGGCGAGAGTCAGCAATGCCATTTCTTTGTTGTGATCAGTCGGGAAAATAAAGTTTGACGCGTGTCCAGTTGAGCCACCAGGGTTCGGCAGTGGGCCTTTGTCGATTTGCACGATGTTTGTCCAGCCAAGTTTTGCAAGATGACCAACCAAACAGTTGCCGACGATGCCCGCGCCAATGACCACACACTTTGCTGATTTCGGAAATTCGCTCATTTTGTCCCCATTAATATTTTAACCATTGGTGATATATCAGTACGATATCACTCGGATAGGATGATTTCAAATGGCAAAAGAGTCTTTGAGCGAGCAGGCATATCGGCTGATTCGGGGCATGATCGTGCGCCTTGAATTGACCCCTGGTGCTGTTGTGCGTGAAGACGAATTGCAAGACCAATTAGAGATTGGCCGCACGCCGATTCGTGAAGCGTTGCAGCGGCTGGCCCGAGATCAGTTCTTGATCGTGATTCCGCGTCGAGGAATGATCGTGTCGAATATTGACATTACCGAGTTATCGACGCTCTATGAGACACGTGCAATTCTTGAACCGTATGTTGCGCGTTTGGCATGTGAACGCGGCACTGTCGATCATTGGAAGCAGATGCGCAAAGTTCTCGACAAAGCCAAGAAGCATGCCGCGACGGCGCAAGATCAAATTCAATACGACGCGCAGTGTCATGAAATTGTTTGGGATGCGGCCGGCAATCGGTTTCTTACAGACACGCTTGATGTGCTCTATGCGCAGAGCGATCGTCTGTGGCATATGTATTTGTCAGATGTTGCCGACATGGGTCATGCACTCGACGAACACGACGAGATTCTTGAAGCACTTGAATCGGGCGACAGCGAGTTGGTCTACAAACTTTCAGCGGCACATGTGCGAAGTTTTGATGCCCAAGTTCGCGATGCCGTGCGCAAACGTCTTGAACTCACCGCGTCTTAACTTTTATTGCGTGCTTAGACTGGCACGAAATTCTCCGTCGCGCATTCTTTCTTTAATCTCTTTTGGTGGTTCATCTAGTTTTTCGAGTGTGACGCCGATTATTTGAGCAGTGCATTCGTAATTGTGTGGATACGGACCGACTGGTGACCCAGTGTCGATGCCAACATCAAAAGTTTCGCCACTCATCGAAAAAACGATCGGCACGGTTTTCTCGATGCGACCCGCTGCAACTTCTGATTTATTGACCAGCATCGAAACGATGCCACCCGCGCCAAAGCCGCCGTCGTAGGCAAACAAAACTTCAATTAGATGTTTTCCGACATTCAGAGACTTTGCGCTTGCGAAAGAAGTGTGTTCGTGACCGAACCAGTTGTAGTGAAATGTTGGTCGTGCCATGTCGTCAAGATAGAGCGACCAACCAGCCATGTTGCCGCCTTGGCAGGCGATGACACCGTGATTTGACTCGTTCGTGACTTCGATTTCGGCGCTGACTTGATATGAACAGTTTTTCAGATTTATAACCGAACTCTCTGGCATGCGGGTGTGAGCAGATGTGTATCGGATCTTTTTGAAGTCGTCCAATGAATGGGGTACTGAGAAGTCGCCATGACGCGGTGAGCCTGGGTCACGCAGTGGGTAGACGCCGTATTCAAATGCTTGTTTGTCGAATAACGCTTGCAGTTCTTTGAGTTTCTCTGGGTGAACTTTTGCGAGGTCAACTGCTTGCGAAAAGTCTTTTTCGATGTTGTAAAGCTCCCAGCATTCTTGTGGGCCATCAAATTCAAAACCTTGCAGGCGAATCCATGGCAGTCGACCATGGAAACACGAGGCGATCCAGCCGTTTTCATAGATGGCTCGGTTGCCCAAGATCTCGAAATATTGCGAGGTATGAGTACTTGGTGCATTGGCGCTGTCGAAAGAATAATTCATTGATGTGCCGTGTATTGGCGACTGCTCGATGCCGTTTACAGAATCTGGCGGAGTGATGCCTGCAACTTCATAAATTGTTGGCGCGATATCGACAACATGGTGAAACTGAGTTCGTAAAGTGCCGACATCGTGAATTTTCTTCGGCCATGAAATTGCAATCGCATTGCGAGTGCCGCCGAAGTGCGAAGCAACTTGTTTCATCCATTGAAAGGGCGAGTCGAGAGCCCATGCCCAACCGACATTGAAGTGGTTTTCGCATTTTGCCGTGCCAAAATCATCGATGTGTTCAAGCAACCATTCAGGATCTTCGGGAACACCGTTTTGAAATGACGGTGCACTCCATGCGCCGTGAATGGTGCCTTCGGCAGAAGCGCCGTTGTCGCCAGTTATGTAAATGATCAAAGTGTTGTCTGCAATTTCTAGATCGTCTAGTGCGTCGATCACGCGTTTGATCTGCGCATCGGTGTGGGCGAGAAAGCCGGCGAAAACTTCCATTAATCTTCGCGCGATTGGTCGATATCGCTCTGGGTAGTCATCCCATGACGGAATTTGCTCTGGTCGTCTTGTTAAAGCCGTGTCAGGCGGAATAACACCGAGTTTTAATTGCCGTTGATAAATCTCGTCACGCAGACTGTCCCATCCGCTATCAAATTTGCCTTTGTATTTTTCGATCCATTCACGTGGCACATGATGAGGTGCGTGAACCGCCGGTGTCGAGAAATAGCAAAAGAAAGGTTTGTTCGGTGAGGAGGCTTTTTGACGGTGCATCCACTTAATTGCTTGGTCAGCGAGATCTTGTGTCAAGTGATAGTCGGGTTTGTCGAGATGTGGCGAGATCGGTGTCGTCTGGTCATAAACGGGGGGCTCGTATTGCGAAGACTCGGCGCCCATGATGCCGTAAAAACGATCGAAGCCGAGACCTGTCGGCCATCGGTCAAAGGGCCCTGCTGGGCTTTGCTCCCATGATGGTGTCAAGTGCCATTTGCCAAAACACGCGGTGCCGTAACCAGACATGCGCAGAACTTGCGCGACAGTCGCAGACTCAGGCGGAATTGCGCTGTCGTAACCAGGAAACGAGTTGGCGATTTCGGTGATGCCACCCATATGTACTGAGTGGTGATTGCGACCCGTCAATAGAGCAGCGCGAGTTGGCGAGCAAAGTGCAGTTGTATGAAATTGGTTGTAGATCAAACCGGCGTTGGCAACTTTGTCGAGACCCGGTGTTGTGACTGGTCCACCAAAATTGCCAAACGATCCAAACCCGACATCGTCGAGCATGATCAACAAAATATTGGGCGCGTCAGCCGGAGCCTTAGGGGCAAGAAGTTTCTCGGGCGTCGAATCGGTTATTACTTTCTTGATCTCTCCCGAAAACTTAGGTGTTGCACGGGGGAGTTTCTTTTGACTCACGACCGCAGACCGTCAATGTCAAACACGCCAAGTGCACTTTTTGTGGTGGCAAGATTGCCTTCTATTTTTAGTTCGCCCGAATCAATAGCCTCAGACAAAGTCATTACGCCCGTCAAAATGTCTGCCCATTTTTCAATCAGGCATGAGACGTTTATTTTTGCATCTCTCCCGTCGGTCTGCTTGGCAATACAGTTTCGAATATGCAGACCAGTTTTGTCGTGACCCGTGAAGTTGAAACATATATTCGCGTCTATGTCAACGGCCCGTTCAGGGTCGAGCATTACTCGCAAAATGTGGACTGCTCGCTCAGCCGACGCAGACACAATTTGTTTGCGGGTCAGCCTGTGAGTATTAAATCGCGTCAAACTGAGCGTGCCGTCAAGATCGCGGGCTCGGGTTAAACACCAATTTCGAATGTTCGCTGCAGTTGTTCGTTGAGCGATCAGCCGAAGCGTGCTTGCTAGTAGTGCGCGATCCACAATTTCAGCCTTAGTGCTGTAACTGAGCCAAGAGCCGAGTTCGCACGCCCAGCGTAAATCATTGTTCTGCATCGCTTCTCGAGTGATTTTGCGCACAGTCTCGCGGCCGCCGAACCCTGAGATCATGCGATCTGAGTGTTCGACTCTGGGCAACGGAAACAGGTTCGCGGGGTCACCATCAAACCAGCCAAACAATCCCGTACGGATTTGACGAACATGATGTTCTGCAACGCCGTAAAACTCTGAGGTTAAATTATCGTCGTCAAAGAAATCTGGCAGACGAATCGAGTAGGCAAGTTCAGTGCTTGAGTAGCCACGGTTTGTCAATCGAACTGTTTGATCCCATAAAAACTGAATTGAGTCACGATATTTGGTGACACGTTTCAAGATTTCTGCGCTGCCACTAATCGGCATGCCATGTGCACCGATCAAATGCTCCGCATTTAGTGACAGCAAGTGGTCAAGGCCAGTGAGCATTATTCGTGGGTCTCGATATTCTTCACCGCGAATTGCAAAGACATTGAAAAGCACGGGCCAAACAAGATTGTTTACCGCACAGCCAAGTGACTTAAACCAATATGTGACCGAGTCGTCGGCGTCAGACGGTGCTGGTGTCACGTCGATGCTCAGCCCTGCAACTTTTATCGTACATTGCGAGTTAAAAGTTTTCTGTGGGGCAATGAAGCCATTTGTCTGAGTCGTGAATATCGGGTTGCGGTAGAAATTGCCCAACCCGACATTTACAGTTCCATCGGGGCCATCTTGGGGAAGGGTGATCGCAAATTGCTCAACGAGTCCTCGACCGTACGCAGGTGCAATTTCGGCGGTCGCCCGAACCCGGTTATAGGCGATCTTCTCGTGTCCCCAAATCTGAACTTCTTGAGTTGGGTCATCATCAAGAACTGCTTGAGTGCCTGAAACATAGTGAAAGTGCGTATACAGAACCGCAACAATTGGGCGCGATGTTTTGGTTCGCAACTCTACAATTGCGGCACGCATTTCTTCGTTTGATTCACCAGTGTCGATTGCGATGATGCCGTTAGGCGCGTCAATGAAAGTTTGGTTTGATAAACCGTTGCCGACGAGGCACCAAACATGATCGCTGACTTCGTAAAAATTTCTTACAAGGCGCTGCGATTGCTCGGCATGATCACGGTGAGTTATCTGACCACTCGGCAAAGTAATTGTGTTTCGATCATCTGGCTCGAAACTTCTCGCACGCTTTGATTTGGTCATACTCAATTGTAGTTTGTGTGTTGAGTGGCGTCTGGTGAAACTTCGTCTGGCCAATTCGAGTGCCATATGTTGGAAGCACTGGTGCCCACATGCAACGGTTCTCGGTTGAAGTTTGCCAACGGTTCAAGCAGTGGTTTAACAATTACGTTCCATCGTGGTTTCGAAAAAAATGGAAACGACTGACGATGTTTACCCGTTCGGTTTATAACTCGATGTGGCGTAGAAATTAACCGCCCTCCACTCCATAATTCGAGCATGTCACCAACATTTAAGACCATGCCATCGGGTGGGCACTCTGCGGTGATCCATTCATCGTCGAGCGTGCGAACTTCTAAACCGCCAATCGGGTCGTGTGCCAGCAAGGTCAGCAAATTAAAATCTTTGTGCGGGTGTTGTCCCCAAGTATCACCGAGTGGCGGAGTCGGCGGATAATTGAGCAAGGTCATATTCGTCAGTGGATTCTTCATGCACTCGAGAATATGTCTCTCGTCGATGCCCATGATTTTGCATAGCGCGATAATCAAATATTCACTAACACGAGTCAGTTCACGCCAGTAGTTCGCAACCGGTGTCTTTATGTCCTCGGCGATATTAGGCCACTTGTTCGGCCCGTACAGATTGCAGTCTTTACAAATCTGGTCATCTGGGTCGGTTTCGTTGTGTAGTTTCCATGCCTCGTATTGATCGGCGTTTCCGATACCCGAGTTCGGGGTGAAAAATCCGAGAGGTACAAATCCGCGATAGTTGCCTTTGACCACGGTGTCTTGAAGCAGCACCTCGCGCGGTGTTTCAAAAACTGTGGCGACTGCTTTGCGCATCTTAGAGATCGTCTCGGCGGCAACTTGATGACCGACAATGATTGCGAAGCCAACCTCGCTCAACGCCTTGTAGAGCGCCTTTGCTGACTTCGTGAATTCTGCAGATTCTTGATTATTGATAACCAGTGCCGAGATGTCAACGATCGGCAGTCGCTTATCCATTGCTCTAGTTAATCAGAAGCGTGGTTTTGCACGTGTTGAAAGCCGAAGCGACCTTTGATGCACAAGTTGCCGTGGGTTACAGAGTGGTCGTTTGGCGAGGTGACTTTAACGATTGTGTTGTCTTGTACATGCAGGGTGAGTGCGCAACCAACACCGCAATATGGACAAATAGTGTCGGTTTGAGTTTGTTCATCTTCGCGCCAGGTGCCGGCTTGACGCATGTCGTACTCACTTGTGAACATCAGTGCGCCAGTAGGGCAAACCTGAATGCAGTTGCCGCAATAAACGCAAGCCGAATCTGTTAAGTCGACTGCGAATTCAGTTGAGATTCTGGCGTCAAAGCCGCGACCGGCAGTGGTGATTGCGAAAGTGTTTTGCCATTGCTCACCGCAGGCATCGACGCATTGATAACACAAAATGCATTTCGAGTAGTCGCGCACATAAAGTGCGTTATCAATTTTGACGGGTTGGTGAACTGTTTCGGCGGTTTGGCCATCTGGCGGATGATGATGACCGGTAACGGCATCATCGCGGTTGTCGTGATGAAACGACGGCGCACCGAACCGCGAGGGTTTCGCGTCGTAACTTTGATTCCACTTTGTGACATTTTTCGTCAACGACAAGTCGACAGACGACCCGAGAAGTTCGAGCACGAGTTTGCGACTGTGGGTCGTGCGCTCTGAGTCTGTTTTGACGACCATGCCCGCTTCGACTTTGCGCGAGCAACTTGGCACGAGTGTGCGTGAACCTTCAAGTTCGACCATGCAGACTCTGCAGGCATTTTTTGGTGTAATTGTGTCGCCGTAACACAGAGTTGGTATTTCTTTGCCTGCCGTGCGACAAGCGTCGAGGAGAGTCGAGCCTTCTGGTGCGGTAATTTTTTTACCGTCGATCGTCAGTTCGACACTTTTTCGAACCTGAAGACCGGTTGTTACTTGCGAGCTCATGCCGAAAATACCTTAAGTCGTGTGAGGGCTGAGTCGATGGCATTGTGGGCAGTTTGACCTAAACCGCAGATGCTGGCATCGCGCATGACTTGGCCTAGATCGCGCAACAATTGCAGATCTATCGCCGCGCTATCTGAGCCATTTGAGTTGACCAATCGGGCGAGGGCTTCTTGTTGTCGCACGGTGCCGACTCGGCACGGCACGCATTGACCACATGACTCGTCGCGAAAAAATGCAGCGATGCGCTGCAGTTGGTCGACCATGTTGACGCTCTGATCGAGCACCATCACCACGCCTGAGCCAAGTGTCGAGCCTGCAGCGCGCGCCGCTTCGAGTGTGAGTTCGAGGTCTAGATCTTCAGGACCAACGAAACCGCCCGCAGCACCGCCCAGCAACACGGCCTGTAGTTGCGAGCCCGATTTGAGGCCTCCGGCAAGGTTGATTAGTTCTCTTAAAGTGGCGCCGAAAGTGACTTCATAAACACCTGGCTTGTTGACGGCACCAGAGATGCAGAAAAGTTTTTTGCCTTTAGAGCCGGTTGAACCCCACGACGCATATTTCTCGGCAGAGTTGTTGATGATCGGAAGAACATTGAAAAGTGTTTCGACATTGTTGACCACAGTTGGTTTGCCGAAGAGACCGACTTCAACCGGAAACGGCGGCTTGTTGCGTGGCTCGCCGCGGTATCCCTCGATCGAATTGAAGATAGCTGTTTCTTCGCCACAAATGTATGCGCCGGCGCCCCTAAAAATTGTGATATCAAAATTGAAACCAGAGCCGAGAATGTTGTCACCGAGATATTTTCTGTCACGCGCAACTTCGACTGCATTAGTCAAATTTCGCAATGCTCGCGGATATTCGCCTCGCAAATAGATGTAGCCGTGTTGACAACCTGTGGCAAATGCCGCAATTGTCATCGACTCGATCATTGCGAATGGGTCACCCTCCATAAGCACTCGGTCTTTGAAAGTGCCAGGTTCAGATTCATCGGCGTTGCAAATTAGATATCGCGTCTTGACTGGTTGAGATGCAACTGCAGCCCATTTTCTGCCAGTCGGAAACGCCGCGCCGCCACGACCGACCAAACCAGACGCAGTGACTTCGGCGACTACATTTTCTGCGCCAATTGCGAATGCCTTTCGCAATGCCGAGTAGCCATTATTAGATACGTAGTCGTCGACGCTAAGGGGGTCGACGATGCCGATTCGTGAAAGCAACACCAACGACTGGTCTGGGGTTTGCGGTGCCGCCTGCGCAATTGGTTGCTCGGTTGGTGCGCTTTTGCCCGCGACGAGTTCGGCGATTTGAGTTTTTGTCGCCGGTGCGAGAACTTCTTGACGAACGGTTACGCCAGTTTCGATTACGAGAACTGACGGTGCACGTTCGCAAGTGCCAAGACAGGGCGACGGAATCGCGCCTTCAGGAAGTGTTTCTTCGGTGCAACCTGACGCAGCGCGACAGGCAAGGTCAATGCAAACGTGAACTTGGCGCGCGGGTCGTTCGTTGGTGTCGAACAGCGCGTAGAAGGTGGCAACACCATAGATTTCGGCCGGCGCAATATCAAGGCGTTGTGAAATATAATTTATTGCGCCACGGCTGATGAAACCGACTCGATCGTTGACGCTATGCAGCGTTGGCAACAGCAAGTGTCTTAACTGACGCAATTCTCCGCCGCCACGCGAAACGCGCAGACCAAGTTCGTCGCGCTGCGCACCTTGCGAGGTTTCGGAGGGTTGGCCGAGCAATGAGTCGACGGCGTTTCTTTCCTCGGCGTTAGCCGTGCCTGATGCGATTTTGAGATCCATTGCCTCATTGACTTTACGACTTAATTCGGTTGCTTAACGACTTGTCTATTATTGGACACATATATATGTCAGTAAATACGGGTGGCGCGTTGATGAATATTGCTGATTTTGTAGATCTAGACAGATACCCAATTGACCGTGATTGTCAAAGTCTTAAAGATTTGCTCACAAGCGCACAGACTCTGATTGAAGCCGATGGCTGTGCTGTGCTCAAAGGGTTTGTCAGACCTGAAAAAATTGTCGAGTTGGTTGCTGAATGCGACAGAGTTGAGAAATTTGAGTATCGAAATTTTACTCGCACAAACCCATATTTTTTGACAGACCGCGAGGATCTGCCGAACACGCATCCGTTGCGCAGATTTTATGATCGGTCGAATGCATTTGTGCCGGCCGACAACCTTGGCAGTGACAGCATCTTGCGCACGATATTTGAGTGGCCTGCATTTTCTCCATTTATTAAAGCGGTTCTGCAAGAAGAAAAGTTTTTTCCTTATGCCGACCCATTGGCTGATGTGGTCGTGAATCTTGCCGAAGAGGGTGGCGGGTTCCCGTGGCACTTTGATACGAATAACTTCACGGTGACGCTGGCGATTCAAAACGCCGAAACGGGAGGCGAGTTTGAATACAGCCCTATGGTGCGTTCCTTGGCCGACGAAAACTACGACAAAGTTGAACGAGTTTTGGATGGCGACAAGTCGATGATTAAAACTGTGATTCTTGAGCCTGGTGATTTACAAATCTTTAAAGGTAGATATTCGTTGCATCGTGTCGCGCCACTTCGCGGCCAGAGAAAGCGATATGTAGCCATATTTAGTTACGTTGCCGAGCCCGGTATGGTCAGCAGCCCGCAACGGGCCAAAGAACTTTATGGCAGAGTTCTGCCAATACATCTCGAGCGCGCAGGTTTGCGTGCTGATGCGCTAATCGATTGATCGATAAAAACTTGTGAAGGCGATAGTCACGACTGGTAATGGTGGATACGACAAACTGGTCTATAAAGATGTGCCAATGCCCATTGTTGCTGCAGGCGAAGTCTTAATTCAGGTCTTGGCAGCAGGTGTCAACAACACTGAGATCAATACTCGAGTGGGCTGGTATGAAAATGACGGGTGGGATGTCGCGACACCGTTTCCATTTATTCAGGGCACCGATTGTTGCGGAAAAATAGTTGAAGTAGCCAAAGACGTGAATACTGATCTTTTGGGTAAGCGCGTTTTGATTCGACCGTGTATGCGACCCGACGGTTTTGGTTCGATGCGCAACATTTGGATGGGCTCAGATTTCGACGGTGCTTTCGCACAATATGTCAAGGCGCCTGCAAGCGAGGTGTTCGTGATTGAGTCGAACTGGAGTGATGTCGAGTTGGGTTCGATTCCGTGCAGTTATGGTTCGGCAGAAAACATGTTGTTGCGAGCGAAAGTTTCAGCGATTGATCATGTTTTGATTGCCGGTGCGTCGGGTGGTGTGGGTTCGGCTGCTGTGCAGTTGGCAAAGCTACGTGGTGCACGCGTTACGGCGATAGTTGGTGCCGACAAAGCCAAACATGCAATCGCGATTGGTGCTGACAAAATTATCGAGCGTGGCACCGATATCGGGGCAGTCTTGGGCGAAGAAACCATTGACGTTGTCGTTGACAATGTTGGTGGCAAAGATTTCGAGTCGATGCTGAAAGTGCTTCGTCGGGGCGGAAGATATGTCTCGTCGGGGGCGATCGGTGGGCCAGTTGTCAGTCTTGATCTGAGAACCTTCTACCTAAAAGACTTGACTTTGATTGGTTGCACAGCATGGGACGAGCCCGTGTTTGGCAACCTTGTTGCGTATATCGAGAAGAATCAGATCAAGCCACTAGTCGCAAAAACTTTTGCGCTTCGCGACATCGCCAAAGCCCAGAGCGAATTTCTCGAAAAAAAGCATTTCGGCAAGTTTGTCTTAGTGCCAGAGCACTAACAAATCACAGTGCCAGAGCACTAACAAATCACAGTGCCGGAGCACTAGAGATAACTATTCGCCTGCGACAGGCACTCGTTCTTTAATTCGCTCGATTTTCACGGCCGCTGCTTTGAACTCTGCAGTGCCTGATTTTGGATCAGTTGCATCAATCGTGATCAAGTTTGTATTCACTTGGTCAGGGAAGTGCATCGTCATAAACACGAGACCAGGTCGCAGGCTCTTGTCGATTCGAACCGGCACTTCGAGTGAGCCGCGCAGCGAACTGACACGAACAATTTCAGCATCGCGAACCGAAAGTTTTGTGGCGTCTTCTGGCGAAACATCGATCGTTTCGCCGAAACGCAACGGGCTATCAAAACCGCGGGTCTGAACGCCAGTGTTATACGAGTCGAGTCTTCGGCCAGTCGTAAGACGCAGGGGAAACTCTGGCGATGTGGCTTCGACTGGTGGTTCGTCGATGACCACACTGAACGGCGCCAATTGGCCGCGCTTGGCTGGGTTTTTATCCCACAAGCGACCGTGCAGGAAAGATGGCTCGAGTTTGTCTTCGCTGTAGCAAGGCCATTGAATGCCGCCGAGTTCGGCCAAGCGCTGATACGACATGCCTGCGTGCATCGGTGAAAGGCTGCGAAGTTCATCCCAGATTTCTTCAGTTGACGCATACTTCCAGTCGTGGCCCATCTCGCGCGCAAGATCGACAATGATTTGTATGTCGTCGTGGGCATTGCCCGGCGAATTGATCGCCTTGCGCACGCGTTGTACTCGACGCTCAGAGTTTGTAACAGTGCCATCGCTTTCGCACCATGATGCTGAACCGGGCAGAACCACATCGGCGAGTTCAGCAGTCTTGGTCATGAATATGTCTTGTACGACCAAGAAATCGAGATTCTCGAGCAGATGTGTGGCGTGGGCGCCGTCGGCTTCTGATTGAGCGGGGTTTTCGCCGATTACGAAAACTGCTCGCAGTTCTTTGCGCTCCATTGCGGCAAACATTTCTGTGAGGTTCCATCCGTTCTTTGACGGAACTTTGCAGCCCCATTTTTTATCAAATTTCTCGCGGGCAACATCGTCTTGCACATCTTGGAAGCCGGGCAGTTTGTTTGGCAAGGCACCCATGTCGCCGCCACCTTGAACATTGTTCTGACCGCGTAACGGACTAAGCCCTGCGCCTGTTCGGCCAACGTGACCGCACAAAAGTGCGAGGTTGATCAGACTGAGAACGTTGTCGACACCGTTGTGATGTTCGGTGATGCCGAGTGTCCAACACATCTGCGCACTACCGGCACGAGCATAAGCATGTGCGAGATCGCGAATTGCTTCTGCCGGCACACCTGTGACTTTGCTGCCGACTTCGAGAGTCCAGGGTTCAACAGACTTGGCATAAGTCTCAAAGTTCGTCGTGCTGCCTTCGACGAACTCTTTGTTCGCTAAGCCTGCATGAATGATTTCGCGAGCGATCGTGTTTGAGAGTGCGATATCGGTGCCGACATTTAGACCGAGCCAGATGTCGGCAAATTCAGCCGAAGCCGTTCGTCGTGGGTCGACTACGAAAAGTTTTGCGCCGTTGCGTATGCCTTGCAGAATGTGATGAAAATAAATTGGGTGCGCTTCGCGGGCGTTTGAACCCCACAACACAACCACATCGGTGGTTTCAACTTCGGCGTACGAACTTGTGCCTCCGCCTGCTCCGAAAACGGTGGCCAGACCGACCACCGAAGGTGCGTGTCAAGTTCGATTACAAGAGTCGATGTTGTTCGTGCCGATCACGGCACGAGCGAACTTTTGGGCGATGAAGTTCATTTCATTCGTCGACTTCGAGCATGAGAAGAAGCCGACTGCCGACGGCGAGAAGGCGTCTCGCGTTGTGGCTAATCCTTTTGCTGCTCTGGCGAGCGCTTCTGACCAAGTCGCAACGCGCAACACGCCATTGTCGCGAACCATCGGTTCGGTGATTCGCGTGAACGGGTCAAATTTGTGCTTTGCCATTGTGTCTTAACCTTAGCGACTCAGAGTAGTTTGTCGGTGCCTAAAGCGCGGTCTATAGAGTGAAGGTTCGCATAAATGTCGAACACGGATAATTGAGTCTTAAGTGAAAGAGGAGTAATGGGGTTTCCATCGGATCTTGAAATCGCGCGTAAAGCAACCGCAAAGCCGCTAACTGAGATAGCCGCCCAAATGGGTATTGGCAGCGAGTTTCTCGAACCGTATGGCAAAAGTCTCGCCAAGATAAGTCTCGACGCGATCGATTCTTTGAAGTCGCGCCCTAAGGCAAAATATGTTGTCGTTACGGCTATTACGCCGACACCACTCGGTGAAGGCAAGACGACGACAACTGTTGGTTTAGGTCAAGCGATGAAACACATCGGCAAAAAAGCGACGATCAGTTTGCGTCAACCCAGCATGGGGCCAACTTTCGGCATCAAGGGCGGCGCCGCTGGTGGTGGCTATAGCCAAGTGATCCCGATGGAGTTGCTGAATTTGCATTTGACCGGCGACTTTCATGCGGTGACTGCGGCGCACAACTTGTTGTCAGCGATGGTTGATAATCATTTGCACCAGGGCAACGAACTCGATCTTGACATAAACAACATCACTTGGCGACGAGTAATGGATGTCAATGATCGATCGCTACGCAACTTAATTATTGGTCTTGGCACCAAAGAAGATGGTGTTGTTCGCCAGACTGGTTTCGACATCACCGCTGCATCAGAAGTGATGGCGATTCTTGCGCTTGCAAAATCAAAAGAAGATATGCGTGCGCGTTTTGCGCGAATTGTTGTCGGTTACGACTCGCAAGGCAAGCCGGTAACTGCTGAACAATTAAGTGGTGCGGGTTCGATGGCAGTAATCATGGCCGATGCGATCAAGCCGAACTTGTTGCAGACAATCGAGAACACGCCGGTGATCGTGCACTCAGGACCATTTGGCAACATCGCCCACGGCAACTCGTCGATTGTTGGCGACTTGATTGGCATTCATTCAGGTGATTATCTGATTACTGAAGCGGGCTTTGGTGCAGACATGGGCGCAGAGAAGTTTTTTAACATCAAGTGTCGTGCATCGGGTCTTGTGCCAGATGCTGCCGTACTTGTTGCAACCGTGCGTGCGCTGAAGGCACACTCAGGCAAATACAAAATTGTTGCGGGCAAGGCGTTGCCAGAAGATCTGCTCAAAGAAAACCCCGACGATGTTATTGCCGGTGCGGCGAACTTGGTCAAGCAAATTGAAAACGTGAAAGCACACGGTGTGTCGCCAGTTGTGGCGATTAACGGGTTTCCGACTGACCACAAATCTGAGCACGATGCGATTCGTAAAATCGCCGAGGGTGCTGGCGCGCGCGTTGCTGTGTGCACGCACTTCGCCGATGGTGGCGCGGGGGCAACCGATCTTGCCAAGGCTGTTGTCGAGGCTTGCAACGACAAGAACAGCTTCCATTTCTTGTATTCGGACGAAGCGTCGCTTAAAGAGAAGATTGAAAAGATCGCTACGACGATTTATGGCGCGGCAAAAGTTGAATATACGAGTCTTGCCAGCAAGCAAATCAAGAACTACACAGACAATGGTTTTGCAAAATTGCCGATTTGCGTTGCCAAGACGCACTTGTCGATT
>JAQCDG010000131.1 GCA_027731085.1 Actinomycetota bacterium | reverse complement strand
GTATGTTTTTTTGCCGGGCACATCTTCGGCAGAAATAATCGCTTCGACACCAGAAATTTTGTATGCCGCTGAAAGATCGATGTTGAGGATTCGTGCGTATGGGTGTGGACTGCGTAAAGTTGCACCCCACAACATATTCTCTGCGTGCAGATCTGAAGAAAACTCGAAGCTACCTTGAACTTTCGTCGCGCCATCTGGTCGTAGAGCCGACGTGCCGAGAACATCGCGGCGCGTCGTTGTTTGGGTTGCCGAGCTCATCGATAATTCGCCTTGCGCACTGAGATCGCAGTTTCGACAGCCTCAAAAATTCGACCGTAACCAGTGCAACGACAAATATTGCCCGAAATCGCCTCTTTGATTTCGATCTCAGTTGGATCTGGATTTTTTGAAAGGAGATGTTCGATTGCGACTACGAGACCCGGGGTGCAGAAACCGCATTGAACTCCACCTTCTGTAATGAAAGCATCTTGCACCTCGGTGAGCGCGCCGTCTACCGCAAGATCTTCAACTGTTCGAATGTCGGTTTCGATTGCAGTTGCAGCCATGATGAGACAAGAGCAAACTGCTTGGTCATCCATGATCACCGTGCAACTGCCACATTCTCCCTGCTCGCAAGCACCTTTCGAGCCTGGCAGACCAAGCCGCTCACGAAGAACATAAAGCAAACTTTCACCGACCCACGAGTCGCGAACCTGGCGAGTCTTGCCATTGACCGTGAGATTGTAAATTTCAGAGTTGGTGCTCATTGTGTGTTTGCCCGTGAAAGTAATCGACGTGACAAGACGGCGACAGCATGGCGGCGGTATGCGGCCGTGCTGCGATGATCGTCGATTGGTTTTGATTCGTTGGCGACCCGTTCGCCTAATTCTTGCAACAGACTAGGTTTAATGGTTGATTGAATTCGCAGATCAATCTGTGAAGCGAGCCATGCTTCGGTTTCGCGACACCGAACTATTGTCGGACCAACTGCTCCGAGCGCGATAGCGACTTTGCCATTTATACGGTCAACAACCAAACAACATGACGCAACCGAGATAACCATTGCATTGCGCACGCCAACCTTTGCATAGCCCTGCCACCCCGAGATAATCGGCAGAGTTGTCGACACGATGATCTCACCAGGTTGCCGCGAATTGCGCTTGACTCCGACCATGAAATCGTGAATTGAGACAGACCGTGAAGTATTGGCTGTTTGCAAATTGACAGATGCATCGAGCGCGCTAAGCACCGGCAACGCATCACCGGCCGGTGAGCATGTGCCAAGATTGCCACCGATTGAGCCAGTGGCCCGAATCTGTGGCGAGCCAACCGTACGTGCTGCCTGAGCAAGAGCGGGCACAAGGTCAGCGATCTCACCGTGCTCCATTGTTTGATATGGCAGGCCTGCGCCGATCGTGATTTGTGTTTTATCGGCATTTATTTGAAATGAACGCAGTTCATCGACACGACGCAATGCAATGACATCAGTAGGTTTGCGATGGTTGAAGTTAATCTCAACCATCAAATCGGTGCCACCTTGAACGATTAACGCAGACGGGTTCGCCGCCGTCGCCGACAAAGCATCTTTGAGTGTGCGTGGAACTACAACGCTCAAGAGACACCATCCCAATTAGAAAAAGCATCGATCATCGCTTTGACATCACCCAACGGATACAAAATCGGGCAAGTTGCGCCGTTTTTTAGATAGTGCGTGACTCTTTGGCGAGCCTCGGCTGGGGTGCCGCTTGCCGTGAGCATTTGCACAATTTCATCTGGCACATGCTTCGATGCAGCGACAACTTGCTCATGCGTTGCAGGCCAGGTGAGTACCGAGCCAACCTTGTCGAGCAATGATTGCGGCACACCAGACGCCTTCATGATGTGTGGCTGCTGACCGAGATATTGCGTGACCATTTGACGCGCCATGTCAAGTGCCGTCTTTCGGTCTTCGTGAACGCTGCAGACCACGAGTTGCGGTCGGTCAATAGATTCGACCGACCGTCCGGCACGGTCGGCACCAGCAGTCAGAGCCTCCATGGCTTTCTGGTTGTATTCGGGCGAAACCAAATAGTTGAGCACCACACCGTCGGCGATTTCACCCGTGAGCTCCATCATCTGCATGCCAGTCGCACCAATATAAATCGGCACATCTTTGGGTCGACGATCTTGGTAGACATAATCAAGTTCGACGCCGTCAAGGTGTACGAATTCGCCGCTGAAAGTGACTGTCTCGTTGTTTAGCAATGCCCGTACGGTCGTGACGATCTCGCGCATCGCGCGAAGCGGTTTGGCGCGAGAGATGCCGACTTTTTGTGCCAACGGGTCCCACCAAGCACCGATGCCCAAAATTACGCGACCCGGCGCAAGGTCATCGAGTGTCGAAAAAGTTGCGGCAAGTCTCGCCGGATTGCGACTCCAGCAGTCGACAACACCGGATCCAATTTTAAGAGTTTTGGTCACCGACGCAAATGCGGCCATCGGTACGGTGGCTTCGCGCACGAGTCGGCTTTCGGCCTGCCACACGGCCTCAAAGCCCTTGCTCTCGGCGTATTTCGAAAACTCCATGCCTTCAGAGATCTTGTGCGCATCTTGCAAATAGAGTGCGACGCGCGCCGATTGGGTTTGATTTTTTTGGTTCACTAGTTAGCCAGCCTCTCGTATAACCGTAGGGCTTGCTCGTGGGCTTTTGCACGTACTTCAATTAGATCAACACGGGTCGGTAAGCCGTCTACCAGAATCTTTTCGCCCGCTATTTCGACATCAGTTGCTGTGATATTCGTCGTAAACGCGGCGTGCCACGGGCTGTCTGCAAAGTCGTAATTAAATGTCACAGCGTCATCTTTCGCATCAGGAAACAATTCGAGCGAATTATCGAGCCACTGCCAAATTATCGTTGGGTCGGCCTGAACATCAAACTCTCGTAATCGCGCGTAAGCAACCCGCGCCTCTTCGACCATGTCGGCACCAATGCCATCGGTACCGAGCAAAATCGTATTTGGTTTCTCTGAAGGTTTCGCATAACCCACTGAGTTATTCATGTTTGAACGAGCATTGTGCACGATGCGACCCCGCAATGGACGATCGAGGTGTACCGCATGTACGAGCAGCCAGTTATCTCGGGCCAGTGATTCAAGGCGAGCACCAGCCTGAATGTCGTCGAGACCTTCAGCAACATGAATATGAACGCCGACTGAGTATTTTTTGGCGAGATCAGCAGCCGCATTGAGCGTTTCATCACCGCAGGTGAAAGCCGCGTGCACACCCACCATGCCGAGTCCGCCAGATGAAAGAAATCTTTCACATTCGAGAAGGCCACGAGTTGCCGCTTTTGTCATTTTTGCAAGGGGTGAAACCTTCGAGTGCAACTGTTGGCTATCGTCCCATCGATCAGTCACTCCATAACACGTGTTGACACGCACGCCAACCGATTTGCATGCGTCAGCAATCGTGCTCAGCGAACCCTCGATGCAGTTTG
>JAQCDG010000130.1 GCA_027731085.1 Actinomycetota bacterium | reverse complement strand
CGAAACCCACTGCACCGCATAAACACCCGTATCAGGAGACATATCGGCAATCGTCACCTGAGCAAAACCATCACCCGCCGCAGCCGACACAACCCGCGGAGCAACCGCCACACCCGAAACCGACAAACCAACAGACGCAGCCGACGCTTCAGTCGAAACCACATCAGACCCAACACCAGCCAACACAACACCAGCCAACAACAAAGCCACAAAACTCGTGCGAAACAAAAACTTCACCGACACGCGACAGCCGATCTAAACCAGACACACAAATATGTAAGGAGTACCCGTCACACTAATTGATACACGACTAACCCCAATCACCACCTATATCGCTGTGACTGCTGATCTGTGCGGTCACCTGCTTGCTACGTCTACGGCTACTGCTGACGCGATGGCCCACATCATGTATGGGACATAAAAAGCATCGTGTGCGATTTCAGATGCCGATCCTGGCATCACTCTGGATTAATTCGAAGCTTCGCTCAGCTCATGGATTATTGAGGCGATCTTAAAAAGTCGAAGCTTCTTACTCGCCGAGAGTGTTTAAGCGATCGGCGACATCGGCAAATTTCGCATTGCTGCTTTGAATTTTGACGAACAATCGCCGTGCACTCGCCACATCGCCCGCCCGATCATAAAGATCTGCCAACACATACCATTCGCGAAGATGGTGCTCTTGCACCTTATGCGGATCACTCGTACCGTGCGTCATCATCCGCACCGCACTTTGAAGTTCTCCTTGGTCGGCCAGTGCGCCTGCGGCAACTATTCGACCCTCTGCCAACAATGCAGCAGGTGGCGACAACAATTTCATTGACTCCCAAAGTTCGGTGACTTTTTCGTAGCGTCGCAATGCGCGATAACAGTCTGCAAGCACGGGATGATTCACGACCTCAGCTGGCCTTATGCCGCGTGCAATCTCGAGTTGGTCGGCAGCGTCTTGCCAACGGCCAAGGCGATACATCGACAAACCTGCAACCTCGTGCACGACCGCCAAACCAACGACTTGCGACAATAACGGCATCGCCAACTTGCGTGCCTCAGAATATCGATGGGCTTCAAATGCATGCAAAGCTCGCGCCAAACGCTCGATGGCTCGATCGGCTGTAGCACCAAGTTGTTCTTTGATTTTGTTCGCGTCACCAGCTTCGACATTTTTGATGCTGACAGTCATCAACCGATCGTCGTCATCGTCACGCCTTGGCGAACGGTTTGAATTGCGGCCACCACTTGGTTTGCGTGTTGAACCTTCGTCTTGCCAACGCTCACGAGTGTGTCTCGCGGGTGGATACGGATCTTTGCCGTATTTACGACCACCAGTTTTTCGCTTTACATCATCTGAGCGGCGTTGTGCGTCGGTGCGAGTGTCGGGCCCGCGATCACGGTCGTCACGACGCGGTGCACGAGATGGTCGATCACGGTCAAAACTGCGAGCTGGACGATCTGATCGATCACTAGAGCTGCGACGCGGCGCACGATCTCGATCAAAACTTCTTGCGGGACGGCGCTCGCCATCATCACGGCGAGGACCACGCGGCGCACGATCACGATCAAACGGTCTGGCCGGACGACGCTCACGATCACGGTCGTCACTTCGTGGGCCACGCGGCGCACGATCTCGATCAAAACTTCTCGCTGGACGACGCTCGCCATCATCGCGACGCGGACGATCTGAACTATCGCGACGCGGTGCACGATCACGATCAAAACTTCTCGCCGGACGACCCGGACGATCTGAACTATCACGGCGCGGACGATCTGGTCGATCACGACGATCGCCAGCACCTGCTGGACGCGGTGGTCTACTACCCCTTACAAAGGGCTTTGCCGGACGGCCAGTACGCTCGCCTCGGTCTCGGCGCGGACGACGTTCAGAATCAGGGTTTTCGTCGCGTGGCATGGCACAACGACGCTATCGCCAAAACAACCAATAAAGACTGATGCTGCGAGATCTAGTTCGTGAAGCGCATGACTCCATCATCGAGTGGCGACTTGCGAAACATTTTTTTGTCGGCTTCATAATTTTGAGGATTCAACCACGGCTCAGAATTGCCTTGTTTGGGCATCTTATGCATCGTTCTCTTCATGTAGCCCGACGAGAAATCTTCAAGCCACTTGCGCGGCTCCATACTTTTGTCAGTTTCACGCAAAGTTGGGGTACAGATCGAAGTTTTCGTCTTGCGCAAGTGGTTCAACAATCGGCAAACATATTCGCAGGTCAAATCGGCGCGAAGAGTCCACGATGCATTGATATAACCAAACGACGACGCCAAATTTGGCACACCCGAGTAGGCGCAACCTTTATATGTCCAAGTATCGGCGAAATTTATCGTCTTCGAGTCGACAACAAACTCCATTTCACCAAGCGTCACAAGTTCGATGCCGGTCGCGGTGACAATGATGTCTGCTTCGAGATGTTGACCTGACTCAAGTTGGATGCCAGTCGCGCTGAAAGTCTTGATCTTGTCGGTCACGACTTCGGCTTTGCCCGATCGAATAGCGACAAACAAATCGCTGTCAGGCACCAAACAAATTCTTTGATCCCACGGGTTGTAAGCCGGGGTGAAATGTTTTTCGACGTCGTAATCAGGCCCGAGTTCGACGCGCACCGCATCAACCATGATCTGCTTCACTTCAGCCGGAAACCCGCGACAAAGTGCATACAACTCTTGTTGTCGTGTCGTGTTTTCAACTCTCGTCAACGCATAGGCGATCTTCTTTGGCCAAATTCGTCGCATCCTTTTTGCAAACGGATCAACCGACGGCCGCGAAATTACAAATGTCGGCGAGCGCTGCAGCATCGTGATCTTGGCAACATCTTTAGCCATCGCCGGCACAAGCGTCATCGCCGTGGCGCCAGAGCCAATAACGATTACACGTTTGTTGCAATAGTCAAAATCTTTTGGCCAAAACTGAGGATGCACCACGGTGCCTTTGAAGTTTTCAATGCCGTCAAACTCAGGAGTGAAGCCCTGCTTGTAGCTGTAGTAGCCCGAACACATGAACAGAAAATTGCAAGTGAATTTCGATTCTGTATTCGAGACTTTGTCGACGACCGAAAGCGTCCATGATTTCTTCTCAGTCGACCACTCGGCTTTTGTTACGTGCTGGTTGTAACGAATCTTGTCGGCAAGATTGTTTTCGGCGATCGTTTCGCGAAGATAATCAAGAATCGCCGGACCATCAGCGATCGACTTATCTGCCGTCCACGGCTTAAACCTGTAGCCGAGAGTGTGCATATCACTGTCTGAACGCACACCGGGGTAACGAAACAAGTCCCAAGTGCCGCCGAAATTTGCCCGACCTTCGAGAATTTGAAAACTGCGGTCTGGGCTCATCGTCTTCAAGTGATATGCCGCGCCAATACCTGAGATGCCGGCGCCAACAATGAGCACATCAAAATGATTTTGCGCTGCAGTCACTTCAATGACGATAGTGATTTTGCGAAGTTGAACTCGTGTCAGAAATGCAAACAGCCCCGCCTTTCGGCGGG
>JAQCDG010000129.1 GCA_027731085.1 Actinomycetota bacterium | reverse complement strand
GTTCTACGTTTACAAAAGTTGATGCAAGCGGAGCGAGCAAGACATATGACTGTGGTGTTTCGAACTGTTCACTGTTCGTTTATCGCGACCACCGTGGCATCACCGATACGGCACTCGACACGATTGTGCCCCTAAATTTTTTGCCACGCCAGACTGTTGCGCTCGCGAAACTTGGTTTGAAACGTAATGGCGCAAGTTACAAAGCCGGCGAGAGTGTTTCTCTTAGCGCAAGCAAATTGAAGACCTCGAAGGGTAAGGCTGTTTATGTTTCCTCAGATGAGACACGGTCTGTCTGCAGGACAGCGGGCACAAAAAATAGTGCCGCAAGTTTCACGATTAAGTTTCGCAAGCCAGGCACATGCCAAGTCACTTTGTTTGCTGATGGCTCGGCGAAGTTCGATCAGATGATCAAAGTCTTGACGTACATCGTCAAATAGCCGGCATCATCAAATAACCCGCTTGCATATTTTTTAGTTGAGGGGGCCGGTGAGGAGTTCGGCGGCGCGGCGCATTGAAAGCGACTTGGCGAGATCATCGACGAGTTTCATTTCGTCGGCGAGCACTTTGTCGGGGCCGGGGCGACCGACAACTTTGCGCACTTCGGCATGAACATTCAGCAGCGCAGGCGACGCGGTTAGCGGCGCGCGAAAATCAATCGCCCGAGTTGCAGTGAGAATTTCAATGGCCAGTATGCGACGCAAGTTGTTGATCGCGAGGCGAAGTTTGCGCGCGGCGTTCCATCCCATAGAAACATGATCTTCTTGCATCGCGCTCGATGGAATTGAATCGACGCTTGCGGGCACGGCGAGTCGTTTGTTTTCTGAGACCATGCTGGCCTGCGTGTACTGAGCGATCATCAAACCCGAGTCGACGCCGGCGTTGAATGCCAAGAATGCTGGCAAGCCCATCGATCTGTTGACATCGAGCATGCGGTCGGTGCGACGTTCGCTGATTGAGCCGAGATCGCATGTGGCGATTGCCAAGAAGTCGAGCACATAACCGATTGGTGCACCGTGGAAATTGCCGTTGGAGCGAATTTCGCCCGTGCTTGTGACAATCGGATTATCAATCATCGCGGCGAGTTCGCGATGCGCAACATTTGATGCATGGGTGAGCGTGTCGCGAACTGCGCCAGCAACTTGCGGTGCGCAACGCAGCGAATATGCGTCTTGCACGCGAGTGTCGTCAGTGCGGTGCGAGGCAACGAGTGGCGAGTTTTTTAAAAGCGTAAAAATATTTGCTGCACTTGCTACCTGACCTGGATGACTGCGAAGCGGTTCGTGCATTTCTGGAGCAAAAACTTGATCGGTGCCGAGCAGTGCCTCGACGCTGAGCGCTGTGGCGATATCGGCAAGGGTGCAAAGTTCGTGAAGATCGGTGATTGCCAAGAGCAACATGCCGAGCATGCCATCGGTGCCATTGATTAGCGCCAGGCCTTCTTTTTCACGCAACAGAACTGGCTTGATGTTGTTCTCTTTAAGCACATCAATTGTCGGCCGACGGCGACCAGATTTGTCAAACACTTCTCCTTCACCCATGAGTGCCAGAGCGCAATGCGATAACGGTGCAAGATCACCGCTGCAACCGAGTGAGCCGTATTCGTAGACAACTGGGGTGATTGATGCATTGAGCATTGCTGCCATGGTTTCGGCGACAACGGGTCGAACGCCGGTTGCGCCGCTACAGAGGGTTCGCAATCGCAAGAGTTGCATTGCTCGCACGACTTCGATTTCGATGACTTCGCCCATGCCTGCGGCATGCGAACGAATCAGTGATTGTTGCAAAGCAACACGATCGCTCTGCGCGATATGTTTTGTCGAGAGAGCACCAAAACCAGTAGAGATGCCATATACGGCTTTATTTGACTTGGCGAGGTCTTCGACGATTTTGCTGGATCGCGCGATGGCTTCTAGTGCGCTTGGCGTGATTGCAACTTCAGCATCTTCTCTGGCGACTTTGACGACCGATTCGCGATCGAGACCCGAAGTATTGATCAAAACTTTCGCAATGGGCACGAGAGAACTCTAGTTCTCGCTTACGAAATTGAAAAAAGTTAAACTGACTTGCTGTATACAGGCTGATCGTATGGCTTAAACGTGAACCGACGAATAATTTCGCCGTAGCCACCTTTGTAGAGCGAACCAATTTTTGCCGCACGCTCATAGGCGTTTGTGCGCTTTGCGACCGCGGGCACTTCATACCATGGCGCCGATGGCTCATCGTGGTGAGCGACGTGCAAATTGTTGTTGAGCATCAGTAGGCCCATCAACCAACCTGCATCGATCATCGCCGTGCGTGTTGACTCGTTGTCAAGTGTTTTGTGTTCAGCAAATGAGCGCATCATATTTAGCGAGTGCGAGCCAAAAACCCCACCGATGAGATATTCAAGCATTGACATCTGGGCGAGATTGCTGACTATAAAAGTGACTGCCACGAGTGCCGGAATGTGTAACAGCCACGCTGTACGGGCGTTGCCGACATTGCGCACGGCGCGCCAGGCGTCGGCGATGAAATATTGCACTGCGCTGAAGACCGACCAAACCGTCAAGCGAAACGCGAGCGTGCGATTGGCCCAATAGATCGAGCGCAAAAAGCGACCCGAAGTTTGCCACTTTTCGGGTATCGCATAATAACTTTCGGTGTCGAATTGCGGGTGGGTGAGTGTGCTGTTGTGATGGCTGATGTGGTCACGTCTGTAAGACAGAAACGGAACCCACATCGTGACTGACAGCGACGCAAGTGCTGCATTAAGTTTTGAATTGCGAAACGGGTGACCGTGCACGAGTTCGTGTTGCAAACTTAGGTGCCATGCGCCGAACCAAGTTAGAAGTGCAAAAGTTGCCCACCACGGCAATTGCTTGTGAGTAAACACAGACGCGAACCAACCGACATAGACGAGAACAGCGATTATTAGCGTGCGCCAGTCACCAGGCGACTTAAAAGATACTCGTGAATTTGATTTGATGATCAAATCAGTTTGGCTTGGGCTCGTAGACATTTAATGAAATTTTATCGTAGCGAACCTGCCACGAGTTGCCCACGCACAAAAACGGCGTCGACAAGTTTCACACCTGGGCGATACGCCAAGTGAATGTGGCTTCGTGAATTGAGAACCGCAAAGTCGGCCTGCGAGCCAACCGCCAAGTTGCCAATATCGGTGCGGCGCAATGCAGCCGCACCACCGGCAGTAGCTGACCAGACTGCTTCATCGCAGGTCATATTCATGTTGAGAACTGCCAATGAAATAGCCAGCGGTATCGAAGTCGTATACGACGAACCTGGATTGCAGTCAGAAGCGAGGGCGACTGTTACGCCGGCATCCAGTAAACGTCTTGCATCAGGAAACTTAGACCTGGTGCACAGTTCGGCGGTTGGCAATAACGTCGCAACAGTTTTTCCTTTAGTGTCAGCGAGTGCGTTGACGTCGGCCGAATCAAGATGTGTGCAGTGGTCGCAAGATGCGACGCCAAGTTCGACACCTAGTTGCACGCCACCGCCATGTTGC
>JAQCDG010000128.1 GCA_027731085.1 Actinomycetota bacterium | reverse complement strand
TATCGATACGGTTCGTGCAAACCCAGGCGTGTGGCTTGTGCCGACTGGGCCGTTGACGAACATTGCGTTGGCATTGCGTACGGCGCCAGATCTAGTTGAAAATATTTCTGGAATTTCATTGATGGGTGGCGGCAGATTCGGTAACCGCACGGCGACTGCCGAATTTAATATTTGGTGCGACCCAGAAGCGGCGGCGGCAGTTTTTGATTCAGGTGCGAAAATTGTGATGAGCGGTTTGCATCTGACGCATCAGATCATGGCGACACCCGCACGAATTGTGATGGTGCGAAATGCGCACAAAGTTGTTGGCCCGAAGTTGGCGGGGTTACTCGAGTTTTTCAGCAAGATGTATAAGTCGCTGCACGACGACTTCGAGGGCGCGCCGCTACACGATGTTTGCGCGGTGTTGGCGTTGACGCATCCACAATTTTTTGGCTCGACCGAGCGGCATGTTGCCGTCGAGATTGACGGGCTGCATACGCGAGGCATGACGGTGATCGACGATCGTCACGTTTCTTCGCGTGCCAAGACGAATACGAAGGTGCTTGAGACTATTGATTCAGATGCGGCGTTTGGCGCGATCATCGAAGCCATTCGCGCCTGCCCCTGACGGTCAATCGGCGCAAGAAGTAGCACCCGTAAATACGGCACATTTTGCTGGGCAATCTCGGCAACAATGAAAGGGTGGCAGATCCGATCGTTTATGTTGAGCAGCGCATCGCGGCGGCCTTTGTCAAGGTTGGCGGGGTGGCGGCAGTCGGCATTGACACGGCGGTGCGGGCGAGCGATCGCGCTGATGCCCAAGTAAACGGTTCGCTGGCGCTTGCCAAGGCGATGGGGTTGAAGCCTCACGAAGTGGCGACCAAGGTGCTTGAGGCTGTCGATCTGAAAGATATTTGTAGCAACGTCGAAGTTGCGGGGCCGGGGTTCATTAATTTAACTTTTAACAACGAGTTTCTGGCACGCGAACTGATGTCGTCGAGCGTGAGCGACAAACTTGGCGTGCGCGACGCGACCAAGCCGCGAAAAATTGTGATCGATTATTCGGCGCCGAATGTTGCCAAAGAGATGCATGTTGGACATTTGCGATCGACGGTGATCGGTGATGCACTCGTGCGGATGTTGATGTTTGTTGGCAATACGGTTGTGCGCGAAAACCACGTTGGCGACTGGGGAACACCGTTCGGCATGTTGATTGAGCATTTGGTCGACTCAGGTGAGACACACGCAGCCAACGAACTTTCTGTGGGCGACCTAGATTCGTTTTATCGCAGTGCGCGAAAGAAGTTCGACGAGTCAGAACCGTTTCAAGCGCGGGCGCGGGCGCGAGTTGTGTTGCTGCAGAGTGGCGATGCCGAGACGCTGCGACTTTGGAAACTTCTCGTCGCCGAGAGCACCAGATATTTTCAGATGATCTATCGCACGCTTGGCGTGCTGCTCGAAGACTCTGACATCAAGGGTGAAAGCGCATATGACTCGCTGTTGCCCCAAGTAGTCGAGCGACTTGGCAAATTAAAAATGTTGACGACAAGCGACGGTGCAGAAGTGGTCTTTGCTGAAGGTTTCGTGAATCGCGAGAATCAACCGCTGCCGTTGATTATCCGTAAAACCGATGGCGGATACAACTATGCGACGAGTGATTTGGCGTGCGTGATCGATCGCGTTGAAAGACTGAACGCAGATTTGTTGCTGTATGTCGTCGGTGCACCACAGGCGCAACACCTGCAAATGGTGTCAGCAGTAGCCAAAAAAGCTGGCTGGTTGAAGCCCCCACGTGAGATGGTGCATGTTTCGTTTGGCAATGTCTTGGGTGCCGACAAAAAGATGTTGAAGACACGAAGTGGTGACACCGTGAAACTCGACGCGTTGTTGACCGAAGCCGTCGAACGAGCGGCGGCAGCAGTTGCTGAGAAAAACCCAGAGTTGTCGGATGCGGCGAAGGCAAATATCGCGCGAATGGTTGGCCTCGGTGCTGTGAAGTATGCAGATCTGTCGACTGACCGAATTAAGGACTACACATTTGACTGGGATCGAATGCTGTCGTTCGACGGTAACACGGCCCCGTATTTGCAATATGCGCATGCGCGAATCTGCAGCATTTTTCGTCGCGCCGGTGTCGAGCGTGCAAGCGTGCAAAGTTTTGCGCCGACGATTAGTCATACCGCCGAGCGCGAGTTGGCGATGCGCGTATTGCAATTTGATTCGGCGGTTTGGGACACGATTGACAAATACAGCCCGCATCGGTTGTGTACATATCTATATGACTTGGCGGCGAGTTTTTCGTCGTTTTATGAGCAGTGCCCGGTGCTGAAAGCAGAAACCGAGTCCGAGCGCAACAGCCGGTTGATGCTTTGCGATTTGACAGCTCGTGTAATGCAGACGGGTCTTGGAGTGTTGGGCATTGAAGCACCGGAGCAGATGTGAGTCGCATCGCCAAACACTTGTTGCCTGATTCGGCTAAGGCGAACGCTCTTGGTCATCTTGAAATTGGCGGCTGTGATTTGATCGCGGTTGCCGAAAAATATGGCACGCCAACATTTGTTTATGACGAGGCCCACTTGCGCGCGCGATGCCAAGAGGCCGTTCGCGCGTTTGGCACGCATCGAGTTGTGTATGCCACGAAAGCCTTTTTGTGTGGGGCGATAGCGCGCTTGGCCCACGAGGAAGGTTTGTTGCTTGATGTCGCTACAGGCGGAGAACTTTTTGTTGCGCTGAATGCAGGTGTGCCCGGTTCGGGTTGTGTGTTGCATGGCAATAACAAGTCGACTGAAGAATTGAAGATGGCTCTTGACGCTGGTGTGCATCACATCGTCGTCGACAATTTTGATGAACTAGATCGGCTGGATGCTCTGCACGCGAGTGGTGCAAAGGGTGCGAAGCGGGTACGAATTCAATTGCGAATAACGCCCGGTGTGGCGGTGTACACCCACGAGTTTGTTTCAACGGGTCAGGATGATTCGAAGTTTGGTTTTAACTTGCGCAACGGCGATGCGCAACGAGCGGTTGATCGCGTGAGATCATCGGCGAGCGTTGAATTCGTAGGCATTCATTGTCACATTGGATCAAATGTGTTTGCCGCAGAAAACTTTGCACAGGCGGCACAGATCATGGTTGATTTTGCTAATCAACTCGAGGTTGAAGAATTGACTTTGGGCGGTGGGCTCGGTGTGGCATACATTGAAGCCGAACACGCGCCGACGATTACTCAATGGGCGCAGTCGTTGGCCGTGGCGACGGCTAAGTTGAGCAAGCCGACGAAAGTTTTTGTTGAGCCGGGTCGGGCGATTGTGGCGAGCGCGGCGGTGACGCTGTATCGAATTGGCTCTGTAAAAGATTTGCCAGGTATTCGCACCTATGTCGCAGTTGATGGTGGCATGAGTGACAACCCGCGACCCGTTTTGTACGACTCTGGTTACGAAGCGTTTTTGCCAGCGCGGGCAGACGCAGATCGCCTCGAGCATGCGCGAGTTGTCGGCAAACATTGTGAGAGCGGCGATGTGTTGATTAACGATGCAATGTTGC
>JAQCDG010000016.1 GCA_027731085.1 Actinomycetota bacterium | reverse complement strand
ATGTCGTGACCATATATACGACGCGCTGCTTTGCAAATGTTGACCACAAGGTCTGCCGAACGCTCGAGTTCACCGGCGATCTTGATGATCGCGACAATCTGACGAAGGTCGGCCGCAACAGGCGCTTGCAGCGCCAAAATTTCAAAGCACGAGGCTTCAAGTTCGGCGCTTCGACCGTCAAATTCGTCATCGGCTTGAACCAAATAATCTGCGCCTTCGAGATCTCCGCTCAGCAACACCGCAGTTGCTCGCGGAATCGACTCTGTCAACGATGCCCCGAGGCGAACTACTTCGGCGCGTGCCGACTCAAGGTCGCTATGAAAATTCTTGCGAATCTCATCCATCGTCGGCACCTTTCCCGCTTTTCTCAGAACTACGACTCACCACAACGGTAGCCCGTCAAAAGTGAACTTTAGTTGTCAATAGGGTGACTCAACGGTGAACAGATTAGAGCATCACCGAACTTGAGTTGCCACAACCCACTCGTGCAGACGCTGCTGAGCATCGCCGATTCCGTTACCCAAATTATGGTTGGTCCATTTGTCACTAATATCCAATTTAAAGTGATTCACATCGTCGGCCAACAGAAAACCCAAGACTTTATCGAGCCATGCCCGATGCTTCGGGTGCGTGAGTGGCACCAAAACTTCAACTCGCCCATCTAGATTTCGACCCATCAAATCTGCCGAACCAATCAGGTGCAACGGCGACTCGTCTTCAAGACCGTGCTCAAAACGATAGATCCGTGAGTGCTCGAGATAACGACCGAGAATTGAGCGGACCTCAATGTTCTCTGACACGCCTGGCACGCCAGCGCGCAGGCAACAAATACCCCGAACTATCAGATTGATCTTGACTCCAGCGTTGCTCGCTGAGTAAAGCGCATCAATTATTGACGGGTCAGAAATTGAGTTCAGTTTTAGGGTTATTCGACCCTGGTCTTTAAAAGTTGCCTCACGATGTATCAGCTCAAGTATTCGTGGACGCAATTGGTGCGGTGCGACAAACAAACGCAAATAGTCGGGCTCTTTGGCATAACCGGTCAAATAGTTAAACAACTCTGTTGCGTCTGAGCCAATTTGCTCTTCGCAAGTAAAAAACCCAATGTCCTCGTAAAGTCTCGCCGTTACCGAGTTGTAGTTTCCGGTGCCAATATGCACATACCGTCTCATCTGGTCGCTGTCTTCGCGCACTACCAAAATGCACTTCGAGTGAGTCTTCAAACCGACAATGCCATAAGTTACGTGCACGCCTGCATACTCGAGTTCTTTTGCCCAGGCGATGTTTCGAGCCTCATCGAAGCGCGCCTTGATCTCAAGCACCACGGCCACTTGTTTGCCCGATTCGGCGGCGCGAACCAAGTGCTTGGCGATCGCCGAATCACCCGATGTTCGATAGAGAGTCATTTTTATCGAATGAACTTTTGCATCACTCGCCGCCTGCGCCACAAATGACTCGACCGACGACGAAAATGACTCATGCGGGTGATGAACCAGTAATTGTCGTTCACGAATTACTTGAAAAATACTCTGGCCGTTGAATTCGGCAGCCATCAACCTGCCTGCGGTCAGCGGAGGCCAGGGCTTAAACCGCAATCCAGGTAGATCGAGTGACGCCAACTGATTTAGTGCGTTCATCTCAATAAAACCTGAATAGTAGGTAATGTCTTCGAGTTCTAATTCGAGTTCTTGACACATTAAGTCGACGGTTTCTTGAGCGGTGCCCTCCGGAATCTCAAGGCGAACTGCACGACCAAATCTGCGACGGCGCAATTCCATTTCGACAGCGGCCAACAAATCTTCGGCGTCTTCATCGTCGAGTGAGAGGTCGGCATTTCGTGTAACTCTGAAAACAAAGCACTGTTCGATCAACATGCCCTGAAACAGCCGAGGCAAGTTGGCCGAGACGACTTCTTCAAGCAAAACAAATTTGTTACCGTCGCCTACCCGCATGAAACGCGAAATACTCTTCGGAATTTTTAGCCTCGCAAATCTTTGTTCGGACGACTGTGGGTCGCGCGCAACTACAGCCAAGTTCATCGCAAGGTTCGAGATATATGGAAACGGATGCGCCGGGTCGACCACAAGTGGGGTTAAGACTGGAAAGATTCTGCGGTCAAAGTCGTCCGAAAGTTTGGCTTTTTCAGATTCGGTTAAGTCTGACCATCCGACGACAAATAATTCAGACTGTTTAAGTCTCGGCAGCAATTCTTCTGACCAGACCCGGTGCTGTCTAGTCACGAAATCTTGTGTGCGTTTCGTGATTTCACGCAATTGTTGCAAGGGCGTCAAACCATCAACTGTTGGAGTATGAACATCACCTGCCACTTGGTCTTTGAGGGCGGCAACTCTAATTTGATAAAACTCGTCAAGATTTGACGAGCAGATTGCCAAAAATCGGCATCGCTCAAGCAGTGGAACTTTCTCGTCACTTGCAAGAGTCAAGACGCGATCGTTGAAATCAAGCCAACTCAATTCGCGGTTTATGTAATTTTGCTCGATATTTTTATCGTACGAATTAATTGACTCTCGCACATTTGTAAGAAAACGATTTCGCCAAAAAGTCACTTGAGCTTCACTTCAACGACATATTCGGTCGCATAAAATGCTGGTTTTGAACTACGCCTATTCAGCAGGTGTGGCCACTGGCGCAACTGTTGGGGTCTCGGCTGCGACTGTATAGCCCAGCTCCCATTCGATGCTGATGCGTTCACGCTCGGCGTCTTTGTTGACTCGCTCTTGATTGCGACGAAACTGTGGGTCGTTGCGTGGCAAAAGAATCAGTCGGGCAAGGGTTCGCGCGCGAAATTCTTCAAGCATGTTCTGATCGCCATAGTCACCGTAAACCTCCCAATGGGGTGAGGCTGAGCCAAGATAAACGATGCGCGCATGACCTCGCGGTGGCTCATTTAAAGTTGTTGCTTCTGCATAGTTGGTCATGACATCTCCTTCGATTAGTCAATAAATCCTACCGTCGAACCATCGCGTTCTAAGATGTGCATTTGTGGGCTCAGAATCAGAATCGATCATTGCCGCTCTCGACATCGGAACAAACAGTTTTCATTTGGTAGTTGCTCGGCCGGTTGAAACGGGCTTCGAAGTCATTGCCAGCGAGAAAGAAGTGGTTCGACTTGGCCATGGTGCGGGCGACATGAAACAACTCGAGCCCGACGCCATTGAACGAGGCCTCGCCTCCCTAAAGCGAATGCGTGCAATCTCTGATGTTCACGGTGCAAAATTGCGTGCAGTTGCGACCAGCGCCGTTCGCGAAGCCAAGAATCGCGGCGAGTTTATAAAGCGTGCACGCAAAGAAGCCGACATTGAAGTTGAGATCATTTCTGGTGTCGAAGAAGCACGTCTCATTCACCTTGGTGCTCGCTACGCAGTTGCCGTCGGCGAACAACCGATGTTGCTTTGCGACATCGGTGGCGGTTCAACCGAGTTGGTAATCGCCTCGGGTGAAGAAATACTGCTCTCACGAAGTTTTAAACTCGGCGCCGTTCGTTTGACTGACAGATTTTTTAGTACCGATGCCCTGCATCCAAGTGCGCTCAGCAGTTGTCGAAAATTCGTGCGATCTATGCTGGCGACGATAAAGCCCGAAGTCATAGAACTTGGCTTTGAAGTTGCTGTCGGCTCATCCGGCACGGTCGAAGCAGTCGCCAAATTGATCAGAAAACTCAACGACGAGCCAGAACCAAAGTCGTTCAACCGCCACGAATTCAGCGCCAAAGATGTAACCAAGATGTTGGATTTATTGGCCGAAGCCCCGACTGTCAAAGAGCGTGCCAAGATTTTCGATATTGACTCTTCGCGAGCAGAAATTATTTTGGCCGGAGCCGTCATTTTAGAGAGTATCGCCCTGTCATTTGATGTCAAGACCTTCACATACTCTGAATATGCGTTGCGAGAAGGAGTGCTCTTCGACACCCTCGCTCGTGAAAATCTGCTCGACCACCCCGAAGATGTTGACCCGGCCTTACAGAGTGTCAAACAACTTGCCGATCGATGCGACGATCGACCAGAGCATTCGGCTCATGTTTCAAAAATTGCACTCTCACTTTTTGATTGTTTACAAAAAAAACTCGGTCTACCGCCAGCATCGCGCAGATATCTCGAGGCTGCAGCGCTACTTGCAAATGTTGGCGTGGTCGTTTCACACTCGAAACATCACCTTCATTCGTACTATGTGATCAGAAACTCAGAACTAGTCGGTCTCACTGATCGCGAAATTGAATTGATCGCAGTCATCGCTCGTTATCACCGCAAGAGTGCGCCAAAACAGTCACACTCAGAGTTTGCCCAACTCGAAGAAGTCGACCAAAAACTTGTGACATCACTCGCTGCAATTTTGCGAATAGCAATCGGTCTTGATCGAACCCAAGACGGACGCGTCAAATCGGTTACAGTTCGCGCCGAAGATGATCAGTTTTTAATTTTTGCCAAAGCCTCGGCGAAGGCAGATATCGAACTAAACCTTTATGCAGCCAATGAGCGTCGAAGTTTGCTCGCAGATGTACTTACGACGAAAGTTAAAGTACTCGCACTCAAATAATCGGCAGGCGACCTGCCGTGACGCCAAAACTAGTTTGAGTCAGTTTCCGGAGTTTCGTCTTTTTTCGAATCGGCGATGCCTTCAGCGAGACCTTTTTTAAGTTCGCTTTGGGCTTTGCCGAGGTTACGAGCAATTTTCGGTAGACGTGATCCGCCAAAAAGCACCACAACAAGCAAGACGATTATCCAGATTTCAGGGCCGTTGAACATACGACAACTCTAGCATCACCACCCGAAAATGCGCTAAGCAATACAGGTGCTTGAGTGCGTGATCAATATCAGCGAGGGTCGGCGCTTAGACGTGATAGAAAAAATTCGCAGCCAGATTGGCCATGATGTACTCGACATCCACAGCGATTTTCACCATCACCGCAGCGTGTTCACACTCGCAACCACAAGCGCGGCACGCCAACTCGCCGAACTAAGCGCCCAACAGTTTGATTTGCGTCAGCATGTGGGTGTTCATCCGCGAATAGGCATAATCGATGTCGTTCCATTCGTGCCGCTTGAAAATTCAACAATTGAACAAGCGATACAGGCAAGAAACGAATTCGCTGATTATGCAGCAAGCGAACTTAAAATTCCAAGTTTTGTTTACGGCCCCGAAAGAGATCTGCCCGAAATTCGCAAACGGGCCTTCATAGATTTGGTGCCAGACTTCGGCCCAAGTAAACCGCACCCAACTGCTGGCGCGATTTGCGTAGGCGCTCGACAAGTATTGGTCGCCTACAACATTTGGTTGAAGAACTCGACAATTGAAGATGGTCGAAGAATTGCAAAAGAGATACGTACACGACAGGTGCGCACGATGGGGCTTCAGTTAGGCAATGAAATACAGGTCAGTATGAACCTAATTAGCCCCAACGAAGTTGGCCCAGAGTTTGTCTTTGAGGAGGTCGCAAAACGGGCCGAAATCGCCCGCGCCGAACTCGTTGGCCTGGTGCCTGCACGTGTACTTACACAGATCAAAAAACCACGTTGGACCGAACTTGATCTAAGCAAAGAAAAGACAATCGAATGGTGCTTGGCTGCGCGCAATCGCGCGATACAAAACTTAGATTGACGGTTTAGGCGGTGGCGATATTGCGATTGCTTTGGGCGCGCTGACGACGAAGCCGACGACGCTCTCGCTCTGAGAGCCCGCCCCAGATGCCGAATTTCTCGCCATTTTCTAGGGCATATTCAAGACAGTCATTTTTCACAACACAGCCACGGCAAACTTCTTTTGCCTCGCGGGTTGAAGCACCGCGCTCGGGAAAGAACAGGTCTGGATCGACACCAAGGCAATTTGCCTGGTCTTGCCATGCACGCTCACTGCTGACAGGTAAGTGCATGCGATCTTCCAATTTTGAAACCCTCCCAATTTGCCGTCAACTGACGCTCGCACGTCAACAACGCTGTAACTACAACGGTGTCATTCTGCCAAACTTTTACAAAAAATGCAAATATTGCCTAAACTGCCCGTCGCACCCCACCGAGACGAGAAAGTTGACGCTTGTGTTCGATGAAGTCGACGAGCACGTATTCACCCAAATTTTCTGGTCCCGTAAAAAATGCACGACCCTTGTTTATCGCCGTCAGCTGTTCAATAAATGACTGCAAAGCACGCGATGCATCAAGCATGAAAGTGTTTATCCGTATGCCTTCGCGGGTCGCCCGCATGACTTCGCGCAATGTCGCTTCGATGGTTTCACGGACCGGTGGATAATTAAAAAACACGTCCCCAGATTGTGAAATATGAGCCGTCGGTTCGCCGTCGGTGATCATGATTATCTGTTTGGTGCCGCTCTGTCGGGACAACATTTCACGAGCCAGCATGAACCCATGCTGCATGTTCGTGCCATAGACAAAATCCCATGAAACCTCGGGTAATTGATGAGGTTTTAACTCCCTTGCGGTCTCGCTAAAACCGACGATGCCGAGGTAATCACGCGGAAATTGTGAACTCATCAGCGAGTGCAGCGCCATCGCTACTTTTTTTGCTGGCAGAAAATAATCACGCATCGGCATCGACAACGAAAGATCAAGCATCAACACTGTCGATGACCGAGTCAAGTGTTCTGTCTGCTCAATTTCAAAGTCTTCGGCAATCAATTTCACCGGCACAACAGAACCTTGACGCTTGAGAGCATTACGCAATGTCTGCTGCAGATCTAATTGAAATGGATCACCATATTCATATGGCTTGGTGTCATAAGTTCGCTCGTGACCGACACCGATTCGCTCAACTTGATGCTGGCCGAGGCGATCTTTGTCGAGTGCCCCGAACACATCTCGCAAGGCCTTTTCACCAATCTTGCGCAAGCCTCGCGGAGTCATCTCAAGTTTGCCCTCGGTCTGATCGATGAGTCCTGCTTCTTTGAGCTTTTTAGTAATTTCAGACATGCGTTGCAGTGACTTGGCAACATCTTCGCCGAGCAGCTCGCTGACCCTGTCTAAATCGGCTTCAGCCAACGCCGACGGTGAGGATGCATTGCGCAACAAATTGTCGAGCTGGTCGAGATCACCGAGTTCTTGCATCGAGCGCATTGCCTCACCGAACCCCATCGGGTCTTCACCCTTAAATTCTTGCTTTGAGTCCCACCCTTGTTGCGGAAACATCGCCTGTAGTTTTTGTGCCAACTCGTTCATTTGCCAGCGTAAATCCATGTCTTCGAGAAGCTTTTCGCTCAATTGACGCATTTGATCACGCTGTTCTGGCGTCATCGAATTGAGCATCGCCTGGGCGTTTGCCATGCGCTTTGCCATGATTTCGAGTAACTCGTCCAAATTTTTCGGGTTCTCCGGAAAGAAATCACCGAATTTTTGCATGAACTTTTCGAACTCTGGGTCTTCGCCCCGTTCACGACGATTGAGCATTTCATTTAATGCCGCCATCATGTCTTTCGTGCGTTGCATTTCTGCAGGCGTCATTTCGTTGATCGCACTCGAAGCCTGATCTAAATATTGCTGCATCAATTGATTGCGCAGTTTTTCGAGCAACGCTTCAAATCGTTGTTGGGCTTGCTGTGACTGAAAGTCGTAGTGCTCAAGTTCGTTGATCTTGCCGGCAAGATCTTCGGGCAACATATCAAGGCGAAAGTTTTTTTGTTCCGCAGAGTCTTTAGCCAATTCACTTCGACGCTCGTTGCCAGATTTGAGTGCATCTTTTAGCGCCTGGTCAATTGCGTGCCTCTCTTCGTCGACTAGGTCGTTAAGTTCGTCGGCAATCTCTTTGTAGACGCCGCCAAGATCTCCGCGGTCTTTGATCTCATTTCGTTTTTCACGCAACTTCTGCATCATTTCGCGAAGGCCCATCAAGTTTTCGCCACGATCGTTGCGCATACCGTCTTGCATCAATTTGCGCAGCGCCGCATTTACATCGCCGTGATGAACTAAATCATCTGTCAATTCATCGATCAAACTTTGTGCATCAAATTCAAAACCTTGCTGAGTTCCATCCCAGCGCGAATAATTGAACCTACTTGGCATAAACGCACGATAGTACGACTGCCCGTAGACTGATAACTCAGATGCGTTTCCCCCGAACCTTTATTTTCGTTGATCTCTCTGGCTTCACAAACTTCACCGAGACCAACGGTGACCGCCGAGCAACGAAACTGCTTGGCGAATTTCGGGCTGTGGCCCGGGCCGTAGCTTCAGAGCGAGGCGTGCGTATCGACAAATACCTTGGTGACGGTCTGATGGCAGTTGCTGTCGAACAAATTGACGGCATCACATTTGCGCTCGAACTAGCACGACGAGCCGAGACGGCTTGCGCGCCACTGCAATTGCGAATCGGCATTGACACAGGCGACACGATGCTCTTTGAAGGTGATGACTACATCGGCAGTGCGCCTAACTTGGCGGCCCGACTTTGCGATGAGTCGGCAAATCTCGGCGTGCTAATGCCGACTGATCACATCGAAGAATTACCAGAAGGTGTTTCAGCAACTCGGCATGGCGCACTAAAACTGCACGGCTTCAACAACGAAGTCGAAGTGTCTGTACTTTCAGGTCGCCCGGTAATTGCCGAGCGCAACGACACAAGCGAAATCTGGACTCGCCAACCGTTCATTGGTTAAATCCCGCGGTTGGATTTCGCGGTTAGATTTTGCAGTTAAATAGTTTTCGAACGATAAATCGCTTTGCCTGCCTTGGCGTCTTTGTTCAGACGCTTCGATAGATGCAAGCCTTCCAGCACGAATTCGATCGCGCTGGCAACTACGGCAGCAGATTCGTCGCCGTCAACCAAATCAGCGACGACAGCGCGCAAACCAGGCATTGTCTTGAGCAACGCAACATAGTCGCTCGAAGCAATATCTTCACCAGTCTGCACTACCTTGCCTTCGACAAATTCTTCGGTGACTAGACGAAGGTTTTCGGCCGATATTCGCTGTTTGGCGACCTGCAACACCGCCCCGCGCACGAGTTGGTCGAAAACTTGAGATTCGCGTGAATCGTCGATTACATCAATTTCAATTTTGCCAGCGGTTGATGCAGCCAGTGCGTCGAGGTCGCAGACTCGCGGCGCCACGTCGGTTTCTTTGGCTTTGAGCGCGCGTCGCATTGCATTGGCGCACATCAATTCTTGATTACTTGTAGTCAGACGCACGCTTACACCGCTGCGCTGATTGATCTTCGTGCTGGCGCGGGCAAGATGGCTGATCGTGGCGATAACTTCTTCCATGAAATTTGGAATTCGCACTTTGACTTCGCCCACGCTTGCGTTGCGCGACTCTTGACGCACGACTGCTATCTCTGTTGCTATCTCTAACGGATAGTGAGTTCGAATCTGGCTGCCAAAACGATCTTTTAGTGGCGTAATGATGCGTCCACGATTTGTGTAGTCATCTGGGTTTGCCGATGCCACAAGCATGATGTCAAGCGGCAAGCGAATTTTGTAACCACGAATTTGAATATCTCTTTCTTCAAGCACATTAAGTAGACCGACTTGAATTCGCTCTGACAGGTCTGGCAGTTCGTTGATCGCAAATATGCCACGATTACAACGTGGCACCAAGCCGTAATGCAGAGTCAGTTCGTCGCTTAAATATCTACCCTCCGCAACTTTTATCGGATCAACTTCACCGATAAGGTCGGCTATTGAAGTATCGGGCGTGGCGAGTTTTTCGCCGTAACGCGCCGAACGATGCACCCAATCAATTGGTGTTGCATCGCCATTGCTCGCGACAAGTTCACGCGCCTGTCTTGAAACCGGCGAATATGGGTCGTCGTTGATTTCGCTGCCTGCAACAATCGGCATCCATTCATCTAAAAGATCGATCAATGATCGAATGATTCTTGTTTTTGCCTGGCCGCGTTCACCCAAAAAAACTATGTCGTGACCAGCCAACAGCGCGTTCTCAACTTGGGGCATCACAGTTTCTTCATAACCAAGCACGCCAGCAAAAAGTTGCTGATCGGCTGCAATGCGCGCGACAGTGTTTTTGCGAATTTCTTCTTTAACACTCTGCGATTGCCAGCCTGATTGCTTTAGTTCGCCCAACGTTTTTGCGAGACTCGCAGGCACTTTTGTTTCGATCATGAGACCGAGATTAGTTGTAGAGACCGAGTTCGACCGAGTTCGACCTATTTCGAGTTTTTACTGGTCAAAGCCTTCGATTTTGGAGTTGCTTTTTTCCGCGCGGCGGCTTTGCCCTTCGCCGCAGTCTTACCCGGAGCAACTGCCTTGCCGTTCGCCGCAGTCTTACCCCGAGCAACTGCCTTGCCCTTCGCCGCAGTCTTACCCCGAGCAACTGCCTTGCCCTTCGCCGCAGTCTTACCCCGAGCAACCGGCGGATTGTTCGCAGAGTCACCTGCGGTTTCAGCACTTGGGGTCGAGGCTGTGACAACCATAGATTTTTTAGAAATCAAAATTTTGCCACTTTGCTCGACGACTACAACTTGATACGAGTTTTTACCCGCCGGATTATCTGTAACTTTTAGCGCAGCCGCAGCCGCAGCCGGCACACTGCTAACCAAAATGCCATTGCGATAAACATTTACAGTCGCGCCTGGTTTGGCAACAATCTTAAAAGTAACCGAGTTGCCAGCTGCTCGTGTGAGAACCGCAATTCGTGGTGCATTTGCAGCAATTGGAGGCATCAGTTGACCCAGTGTTGGTCGGCGAACATTGTTGCGATTGAAATTGCCTGCATTGTTTGACGGCAGAGTTGGCGGTACAGCGTTAGCCGGCACCGCGTTATTAGGTGTCGTGTTGCCAGGGAGAGTGTTAATCGGCGCAGTACCAGTCGGAACTGTATTTGCTGGCACAGTCGTCGGCACAGTCGTCGGCACAGTCGTCGTTGTTGTCGTTGTTGTCGTTGTTGTCGTTGTTGTCGGTGCTGGTCGACTGCCACCGCCACCGCCACCACCGCCACCGCCACCACCACCACCGCCACCACCGCCGCTAGCTGGCGGAGTAGTAGTTGGTGAACTGATGGATTGTGCAGGAGGTGTTGCACTAAGCAACGAATAAACAAATTTGTTCGGCGAGCCAACTGGGTCGGCGATCAAGTCAGAAGTCGCGGTAGACGTGATCCAAGTTGTGACACGACTGACCGAAAGCGACCTGTCTGCACTCAACGCCAAAGCAGCAACGCCGGCAACATGCGGCGACGCCATTGAAGTACCAGAAATAGTGTTAGTCGCAGAGGTCGAGGTATACCACGCCGAGGTGATATTTGAGCCGGGAGCAAACACGTCGACGCATGAACCGTAATTTGAATAACTTGCTCGAGTGTCAGTAGAGGTTGTGGCGCCAACTGTGATCGCCGAAGCTTCGGCGGCTGGCGAATAGTTGCAGGCATTTGCATTTGAGTTGCCGGCTGCCACCACGAACACGATGCCATCGGCTACACCGCGAGCAACAGCAAGATCAAGTGCGGCCGAGCGCGTGCCACTAAGACTCATGTTGGCAACTGCCGGCAGACCCGCTTCGTGATGCGCAACGACCCAGTCGATGCCGGCTATCACACCAGAAGTTGAGCCAGAACCAGAACAGTCAAGAACTCGCACTGGTACCACGCTCGCTGCAGGTGCGACACCATAGTTGGTGCCGGCAACGGTACCCGCGACATGTGTGCCGTGACCGTTGCAGTCTTGCGAGCCACGACCATCGGCGATTGAACTAAAACCAGAAACGACTCGACTGCCAAACTCACTGTGAGTCGATAACACACCAGTGTCGATGACGTAGACATTCACACCAGCGCCTGAGAAGTTGCTGATGTAACGAGAGTTCAGCGGCAAGTTGCGTTGATCAATGCGATCTAAACCCCACGACAATACCGAAATGCCAGAGTCGTTGCCGGCCGCTGGCACAACTGCCGACGAAGGATTTGACGGCAACGATGTGCCGATCGCGTTTGTCGCCGTAACGGTAAACGTGTAGCTAACCCCGTTGCTTAAGCCACGCACCACACACGACAACGAACCAGTTGTCGTGCAAGATTTGCTGCCCGGCGTCGAAGTCACCGTGTATGCGGTGATTGCCGATGCTCCGTCACTTGTGGGTGCGAGCCAATTAACCGTCGCAATCGAGTCTCCGGCACTTGCTCGAACGTTTTGCGGTGCATCTGGCGCTTGCGGAGTTGGCGCAACGGTGAATGCCCAGTTCAAACGTGTTGCACCTTTTTTGCCGCTATAGCCATCGATTGCTACAAAATATGTCGTGCCTGCATTTACTGCAATTGAAACACGACTCCATAGACCAGTTTCGCCAGTTGCATCGTCGTTAACTGCAATTGTTGTCAACGCATTGACGCTGGCGCCCGTATACGCGCCGAGAATCGTGTCAAAGTCACTGCCGCTCGTCGTCAGCACGAGAGTGCCTGTCTCGGTGGCGACCCACTTGTACCAAATTGACGCTGCTGGTGCATAACCACCATGATTTGGCTCGCCTGTTTCGCGAGTTGCAGTAAGTGTCGAGCTAGATGAGTTGCCAGTCGAATTCGCAACCGCAATCGCACCGGAGAACGGATCGTTCGCCAGCGAACTAATTGTCGTGACTGGCGAACTTTGTGCCGACCGGGCACCAGTGCCAACTTCGTTGGTCGCTGCAACTCTGAAAATGTGACTCACCCCAGGGGTCAACGAGCGGATTACCGAGAAAGTCGACGCACTGACACCATCTGTGAGCGTTGTCCACGAGACACCCGAGTTTGTCGAAAATTGGATTGTGTAGTCACTGATTGGTGCGCCACCGTCAGTTGTAGGTTCTTCCCAATCGAGATCAAGTTGCCCGGTGCGTGCAGTCGCGATGACAGTTCGAGGTGCACCTGGCGCAACTGGCGTCCATGGGGTGAAGGCCTCTGATGGTTCAGACGGCTCGCCAATGCCAATTGCGTTTTTCGCCCGCACTCTGAAAATATGTGGCACGCCGTCTGTAAGCGGACTGACGGTGCGCGCGACGTTGGCGCAAACACAGCCGACAACGCCCGTGTTGCCGTCCCATGTTGTCCAAGTTGTGCCACTGTTTGTTGAATACTCAATGATGTAGTTGGTGAGTTCTGAGCCGCCATTAAATGTTGGCGCTCCCCACTGAATTGAAACTCTGCGTGGGCCAATTGCAACATCGTTAACACAGCACGGGGCCGAAGGGATGCCAGGCGCAACAGACGTTGTCGCTGTCGACGCAGCGCCGGTGCCTGAAATATTTATTGCACTGACCCTGAATATATATGAGGTGGCATTGACCAAACCTGTGACTGTCGTCGAGCGAATTGTGCTAGTCGGGTCTGCGAATGTCGACCACGCCACACCAGCGTTCAAAGAATATTCAATTAGATAGTCACTAACCGAACTGCCACCATCTGAAACTGGTGTCGTCCAACTTAAACCGATTTGATTTAGTTCGATGTTCGTAACGCGAACATCAATGGGCGCACTTGGCACAACAATCGCCCACGGTGCACCAGATGCAACACCTGATGGCTGACCCGTGCCAATGCTGTTAACAGCTTTGACTCTGAAAAAATAACTTGTGCCATTAGTCAAACCAGTGACTGTGGCTGTAGTTAAAGAAGAAACACCATCACCGAACAGTGTGTAACCAGCGTTTGTATCGGTCGTGTATTCGACCAGATAGTCGGTGATCGCCGAACCTCCATTTAACGTTGGCGCAGACCAATTTAAACGCACACTTTGATTGAGGGCAGTTGGCCGCAATGAAGTCGGCTCACCCGGAATGCCAAGAGTTGTAGTTACAACATTTGATGCGTCGCTCGTGCCCGCACCGCTAACTGCCTTAACCCTGAACGAGTAACTGGTTGCATTAGTCAAACCAGTGACAGTTGCGCTCGTTGATGTCGAAACACCATCACTAAAAGTTGACCAAGAAGTGCCAGAGTTTGATGAAAACTCGACGAGATAGTCAGTGACACTGCTGCCGTTATCAGTCGTTGGTGCTGTCCATGTCAGGCCGGCACTCGCATTGCCGGCAACAACGACTAAGTCGCGAGGTGTGCTTGGCGCAATCGGCGTTGGGGCAAGCCATGCTGACTTTGTGTAGAGAAAGAGATTTATCGAACCTGCGCCAGGCGATGTCACAACATCGGGCGTGGCATAAGTGATCAATTTTGCCGCAACTGCAGACGGCGACATAGTCGGATCGGCCTCGAGCAACAATGCTGCGGCGCCAGCGACATGCGGTGACGCCATTGAAGTGCCCGACAAACCGCGCAATGAAGTCGACGAAGTGTGATACGCCGAGGTGATGCTCGAACCTGGTGCAAAAATGTCGAGACACGAACCGTAATTTGAATAACTCGCGCGCGCATCAACCGAAGTAGTCGCACCAACGGTTATCGCTGATGGCGCCGAGGCCGGCGAATAACTGCAAGCCAAACGGTTGTTGTTGCCCGCAGCCACAACCATCGTGATGCCATCAGTAACCGCGTTGGCAATTGCCGTGTTGAGCGCACTCGAAAACCTGCCGCCGAGACTTAAGTTGGCAACAGCGGGGGTGCCGGCCGCGTGATCGGTAATCGCCCAGTTGACACCAGCAATAACATTCGACATGAAGCCACTGCCACGACAATTCAGAACGCGAATCGGTATCAATCGAACCGACTTGGCCACACCAGTTGTCGAACCGCCGATGGTGCCGGCGACATGAGTGCCGTGCCCGTTGCAGTCTCGCGAACCATAACCGTCAGCGATGGCACCGTAGCCTGACGCAACTCGACCAGAAAATTCGACATGGTCAGGACGAATGCCTGTGTCAATGACATAAGCGGTGACGCCTGCGCCGCCGAAGTTATATGTATACATCGAGTTCAATGTGCGGGTGCGTTGATCAATGCGATCTAAACCCCAAGAAGGCGGGTTGGCTTGATCGCCTTCGATCTCAATTATCTGGTTGGGTTCAATTGTTTCGACGCGCGGGTCTTTACTGAGGCGCGCAACTTGAGACTCGCTCAACATCGCAACATAACCGGTGATTGCTTGCGTGAATGCTTGGATAACTTCGCCACCTAACGCATTTTCAGCGGCGACAAACGCCTGCACATCAACATCTGGTCGCAACATCACGATCGAAGTGCCCTCAAGCGAGTCTTGCGAAGTAGTTTGGGGAACTGTCGTCGAGGTTGTAGTTGTTGCAGGAATCGTTGTCGTGGTCGAGCTAGTCGTCGAACTTGATGTGCTCGTCGTTGAATCGTCGTCGAGACGAATCACGCGATCGAGTTCGACAATTAATACATCGCGGTCGGCTTTAAGTCGACGCACATCAGCAGCGTCAAGTTCAGCGACAAAACCATTTGCCGACCCGTCATAAACATCGCTGATCGAGTTGCCAAGTCGGGCCTCTTTGGCAATTTTTATTTGCAGATCTGCATTGCTCGACAGCATCACGATATAGTCGCCAGTAGGTGCATCGGCCCCAGCAACCGGTGTTGGCAAAAACTGCAAACCTAAAGTTGCAACCATCGCGACCGAAAGCCAAGATCGCCACTGCGACCGATTAATTCGGGCTTGATTCATCTAACGACAAACTACCTAGTGCGTGTAGCACTCAGCTTTGAGCAAACATGCTCAGACAAGAGTTTATCTTAAAGTTGACTAAATCACTCGGGATTCAGGTATCCTTGCCTGCAAATACAAACCCCGACATAAAGGAGAATCAAAAATGTCTATTCGACTTGGCGACACAGCCCCAGACTTTGTAGCCGAAACAACCCAGGGCACGGTGAACTTTCATGAGTGGCTGGGCGACTCATGGGGCGTGCTGTTCAGCCATCCAAAAGATTTCACGCCTGTTTGCACCACCGAATTGGGATATGTTGCGCGAATTAAACCAGAGTTCGACAAGCGCAATGTAAAAGTCATCGGTCTCTCGGTTGACTCGGTCGAGTCGCACAACAAATGGGAAGCCGACATTGCCGAGACGCAAGGTACACCTGTTAATTTTCCGATGATTGGCGACCCAGACCGCAAAGTCAGCAATCTCTATGACATGATTCACCCGAACGCCAACGACACGCTCACCGTGCGCAGCGTTTTTGTTGTCGGGCCAGACAAAAAAGTAAAACTGTCGATCACTTACCCCGCGTCAACTGGTCGCAATTTTGACGAAATTTTGCGCGTGATCGATTCGTTGCAACTGACTGCGAAACACAAAGTCGCAACGCCCGCCAACTGGAAGAACGGCCAAGATGTCATCATCGGTGGTGCAGTCTCAGATGAAGATGCAAAAAAATTGTTTCCACAAGGATGGAAAACGGTTAAGAGTTATCTAAGAGTTCTTCCACAACCAAAGTAAGGCTTCGCGCCAGATTATCTAAGCGAAAAACTAAACGGCGAAAGCCGTCTAAAGTTGTGCTGTGCCCCAACCTGTCATTAAAAATGCTCTAAAACGCCTCGCGAATCAGCGTGACTCGTTAGCAATTGGTGGACTTTTTTACTTTCTGCTAATTCTCAGTGGAGTAAGCCTTACTCAAGCACTCTTCATAACCGGATTAGTGGCAATTCAAACAACCTGTGGAAGCTTCTTATATCTACGTTGGTCGAAATCCAAGACAATATCTCGAGCAGAAAATATCGCAATGGGTTTTGCCATCGGATCTATGTTGTTCGTTTTAGTCGATCAAATCTTCCTGAATACGTTTGCTTCTGAGTTCTCATGGCTAGTGCTTCTTGTTTGTTTCTTTCTGGTCTGGATACTCTGCAATTTAAAAAATGAGGTCCAGACTGTTGGTCCAAGAGAAATTGATACAAAAACCTTTGTTGCAGTTTTTTCGGGCACACTCCTCATTCTCGCTCCCGAATGGTTTTGGACTTTCCCCGCAGGTGTTGTTTCTTTAATCCTCGCGACTTTTTTGTTTTTCAATAATTTTAAAAAATCAGTGCTCGCCAGCAAAGAGAAAATTGTCACTTCCTCAATCGGAATATTAGCGATTGCAGTCGCTCTCTATTGGTCGATTCAAATTCGCCCGAGTTATTGGTGGCAGATGTCAAGAGAGCAGCCCTTTCTCGAGACAATCGCTACATCAGTCTCAAAATTTGGTTCACTCAAAAATATTTTGGCAACAGGCTTTACGATCAACTACCACTGGCTCTCTTATGGTTGGTCAGGTCTGCTAACGAAGCAGACTGACTCAGAATCGTTTTTGATTCAAACGAAAGTTCTCCCGGTCGCATTAGCGATCGCATGTGCGCTAATCATATTTGCCTTGGCAAAAGCACTTAAAGCGTCGGATATCACTGCCTTCATTGTTCTTGCCCTTCTAATAACTTATGAAACTGTTCCAACTTGGGGATGGGGTTTTCATCTAGGTCAAACTCATTCATCGAGTAATTTCTTTGCTCAATTTTTGCTGCTTGCGTTTTTCGTAGCGTTCGTTCGCTACTTTCAAGAGGGTCCGAAACGATCTCCAATCCTTCCTGCAATTTTATTTTCAGCAGTATTCATGACTAAGTCATCGCATGGGTTATTGATTCTTGGAACCTTGACCACCTTGTTCTTCTTACAAATCATTTCGCGACGCAACCCAAGAAAAATTGGGTGGCTACTTCTCACAAGTCTTCCTCTTGGCTTAGCTATCTACCTCGTCTACTTCATCGAAACAGGCATGAAATCTTCGCTTGGTTACTTTACGTTTGTTTGGGAACAACAAGGTGAACTCCGAGACTTTGCCGACATGAAATCTTGGTTTACTTTAGCGGCCGTCATTCTCGTATTCGGTCTGGGTGGATATCAATTCGCACTTACCACATTTTCAGTAAAATCAATTTTCAAAAATCTTGAGCCCATCACAACATTTAGTGCCCTTTTTGTGCTCATCGGATTAGGTGCAACTTCGCTCTTAGATTTTTCTGGCGACAACTCTGAACAACTATATTTTTTGCAGGCAGTTTCGTTTCTTCCAATAGTCGTGTTCGTAGTTGAGCTCTCCAAGAAAGACCTCCGAATTTCAGCGAACAAAAGCAAGTTTCTATCCGTCTTTATTATTGGTTTTCTGAGCGGCGCAGCCTTGGAGCTAATTCCAAATCTGAATTCGGGATCAAAATTTGCGATCTCATTGCGCCTATTTCGTTCACTCGTTGTAGCTTTGCCGCTTGGTATTTCGGTATTGATGTTTTTCTTGGTCAAAAGAAAGAAGCAACCAACACTTGCGCTCTCTTTTTCACTTCTTGTTTTGATTAGTTTTGCATCAACATCATTCGGCATTTTTTCCAACAATATCGTCGAAAGACAATCCAGAACTTACGCTGAACGAACTAGACAAAAGTTGGCTACTGATCAGCTTTTTGCCAGTGGCTCTCGAGATGTCGGTATCTGGATTCGCGCCAACTCTGCAGACTCAGATATTTTCGCAAGTAATTTCTTCTGTGATGAGATGAGATGTTCTGGTGATGGCTGGTTTCAGCAGTCAATCGGTAATACTCCACACAAGTTCACACCGACTGGCTACGGCACGTATTCGGGCTTTAGATCATGGTCCGTCGAACTTGCACTTGAATCTCAGAGACAATTTTTGATTCAGGCTTATGTGAACTTTTGGCAATACGACACTCCACCTGCTTGGCTACGCGAAAGAGTCGAGGCATCAGTTGAGTTTGCAGAATCACCTTCCGTCAAAACTGTCAATTACCTTAAATCAAAGCAAGTTAGATGGTTTGTGGTTGACCTCGAGTCAACGAAAAATCGCAATTGGGATGAATTCGCAATAGAGATGTATTCAAATAAAAAATTCTTAGTTCTCAAACTACGAGATTTGGAAAACGATTAAGAGTTATCTAAGAGTTCTTCCACAACCAAAGTAAGGCTTCACATCACGGCTTAGAATTAGCCCCGTGAACCAAACAATTCAGACAACTCAGCAAACGTTGCGGCGCGCGCCGACTCGGCGTCAAAAATTTATGGCAGTGGCGAGAGCGAAGTTCGCGCACTCGACAACGTCAGCGTAAGTTTTGAGCGCGGCAAGTTCAGCGCGATCATGGGTCCAAGTGGCTCGGGTAAATCAACCCTGATGCACTGCATCGCGGGTCTTGATGCCTTGACATCTGGCTGCGTTTTTATTGGCAACACCGACCTGTCGAAACTGAGCGACAAAGAAATAACAAAACTGCGCCGAGAAAAAGTTGGGTTTGTCTTTCAAAGTTTCAACTTGATACCGACACTGGATGCATACGAGAACATAACCTTGCCGCTTTCTCTTGGCAAGTCCAACGGCGACAAAGCATGGATTCAACAAGTCATCGACACGATCTCGCTCAACGATCGACTCGACCATCGCCCCAGCGAACTTTCAGGTGGCCAGCAACAACGAGTCGCAGTCGCACGCGCACTCGCAACCCGGCCTGAAATTATTTTTGCCGACGAACCGACCGGCAACCTCGACTCAAAGTCAGGCACTGACATTCTTAAATTTATGCGTCGCGCCGTCACCGACTTGAAGCAAACCATCGTCATGGTCACTCATGACGCCGTATCGGCCAGTTATGCCGACCGCATTGTGTTTCTCAGCGACGGCCATGTCGCCGGCGAAATGACCGATCCGACACCCGAAAAGGTTCTCGACTATCTAAAACACTTGGGCGAGTAACCATTTAAATGTTTCGACTTTCACTCAAAATGACCCTCGCCCGCAAAGGGCGCTTGTTGCTCACTTCGCTGGCGATCATTCTTGGCACTTCGTTTTTATCGGGCACGACAATTTTTTCAGACACGATTAACAGCACTTTTGATCGACTGTTCACAGATGTGTTTCGC
>JAQCDG010000127.1 GCA_027731085.1 Actinomycetota bacterium | reverse complement strand
TTGCATACGACAAGCCGTGACCAAATGCGAGCAGCGGTTCGACTTTGTTGGCGGCGAAACCGCGATAGCCGACATTGCGACACTCGAGATATTGCTGCGTGCCGTTGACCGGCATGTAATGCGACATCGTTGGCGAATCTGAAAGTTGTTTTGGATAAGTGATCGGCAATCGCCCACCAGGATCACGATCACCCGACAAAATGTCGGCGACAGCATTTGCCGTCTCCATGCCGCCAAAAAACGGAATCAAAACTGCGTCAACATCTTCGAGCCACGGCATCGCAACGGGCGAGCCAGCGTTAACGACGACGATCACTCGCTTGGCAACTTGGCTGATGCGACGCACTAATTCGTCTTGGTCGCCTGGCAATGCAATCGTGTCGCGATCGCTGCCTTCGGTCTCCCATTCGTCGTTTGTGCCGACGATGACAACAGCAACATCTGCACTGGCAGCGGCATCGACAGCGCGAGATATTGCGTTCGCATCTTTTGGCGGGCTAATACCGAGGCGCATTGCAGAAAAACCTGCGCGCGTTGACATCGTGACATTGATTTGGCGCGTGTCGCCCGCGCGAATGTCGTGCTGTGAAATTTGTTCTTGACTAGCGAGCCCGAAATAAGCGTCGCTGCGTGGCAACGCGCCCTGCGGGTCATCGACGAGCACTTCGTCTGCAAAACTGAATTTCGCTGGGCCAGTGACGACGAGTGAAACCGAGTGCTCACCATCGTGCTCGGCGATGAAACTGCCGGTGATGCGAACCGAAAAATTGTCGGGGTTCACCCCAACTGGGCAACTTCCGAAGAAAACGACGAGCGACGAAAAAATTATGTCGGTATAGACAATTTCGCCGGCGCAATCTGCGTTGTTGAAATAATCGATGCGCAAGCCCGGCTCGCCAGATGGTGTGCGCAAACTCGATGCACCGACGACGGGTGCCATCTTGTCGATTGAAACGCCTGCTTCATGGATAACTTTCTCTCGGCCGAATCGATCTTGCAGTGCGGCAAGTATCGACTTTCGCGAAAGGGCTTGCATGCTCGAAGACCCACCACCTTGCACCCGAGTGTTTTTCGCGTTTGGTCCAAGAACGGCGATCGTTTTGAGTTGCGAATCGATCAGTGGCAACGCATTATTTTGATTGCGCACGAGCACGGTGCCAGCCGCGGCGGCACGCCGACACAGATCACGCTCGGCTGGTTCGTCGACTGAGAGTTCTGCGTTGTCGGCCGAGCGGGTCTCGGCATGCGTACGCAAGATGACTTGCAATACCGCGGCGACTCGTGCATCGAGATCGTGCTGCGAAACTTCGCCGCGAGAGAACGCCTGCTCAAGTTTGTCTCCATAAATAGTTTTAGGGCCGGGCATCGCAATGTCGAGGCCCGATTTTGCTGATTTGGCAGTGTCATGAAAACCGAACCAGTCAGACACGATCACGCCGTCGAAGCCCCATTCGTTACGCAAAATTTGTTGCAGCAATTCGAAATGCTGCGAAGTGTGTTCGCCGTTGAGCAAGTTGTAACTGCTCATCAGTCCCCAGGCTTCGCCGTCAATCACAGCAGCCTCAAAAGGCCGCAGATAAATCTCGCGTAGGGTTCGCTCGTCGATTTGCGCGTTCACTGTGTGACGATCGCGCTCGGTGTCATTGCCGGCAAAATGTTTGATAGTCACGCAAACATCGCTGTGTTGCACGCCTCGCACGAGATTTGTTGCGAGTTGGGCGGTGAGTTCTGCATCTTCTGACAGGCACTCGAAATTTCGACCACCAATCGGTGTGCGCTGAATGTTGATCGTCGGCGCCAACACGATGTGTGTGCTCTTGCGCACCGCTTCGCGCCCGAGCAACTGACCGAGTTCAAGTGCGAGGTCTGTGTCGAACGATGCGCCAATCGCAACCCCCACGGGTATCGACACGCCTGGTGTGCGCTTTGACCCGAGCGACTCACCGCGCACACCATTCGGGCCATCTGACATTTTTAATTCAGGGATACCAAGCCGTTCGATCGCATGCGTGCGCCAAGTTGAAGCTCCGCCCAGCAAACGACACTTTTCTTGCGTCGTCATCTGACTCAACCACGCCCCCACCCGCGCATCCATACTGAGACTTAATTCTTAATGCCTTGGCATGATGTGAAAAGTATTCAGGGAAAAATCTAAATTGAAGCCCGATTTGACCCATATACGGATTACACGAGTGTTTTGAATTTGAGTTGAAATCGATAGTTTCTCAACTTTTTGATTGGCCAAATAACCCATGAGCATTTGCAGTAACGCCGAATAGGCGCCTTGACTTTGAAATTCAGGATGTACGCCGTTCAATTCAATTTCAGCGCCGTTCCCATCAAATGAAACTAATGCGAAACCAATTTTGTTCGAATCTGGAGTTTCGATCATTACGGTCAATTTTGCTGAGTCAGTCAGACCGGACAATGCCCATTCGACATAGCCATCAACGATTGCCTGAGATTCAATTCGATGATTTGATCGATAATGATTTGGATAGTTCTGAAAAATTGTTTGCGAGAGTGCTTCAATGCTGAACTTGTCATCTACGTTCGCAATAGAAAACTTCCATTTATCGTGCGTCTTACTGTTCTCAGTTTTTGGATCCAAGTCTTTCGAGAAGTAAACGAGTGTGTCGGCCTGAAAGGCCTGTGCCTTGGACAACTCGGCAAGTGACTGCGCCAGACGGTTTCGAGTTGATGGGTAACGCAAAATCAATAGATCCGCCGAACTTTCGTTGCAGATCTGCGCAATTTGAATGTCCGAAGCAGGACTGTCAATTGGAATATTGAGCCGGGCAACATCGATACCAAATCTGTCCGACTCAACTCTTGAATGGGTCGGAAGTAACTCCCTAGCATTTTGTAAAAATTCACTCATCATCTTGAACCAACCTTACCCAAGAAGAGCAATTCGTCATACGCCTTACCGTGCCTGCCGAAACTAGATACGATGAGGTGATGAATTTGGGCAGCAGAATATCGGTCGTTGTTCCGGTTTATCGCTCAGAACAAACCCTTAAGGAATTGATCGGCCGCGTAAGCCAAGCACTGCAAAATTGTGACTTCGAAATCATTCTTGTGGATGATGCGAGCGGTGATGGCAGTTGGCAACAGATTTCGTCGCTCGCAAAAGAGAACCAATATGTTCACGGCCTTCGTTTAGGGCGCAATTCTGGCCAACACGGAGCATTACTTGCCGGAGTTAGAGTCGCAAAATTCGAAATTGTTGTGACGATTGATGACGACCTTCAAAACCCGCCAGAGGAGATTGAAAAACTGATTTCAGAGCTTAAACCGAATGTTGATGTTGTTTATGGAGTCAGTGCAGAAATTAAGCAAAACTTTTATCGAAGAATTGGTTCAAAATTTGTTAGAAAGTTTTTTTCGTCTGCTCTTGGCTTCAACAGTGCAGTCACAATGAGTTCGTTTCGCGCATTTCGCACCGAATTGCGGGATGGTTTCAACACACAACTTGGTCCAAATATTTCGCTTGATGCACTTTTGACATGGTCGACTACAAGATTCGCAGTTGCCAA
>JAQCDG010000126.1 GCA_027731085.1 Actinomycetota bacterium | reverse complement strand
TCAACATTGTCGCATCTTGTGGTCCGTTCATTACTTCGGCAAATGTGTTCGCTATAGCGACTCGATCGCCCCACATAAATGTGTGGTAGTCAAAAGGATTACCGACCGTCACGAGTTCAGTCAGGGTCGCACTGATGCGCTGATGTTGTTCGTCACTAAATGGCTCGAACCGCAACGATGTCTTTTCGCTCAAATCTGCGACGAGCGACGCCTCGCCACCAGAGCACGAAAGTGAGACAAGTTTGTTGCCCGTTAATGCACCGCCCTGGTTGAGAAGTTTGAGTGTCTCAATCAGTTCTGTCGGAGATTCGACCATCGCCACGCCGCAGCGTGCAAAAAGTGCCTCGTATGCGCGTCGTCGGCCGGCGAGCGATGCCGTGTGAGATGCGGCAATCAGCGCACCGGCTTCGCTGCGTCCAGTTTGTAACGCCACAATCCGCAAGTTTCTTTGTGCCGCGTAATGCGCGAGGCGAGCAAATCGCACAGGATCGACAATCGCCTCGATGAATAAACCAATCGAAGTGACGCGACTGTCGTTGATGAAAACTTCAAGACAATCTTCAACGCCTGCAACTGCTTGATTGCCAACCGTAACCATGTATGCAAGATTCAAACCGCGTTGTTGCAGCGTCAAATTCAACCCAACATTGCCACTTTGACTGACGATCGCCGCCCCAAATGACTCTGGCTTACAACCATGTTGATCGGGCCACAATGCAACGCCGTCGAGAGCATTTATATAGCCATAACAGTTTGGCCCGAGCAACGGCATTTCGCCCGCCGCTTCTATGAGTCGTTGTTGCAACACGGCACCGTTGACATCTGATTGAGTGCCAGATTCGGCGAATCCCGAGGCGTAACAAACCGCGCCACCAGCACCCATTTTTGCAAGTTGCTTGACGACGTCGATCGTTGCATTTCGATTCACTGCCACAAATGCGACATCGGGCGCGCTTGGCAGGTCGGCAATCGATTCAAAGCATTTGACGCCAGCGATACTTTCGCGAGTCGGGTGTACGGGCCATAGTTGACCAGTGAAACCTAATTTCTGACATTGCTCGATCACGCTTTGCGCTGGGCTCGCGCCGAACAGCGCGACTGATCGCGGATTCAGCGTGCGCGAAAGCAGTTGATCAGCCACCATGTGGACGCAACAGTGCGCGCGAAATGATGTGTCGCTGAATTTCACTTGTGCCGTCCCAAATGCGGTCGACGCGCGTGTCGCGCCACATGCGTTCGAGCGGCAGTTCATCCATTAAACCCATGCCGCCAAATATCTGAATCGCTTCATCTGTGACGAACTGACACATTTCACTTGAAAACACTTTCGCCATCGCAACTTCAGTATCGCTAAATCGGCCTTGGGCATCGTTATACGCGGCACGCAAAGTTAAAAGTTCTGCGGCATCAAGTTGAATTTGCATGTCAGCCAACTTGAAAGACACGCCCTGAAATTTGCCAATCTGCTGACCAAACTGTTCGCGCGTCGCCGCCCACTCGACCGAAAGTTTTAGTGCGCGTCTTGCGCGCCCCACACACACCGCAGCAACCTGCAATCGCGTCGCACCGAGCCATTCGTTGGCGGCATCGAAGCCCTTGTGTTCTTCGCCCAACACATTGCGACTAGGAACACGGCAATTATCAAAATTGATAATCATGTTGTGATAACCATTATTCGAAACGCAGTTGTAACCCTTTACACGCTCGCAACCCTTCGAGTTGAAATCGACGAGAAAGCCGGTGATCTTCTTTTTTACACCTTTTGAAGTTTGTTCTTCTCCGCTGGCTGCAAACAAAATAACGTAGTCGGCTAAATCGGCGTGCGAGATGAAATGTTTTGTGCCGTTGATTATCCAATCGTCGCCATCGCGCGTTGCGGTGCACTTCATGCCACGCACATCAGAGCCAGCGTCGGGCTCAGACATCGCCAAGCACTCGACACGTTCGCCAGTGATCGTCGGAACCAAGTATTCGTCTATTTGTTGATCGCGACATGCGCGCAAAATATTGCTGGGTCGCGCGACAATGTAATGCAGCGCATACGATGTCACGCCGAATTCGCGGTCGACAAGCGTTGTGTCAAACGAGTCGAGACCACCGCCACCAAGTTCGCTCGGCATGTTGCATGCGTAGATGCCTGCGTCAATCGACCGTTGCTTAATTTGCTTGACCAAATCTGGCGCGACTTCGCCCGCTCTTTCAACTTGTTCTTCGTATGGCATCAGTTCACGCTCGGTAAAATTGCGCGTCGTGTCGACGATCATTTGTTGTTCTTCAGTTAGTTCAAAGCGCATGGTTCATTCTCTCAGTCTTTATGCTTAATTTTCATAGTCTGACCAATTTCTGGTGGGGTCGGCAATTTGCGGTGGGAGTGCTGAATTGCGGTCAGGGCAGTCGCAACAGACGCTGGAATTGGCGCCGATTTCGCCACTTTTGAGTCGACATGCACAAGCATTTGTTCGCATGTTGCAAGGCGCTCATTGGTCGCGATATTGAACATTTCGTGATTGAAATGCAGTCGCTTGGTATCAAAATCAAGCACCTGTGTAGTAACTCGAAGTTGGTCATCAAAATCGGCCTCGCGTTCATAAATGATATGCGTCTCAACCGTGTAATACGAGTTGCCTACCGCACGGTAATCGTCATTTATGCCGATGTATTGAAACAAGACATCTGACGCCCAACCAAACGCAGTGAGATATGCCGCTTCGGTCATGTGGTTGTTGTAGTCAACCCACTCGGCGACGACGCTGCATCTATAAATGTCTAAAGGCGCTGGCACAACCTCGCCGACTTTGAGGGGCTCAACTTTTAAGATCATTTAACGCTCTGACCAACAAATCTGCCGAGACCATCAGGTTTTGCGAGTTTGGCGTGAGCCTTGGCGATTGGTTCAAGACGAACCAAGAGTTCTTTGCCGATTGGCGAACCTTTTTTGAGGTTCGTATCGACATGCAGATATATGTGTTCAGCAGTTGCCACGACTGTGCCATCAGTCTTCGACATCACTGAGTGCAAATGAACCTTTTTTTCGTCAAGCGAGATCACTTGTGCCGTCACAATTATTTCGTCGCCAACTTTGCTCTCGTTGATATACCGAACATGACTTTCAAGAGAATAAAACGATCTTCCCGTCGCCAAATAATCAGCGTTGAAACCAATCGACCTAAAAAATACGTCGAGTGCTTCGCTTGAGAGCTGCATATAACGACTGTCGTTAGTGTGACCGTTGTAGTCGGCCCAATCAGCGGTAATGAATCTGCGTTGTGCCTCGATCGGCTGATCGATATTTGTTGGCGCCGGTGTTGCGCCGCTGAACAATTTGTTCTCGTAATTCGCGAGCACTTCGCCCGCGCCAAAGCCGACCGACTTAAGGCCTTGCATAACGGCGACCAAGCAGTCGTCTCGTAGTTTTTCGAGTTCGCGAATTGATTTGGTGCCTGCCTGCGCGTCTGATTGCGAAACAATCTTTTCGAGAAGCACATCGTCAAGTTCGGGCACGTCCATGAGTTTTGTCCACGGCCATTTCAGGGTCGGCCCG
>JAQCDG010000125.1 GCA_027731085.1 Actinomycetota bacterium | reverse complement strand
ACTAATCGCCATTTCTTTTCTGCCTTTCGAATTCTCTCGATCTGACGCTGCACTCGCAGGCCGGTAAGAGATCTGGTCGCCCCGACCTTTTGATCGTTGGCATCGCACCCGAGGTATTAGCCCAAGCGGACCCCTTCAATCTACGGCGCTTCACCGAATAAACCACCCGCCATGAAGGCATCTATATAAGTAGTCTCAAATGGCGTGTTCACAGGCATCGTTGAAGAACTTGGCAAAGTCGCTGAACTGAATGGTTCGCGTCTGCGCATCTCGGCGCAAACCGTATTGGACGGTTCAAAAATCGGTTCATCGATCGCCGTTAACGGTTGCTGTCTGACCGTCATCGATATCGACAAAAATTCGTGGATGACCGATGTCAGCGACGAAACATTCTCGCGCACAAATCTCGGCGCGCTGAAAATCGGCGATGTCGTCAACCTCGAACGCCCGATGGCGCTCGGTGATCGCCTCGGCGGACATTTAGTTTTGGGTCATGTCGACAGCGTCGGCGAAATTGTCGCGCCGGCGCCGAACCTTGTTGTTCGAATACCGCGCGACTTAATGCATCTGATTGTAGAAAAAGGCTCAGTGACAGTTGACGGTATCAGTCTCACTGCGTTCAATTTGACCGACGATACTTTTACGGTTGCTGTGATTCCGCACACTCAGCAAGTCACCACACTCAGCGCGCGCAAAGTTGGCGACAAAGTGAACATTGAAATGGACATGCTGGCAAAACATATCGAGCGGATGAACCCGCCAACGGCAAAAATCACTCGCAATAAAAGATGGTGGCGACGATGAGCGAACCGACCAACGCAAAAGATCTCAACGAGTTGCGCAAGAACATCGACGAAATTGACGCGGCGATCGTGAGTTTGCTCGCTGAGCGTATGGCTGTATGCAAACAAGTTGCCGCTGTAAAAGCCGAGACCGCGACGGCGGTGATGCAACCCCAGCGAGTGCGAGAAGTCTTAAATTTGCGCCGACAGTGGGCAATCGACCAGCAGGTTGATCCAGATTTCACAGAACAACTGTTTCGCATTTTGCTCGCCGAAACACATCGCATTGAAATTGCCGAAGTTCGCACCGAACCAGCGCCAAGCAAGACAGCCGATGCACTTCGAAGCGCACTCGACACAGTCGCCTGTCGCATCGATCATGTTGTTGTTGCTGTCGCCAATCTGCCGGCGGCGATTCAGTTTTTGACTTCGCTTGGTTTCAAGACGACACCGACTCAAGACTCGGCAATTGTCACCGCCGATGCGGGTGGCGTGACTGTTGTTTTGGTCGGCCCAGGCGACCCAGGTGTCGACGCACATCTCGCGGCTCACGGTTCAGGTGTGCAACACATTGCGATCGAGGTGCTCAACGCTGGTTTTGTGCAACAAGCGCTGAAAGCCGCGAACGTGCCGCTGCTCACTGATGTAATTATCGACGCCGATGGCCACGAACAGGTTTTCACAGTGCTCGACCCGTCGACCGGCGTGCAACTTGGTTTCATCTCACGCACCGGGCATCGCGTGCCAATCTCTGGCCAAAATGTTCGCGCACTCTTTCGCGCACTCGCCAAATAATCCACCTAATTGAGGCTTGCGTGTGGGCGGGGGTGGCGCTACGGTTAGAGGCGCACGGCAAATACAAGTGTCTTCGCCTCTCTAACACGGCAAAGAAATTTGGTCGGGCGCTCTCAACATAGTTTCATCAAAACCCATCGGAGGGTCAAGTTGTCTGAGAGCCGTCGCGCGTCGTCTTCGTCGTTAATCACCCAATCAACCGCCGAGTTGATGCAACTCGCCCGAAAAATTCGCGATGAGAGGTTTGGCAGTCGCATCACATTTTCGCCGAAAGTTTTCATACCGCTAACCATGCTGTGCCGCGACAAGTGCGGATACTGCACTTTTGCTCAGCCACCCGCCCGCCTCGAAAATCCGTATCTTTCGCCAGAACAAGTTCTTGAAATCGCCAAGCAGGGCGCAAAAGTTGGTTGCCACGAAGCGTTGTTCACTCTCGGCGAGCGCCCTGAGTTGCGATATGAAGTTGCCCGCGACTGGCTGAAGCAACATAGTTACGACAGCACCGTGCACTATTTGCACGACATGGCTGCACTAGTTCTGCGTGAAACAGGTCTGTTGCCTCACGCAAATGCTGGCGCTTTGTATCGAGACGAATTGGCGATGCTGCGTCGCGTCTCACCGTCGCAAGGCATGATGCTTGAGTCGTTGCGTGATGATTTAGATTGCCATCGCGGTGCACCCGACAAAGAACCGCAGCGCCGACTCGACACGTTGAACTTTGCCGGTGAATTGAATATTGCATTCACAACTGGCGTCTTGATCGGCATCGGTGAAACACGACAAGATCGCATCGATGCGCTCGAAGCAATCGCGGCGTCACACTTAAAACACGGCCATATTCAAGAAGTGATCGTGCAGAACTTTTTGCCCAAGCCGTTGACGATCATGCAACGCGAAAAGCCATGCCCGCAGGACGAATATTTGTGGTCAATTGCCGCTGCTCGTATTATCTTGCCGCCCGAAATTCATTTGCAAGCCCCGCCGAATTTGAGCGATGACTTCGGCGTGTTGCTTGATGCCGGCATTGACGACTGGGGTGGCGTCTCGCCAATCACGGCAGACCATGTCAACCCTGAGCGGCCTTGGCCTTCGCTTGACAAACTTCGTGTCGCGACAGAAAAGCGTGACAAAGCTCTCGCCCCACGACTGACGATTTACCCCGAGTTTGCAACTGCGCCGACGACGTGGCTCGACGACTCGTTGCACTTCAAAGTTCTGGACCGCAGCGACGCCGAAGGTCTCGGTCGCGATGACCCGGGTCAGGTCTGGCCAGAAAAAGTGACGGCGGCAGATGTCGTGCACGATGGCGCCGAAGTAATTTTGATCGGCCATCGCTCGACACAGTGGTACTCGGGAGCGAATAATCCCCCACCGGTTTTGATCAGCGCGCACAACGAAATCAAGACGAGTGCTGGCCCAATCGCCGAGATCTTGCGTGGCGTCGAATTGCAACAAGAAGTTGGTCACAACGAAATCGTCACGTTGTTTGGCGCCCGGGGCGCCGAAGTGACGGCTGTGGCGCAACTTGCCGACAGTCTGCGTGTACAGACAGTTGGCGATGTTGTCACTTGGGTGCACAACCGCAACATCAACTACACAAACGTCTGCACATTCAAATGCAAATTTTGCGGATTCTCAAAGGGTCCGCTCAGTTTGAACCTGCGTGGCACCCCGTATCTTCTGACCCTCGATGACATCGCCACTCGCGCCAGTGAAGCGTGGCAACTTGGTGCCACCGAAGTAACGCTGCAAGGCGGCATTCACCCGGATTTTGACGGCGACTATTACATTGATGTCGCACGGGCTGTTAAAGATGCTGTGCCACAAATGCACATTCACGGCTTCACCGCGCTTGAAGTCACAGAAGGCGCAAAAAGACTTGGCGAACCGTTGCATGATTACATAATTCGATTAAAAGAAGCGGGCCTCGCCTCGTTGCCTGGAACTGCCGCCGAAATTTTAGACGACGATGTGCGTGCGATTATCTGCTCTGACAAAATCAACACTGAAGAGTGGCTTGAGTGTCAC
>JAQCDG010000124.1 GCA_027731085.1 Actinomycetota bacterium | reverse complement strand
GCTGCATCAGGTGGATAAATCTCAGTCAGCCAAATTCGAATCGAGCGCCGCGCCAATGCGATTGGCGCAGCAACCAAGGCTTTGGCGTCGGTCGGGTCGAGTTGTTTAGCCATATCGTCAAGAAAATCAGCGTCGTCGCGAAACAATTCGGCCTGACGTGCAAGAATCGGGGCGACATCACGCTGCGAAACTTCATTAATTAGTGGCAAAAGTTGCTGGCGAACTTGATTTCGCAAGAACTTCAAATCTGTGTTAGTTGGGTCGACGACACATTCAATTTTCAATTCACTACAAAGTCGTTCAGTCTCACTTCTACGCAGATTCAAAATCGGGTGACTGTGACTGTGCTGCATGCCGGCGAGGCCCTGTAGACCTGCACCGCGCAACAGGTTGATTAGCAAGGTTTCGGCCTGATCGTCTGCGGTATGGCCAGTGGCAACGTCATCTGGAAGAACCTCGTATCTTGCTTCGCGAGCGCGTGCCTCGAGATTCGTACCATGTTCAATTTTGATTGTCTTGCTAACAAAACTTGCACCAAGTAGTTCTGCCACATCGGCGACAACCCGCGCTTCAAGTTCAGAGCCACTGCGCAACGAGTGGTCAACATGAAATGCTGTCACTTTGCATCCGTTAAGAACTGCGAGCACAAGCATCGCCATACTGTCTTTGCCACCCGAGACGGCACAATTGACTTGCAATCCTGGTGCTGGAAAGTTGCAGCGAGTTAGAAGTTCGCGAGCAAACTGATTCGCTTCGAGTTTGGCAACTAGGGCGTTCATCGGCCCAAGCCGACTATTTCTGCGCTTGTCGTTGACGACGGTTTGGATGTTTGAGCGCTGTAACTGACTTTAAATAGCCACCTACTAAGCCAACTAAAGCACCGATGCCGGCGATCAACAAACCAGCGCCCAACCACCAATGCCAAACTACTGCTGCAATCATCGCGATAATGCTAGCGACAATTTGCTTACCGAACCAATCAGCTGTCTAGTTCTCTTGTGTGCTCGGGTGCCGAGAGTTGTCGTGGAGCCGAGTCAATATTTGAAATTTCAGTTAATTCAGCAGATGTCACACCAGCATCTTTAAATTTTCGCAAAGTTGCCAACATTCGACCTTCAATTGAGCCGACCATTTTGTTGTACGCAGTGATCGCTGTTTCAAGACCGCGCCCAGTTTTTTCGACACTTTCAAGAACGGTGTCTACACGCTCATATAATTCGCGACCCAGTGCAGCGATGTTCTCGGCATGTTCTGCAATTTGAAATGCCTGCCAACCTTTGGCAACTGCGAGCAATAGCGCCAACAAATTGACAGGCGAGGCGATCAACACTCGGCTTCGCATCGCAACCTCGAGCAAACTGCTATCGGCGCGCAAAGCATCAGCCAAAAATGACTCACCAGGAATAAACATGATCACATATTCAGGCGAGCGATTGAACTGCTCCCAATATTTTTTGTCGGCCAAAACTTTGGCGTGCCCCGCCAGCGCCTTGGCGTGTTCGCTGAGAAGTTGTTGGCGCAATGTCGCGTCAGAGGTTTCTTGGGCTTTGAGATACGAGTCGAGCGGTGTTTTTGAGTCGATCACTACACAACCGTCGTTGGGCAATTTGATTACGGCATCAGGTCGTTGTGTTCTGTCGTTGCCAGTCACGGTTGTCTGTTCAAAAAAGTCGCAATACGGCAACATGCCGGCCAGTTCAATGACATTGCGCAACTGTTGTTCGCCCCATGCACCGCGCGCACTCGTTGATTTGAGTGCCGATTGCAGGGCAGAAGTCGTTTGGTTTAGCGTGTCGATTTGTTTGCTAATTGTCTCTGTGACACCAACTGTGTTCGTGTAGTTCGACTGCAAAGAAGTAACGGCGTTGCGAAGTTCGTTCATTTGTGTAGCGACCGGATCGAGCAAACTTTTTGTTTCGGTGGCCAATGTTTGAGTTCGCGCCTGATAGGTGCGGTCGATTTGCGAATTTACATTTTCAAGAGCCTGCTGCGTCGCTTTACCGACTTGGGCATCGACCGCGGTTTTTACGGCATCAATCAATGCAGTCTGGTCAAAGTTTTGCGGTGTCGCTGACAAGTTGCCACTGCCGTTTTGACGAAACAACAACACGCCAAGGCTGATGACAACGACGACCAATAAACCAATAAGAATCTCCATCATCACAGTGTGGCACGAGGGTGTCGCTAGATTGACCACATGTCATCATCAAAAGTTGTAGATAGCCCTGTCGGCTGGGTGCAAGATCACATTCGTGCATATGTTGAAAGCAACGGCCAAGAGGGGCATATCTGGCGCGGCGTGCCGACTTTGTTATTGACAACGACTGGTCGAAAGTCGGGTGAACTTCGGCGCACAGCACTGATTTACGGTCGAGATGGCGACGATTATGTGATCGTTGCGTCTAAAGGCGGCGCACCCAATAATCCGCTGTGGTTTGAAAATCTTGCCGCGCACCCAAAGGTGACTATTCAAGTCGGCGCCGAAGTTTTTGACTGCATCTCGTCAACCTACGAAGAGCACGGCTCGGCAGGCGAGCATCGACAAAAAATTTGGGATTCACTCGTTGCGATTTGGCCAGGTTTCGCCGAATATCAGATTAAGACGCCGCGCCGCATTCCGCTTGTGCGACTCAAAAAAGTCAGTTGATTTTCTTTCCAGCCTTGAGCATCACCGCAACTACCGCCAGCGGTAAATAAGCAAACAGTAAACCAATAACTGGTTGCAAAGTAGATTCGGCTACGAGCCAAGCGATCGGCAGCAAGAAAAATATATTTATCGCGCCAACTCCGAGCGAAACTGACAAGTGGCGATTTAGTTTTTTGCTTAGGTGTTGATACGCGTGCGTGCGGTGGGCAATATAAACAGGTTCGCGGGCAAGCAGTCTTCGAAGCAAAGTCACAGTCGCATCTGCAACAAAAACACCAAGCAAGATAATCATTGCCCACGCGACGAGCGGTTCTACTTTTGCGACAACGAGAGATATCGCCCCGATAGTAAACCCGATGAATCCACTGCCGACATCACCAAGAAATATTTTTGCAGGTGGCAAATTAAAATACATAAAACCAAATACTGCAGCTGCCAGCACAGCGACAAGCAACCATAATTCGCTGTCTGTGCTGAGCACCAGCAAAATCGCGGCGCCCAGACAGATCGTGAATGTTTGAATCCCCGTGATCAGATCGATGCCATCCATAAAGTTAAATAAATTGAGCATCCAAACTAAATAGATCACAGCAGCAATGTCACCTGCAACTCCAAAGTCAATTACCGACTCTGTTAGCGGCAGGGCTGGTAGCCCGCCAGCAAGCCAAACGGTGATTGACGCACAAATAAAGTGTCCGACCAGTCGAAACTTTGCCGAAGTTACCCGACCTAGATCGTCGAGCCACCCGATCAACGCAACAATTAGCCCGGGCGCTGCAAGTGTGAAGAAATCGCGACACGAGATTGTTTCATTGACCAGCAGAACCAATAATCCGACAACAAATGTTGCAACAATTGCCACACCTGCCCCGCGTGGGGTGGGTGAAGTATGCGAACTTCGCTCATTAGGTATATCAAGATGATTATTTTTGACCGCGATTTTTCGGATCAGCGCGGTAAGG
>JAQCDG010000123.1 GCA_027731085.1 Actinomycetota bacterium | reverse complement strand
CTTCGTTCGGCACGAGGTCGCCCAAAGTTGCATCGCCATCTTCGCCGATTGTTTTGTCGAGCGACACTGGTGTTGTAAGGCGATGAAGTTCTGCGTTCATCGCACTCAAACCTTCGGCATCGCCAGAACCTTGACGCAATGCTGCGCGCAACGTCGCCGAACGATCACCAGGAATTCGAATCAGACTTGCTTTTTGGTCAAGTGCACGACCAATCGCTTGACGAATCCAGAATGTTGCATATGTTGAAAACTTGAAACCACGACGCCAGTCGAACTTGTCAACTGCGTGCTCAAGACCAAGGTTGCCCTCTTGAATCAAGTCGAGAAGATCCATGCCCTGTGGCAACGGATAACGACGCGCGATCGAAACAACCAATCGAAGGTTCGAACGAATAAATCGATCTTTGGCGCGAGCTGCATTGCGAATGTCGGCACGAATCGCCGCACCACGTTCACCTTTTTCGTGACGCTTGCGTGCTTCGCGACCAGCTTCAATCGCTTTCGACAAATCGCGTTCATCTTCGGCGTTGAGCAACGCAACTTTGCCAATTTCGTTCAGGTAGATGCCAATTGAGTCAGACATGGGGGGTTTCGATTCTTTCTGTATGGGGGGTATTCGGGGGAGTTGTTACATTAGGGCATCGGCACAAATAGTTCAAGAGGTAAATGAATCTTTTATCATTTTTTGAGTCAAGTTTTATAAGCCTTTCGTCACACCGAATATGGTCAGAGGGCTGTTTGACTCATACACTTTGATAGTGCCAATGCGTGTCGGACTGTTCGGGGGAACATTTGATCCGCCCCACCTAGGCCACCTTGTTACGGCCGTAAATGTCCGTTATGTGCTCAAACTCGACCTCGTCGTGCTGATGGTGGCCAACGACCCGTGGCAAAAGCACGGCACCCGCGAGGTTGCCAGCGCGTCAGATCGACTAGCCATGGTGCAAGCGGCAATTGCAGGCGTTGATGGATTAATCGCGGGCGACGACGAAATCACTCGCGGTGGCCCGAGTTATACCGCCGACACATTGGCTGTGCTGCACGAGCGATACCGCGATGCAGAACTTTTTACAATCGTCGGCGATGATGCTGCCGCAAAATTTGGTTCGTGGCAACGCGCCAACGAAATCGCCAAACTATCGACCCTGGTTGTCGTTGATCGACCAGGTTCGCCTCTAATGCCGCCGAGTGAATTCGATTGGCATCGAGTTGAAGTGCCACGACTTGAAGTGAGTTCGAGCGATCTTCGTGCGCGATTCATCGATGGTCGACCGCTCGAATATTTGGTATCGGATGCAGTGCTGCAAGTCATTGCTGCTCGCAATTTGTACGGCTCAAATTCGTGACGGCGATTCCGCATCGCCAAAAACAGCGTGCAATCGTCGCGCTTTGTTGCGGTATCGCTGCCGCGTTGATGTTGCCTGCGGGTCTCGTCGTTGGCTACAACTCTGTGCTCAACTCGGGCAACGGCACGAATGTCAATAATGTAACGACGCTAAAAATTCCGAGCACACCAGTTGCGTTGTTCGCAACTGTCAACGCATCGAGCGAAATTACGTCCATAAACATAGTTGCTCTTTCGGGCAACAGTTTGGGTGGCACGATTGTTTCGTTGCCGGCCAAATCAATGGCTGAAGTTCTTGAAGGTGAAGAGCCGCGTCGAGTTTCTGATTCGTATACGGGCGACGATGCGTCGGCTTTTGTCGCCGATGTCGAAGGTCTTCTTGACGTCTCGTTCACGACGTTCGGCATCATGAAGCGGGGCGAACTAGTCGAGCTGTTCAATCCGATTGGGCCTGCTGAAATTCTCTTAGATTCAGATGTTCGCAACACCGAACCAGACGGCGCGTTGCGCACTGTCACCAAACTTGGTCGGACTACCGTCGAGACGACCACGCTTGTCGACATTTTGCTAGCGCGTCAAATTGATCAAACCGAAGCCGAGCGTTTCAACCACCAAAAGTCGGTGTTGACGGCCATTGCCAACACGGTAGGTCTCGGTCTCAAACTCGACCCAGCAGTTTCAACCGTCGAACCACCAACCGATTTCAAATCTTTTTTTCACCGACTAATTTCTGGTCCGATTCAAGTTTGGCAGTTCGCAGCAACGGCAGTGCCAGCCGGTGATTTGAACCCGAACTCATTAGATATGTATCAACTCGATAGTGCCGAAGTGACGATGATCATGGCCAGTGTCGCGCCAACCTCGAAGACCGAGTCAGATCTCACGGGGCAGTTGTCAGTGCAGATTGATAGTCCATTCAATAATGCGGTTGTCAGTCGTGAAATTGTGCGACGGTTGATGGCCAGAGGTTTGAACATCGCTCTGGTTCGTGAGGTGCCGGGTCCACCCCAAGAGGTGACACGGGTACTTTATGTCGACAGCAATGTTTTGATTGGCGTCGAAGATGTAGCCAATTACATTGGCGAAGTTTCGGCGGGCCGAACCAACGAGCGAGCCCAAGGCATCGATCTGCAAATTGTCATCGGCGCGACTTTTGCCCAGTTTCTTGAGAGCAATCCAGAGATTCCGACGACTACCCTTAGCGTCGACGACGAATGACAAACTTTCAAATTCAACCAGAGGCAATGCAAATTGCCAAGATTGCCGCGCTAGCCGCTGACGATAAGCAGGCCACCGACATCACGGTTTTGAATGTTGGCGAAGTTCTCGCCATCACCGATCTTTTTGTTGTTGCGAGCGCCGGCAACAAACGCCAAGTTCGCACCATTTGCGACGCGATCACCGACGCGGTTCGCACACAAACTGGTCGTTCACCGTTGTCTAGCGAAGGTGTTTCGCAACAACAGTGGATTCTCATTGACTACGGCAGTGTGGTCGTGCATGTTTTCGACGATGACACGCGCAGGTTTTACGAAATCGAGCGCCTCTATCGCGATGTGCCACTCGTCAGCTGGCGCCTCGTCAGTTAATTGTCGACTTGGCGGCGACGATAAAAAACTGTTTTCCATAAAATCGCCAGAACAAGGGCACGGCCAAATAAAGTTTCACTAATAGCGGATGTGAAAACCGTTGTGAACGAAAAGCCAGCGGCAAAAACCTCGGAATAATTCTTTCGCACTTCATTTCAACGGCAGCCAGATGTTCTTCGATTGTGCGGTCACTCAGCGGCAGAAGATGGTCGGCAAAGTCGTAATATTCGTTGGCGCTAAAACGAAAGTTTGGGCCCATGATTGCGAGTTTTCCCGTGGGCTTAAGAGCCTGTCGCAACTGCATCAAATATCGATAGACGTGATCTGGTGTTGGAAGATGCTCTAAGAAATTTGATACAAAAATCAGGTCGAAGTGTTCTTTTGGCAGGTCGGCTACGGCGATATCTCCAAATCGAGTCGTGATGCCACTCGGCCATGACTTTCGTTGGTCTAGTAAATCGCACGCCCAGCGCTCAGGGGCAGATGAACCGACGATGAATTCGCCGAGCCCAGCGGCCGGGTCAAGCACAACCTTCGGGTTTCCGAGCTGGCGTTCAATCCAGTTTGTGATTATTACCCAAGTTATAGCCTTCTTTTCTTGGGCGAGCCAGGCGAACCTAAATTTGTAAACCTTTGCAAGATCAAGTTTGTCGTTTGAGTTTTGCTCAGACATTA
>JAQCDG010000122.1 GCA_027731085.1 Actinomycetota bacterium | reverse complement strand
CACTTTTGCGGCGCGTTCAGCCAAACCGCTCGGCGGCGCACCCATCGGCAATCTCGCCTCACCAACATCGAGACCAAGGTGATTCATCATCACTTTGCTTGGCAGCGGGTTCGGGTTGTCGTCACCAGTTTCAAACGCGAAACTCTCGAGCATCCGCGAGTTAATCGCTTGCGCACCTGCGATATCGCCAGAGTTCCATTTTTTAAACATCTCTTGATGATCGGTGGCAGTCCAATGCGTCGCCACACCGATCACGCCAGTCGCGCCGATCGCCATCAACGGCAAAGTTAAACCGTCGTCGCCGCTGAGAAGTTCAAAACTTTTTGGCACTTGGGTCATCAACATCGCGGTCTCGGCTGGGTTACCACTTGCATCTTTAAGTGCTGCGACATTTTTTACTTCGTTTGCCAGTTTCGCGAGTGTTGCTGTCGAAATTTTTCGCCCAGTGCGAACCGGAATGTCGTACACGACAACAGGCAGTGTCGTCGCCGCAGATACTGCTTTCATGTGCGCGAGAATGCCAGCCTGAGATGGTCGGTTGTAATACGGACCAACAGCCAAAATGCCGGCGATGCCTAGTTTCGAAGCCTGTTTAGTCAAATGAACTGAATGCTTCGTGTCGTTGGTGACCGTGCCGGCAATAACCGGAATCGTTACTGCCTCGACGGTTGCGGCAAACAACGCAAGTTTCTCGTCATCTGTCAGCGTCGATGCCTCGCCTGTTGTGCCACCGACAACTAGCCCATCGTTGCCGTTGTCTTGCAGCCATTTCGCCAGGCGACGCACACCATCGAGGTTTAATTCACCGTTCTTGTCGAACGGCGTAACCATTGCGGTGAGAACCTGACCAAATCTGGGCATGGCTAAATAATAGTCATTTGTAGGCGCACGAAACTAACGAGTTTTACCGCTCGTTGATCGCAACGCGCGCCAACGATTTGGAGATAACTAGTGACGAATCTCGACTTCTTTGCCGATTTCGAACTTGAGATATTCGTCGTCTGTGTTTTCCCAGTCTTCGAACTGAATTACACCCATCTCTTCAAAGCGATGGCGCAACCACTTGTCGTTACGGTCAAGCAACCCAAGTTTCTTGCAATTCGGCACGATCTTGGCAAACAACATTTGCTGGAAAATTTTGCGAGTCGGATCATTGACCAACAACGGGATCAAAGTCTTTGGGTCGACACCCATGTGTTGCCAAACTTCTTGTTGCAAGAAGCGGTCACGCATACGAATGCTGGCTTCGTATGCGAACTCTTGGCGATCCATGATCTCTTTGTCGCTCATGCCGTCGTAAACCTCTTTGAGGCTGAGTACACCGAATGCCACGTGACGGGCTTCGTCACTCATGACGTAGCGCAGCAATTTCTTCAACAGTGGCTCACTGGTCAACTGATGCAAGTAGCCGAATGCTGCAAGCGCCAGACCTTCGACCATGATCTGCATGCCGAGGTATGTGAAGTCCCAGCGTGAGTCTTTGACAATGTCGTCGAGCAACAAACTAAGGTGCGGATTGATCGGATAGCCACCGTCGAGTTTTTCGTCAAGATAACGAGCGAACACTTCGACGTGACGGGCCTCGTCAACGACCTGAGTGCTGGCATAAAGTTTCGCGTCGTACCATGGCACAGTCTCGACAATTTTGCTGGTGCAAATAAGCGCCCCCTGCTCACCATGCAGAAACTGCGAGAGGCTCCACTTGCGACTATGAATGCCGAACTCGAGCCATTCTTTGTCAGTCCATTTTGCGAGTTTCGTATCTGCGTACAGGTCTGCATTCATCCCACGGCCGATTGCGTCCTGGTCAGCGGTGATAGTTTTTTCGATGTCGACTTCGGTGCTCCAATCCAAGTCAAATGTGCCGTTCCATTGACTCGTCTTGGCTTTTTCATAAAGTTTGCGCAATGGCGGTCGGGATAACGAGTAATCCCAGGTGAAAACCGAATCGGCGTTGTTCTTGACGACATGTTCAATCTCATTTGCCGGCGTGAGCGGAATGCTCAAAATCGCCTCAATGTTGTTGATCTCATCACGACCGATGATTTCTTGATTTTGCTTTTCTGTAATTGACATAGCTGTTGCTCCTGTTTATGTAGTTTTTACTTTGTTAATTCGTGGATGTTGATGTGCGTATTTAAAAACTTGGCAGTGCTCGCTTCGTTGGTGAAGTCATAGCGATCTGATGGCGTCAAGAAATACGAAATTACGAGACGAGCCAAAACTTCAACCAGTGCATCGGCTTCGCGCTTCGGCAAGAAGTCTGCAACCAGCGGCGCCAAATACGAGGCCGCGACACGCACGATGCGCGACAAGCCATCGATCGTAAACTGCATCAGAGTCGTGCCGGGCTCGGTGGCCAGCATCATCGCCAAGTGTTGATCGTTGCGCAACTCGGTGGTTGCCGAAACGATGCAACGCACGAGCAGATCTTCGAGCGACTTTGCGCCTTCAGCACGAGCTAAAAGCGTGGTGAAAAATTCATCTAGTGACCGCACATGCAGTGCTTCGAGCAAAACTTCTTTGCCGCCCGGAAACATTCGATAAACGGTTGCACGCGAAACATTTGCCAGATCGCAAACATCAGAAACAGTAAAGCGCGATACTCCCCACTTCTCAATGGCTAATTTCGTGGCGTCAAGCACACGCATCTCAACCTCAGTTACCAACGCTGGGTTTGTGGTTTCAGCAACAGCCATAGTGAGACAATAAGACTATAACTGTCTCTTTGTCAAGTAGTGCCAGTTTTGCCCTTAATTAGCAACTATTTGCCCGAAAGAGCAACTGTTCGCCAGTCCGAGTGACGAACAGACCTCACAGTTTTTGCGACGGATTAATTTCTAGATAGTCGGCAAAACATAATCGGCGAATTTTTCTCGCAGTGTCTTTTTTGAAAATTTGCCAACGCTGGTTTTCGGCACTTCATCGATGAACACCACATCGTCGGGCACTTGCCACTTCGCGAGTCGCGGTCGAATGTAGTCAAGTACCTCATCTTTGCTCATAGTTTCGCCAGGGTTTAGCACGACACACGCCAGCGGTCTTTCTGACCATTTTGGGTGCGGTACACCAACAACTGCGGCTTCTTTGATCTTCGGGTGAGACATTAATTCGTTTTCGATTTCAACTGAAGAGATCCACTCTCCGCCTGTCTTGATCAAGTCTTTCGTGCGATCAACAAGTCGAATACGACCAGAAGAATCCATCGTCGCTACGTCACCAGTGCGTAGCCAGCCGTCATCAGTGAAACTTTCAGCGGCGCGAGCATCGTTGTAATAAGTCGAAGCGATCCATGAGCCGGCACATTGCAACTCACCGCTAGTTTCTCCGTCCCACGGCACAGGTGTTGTCGTACTTGGCAACACCACGCGACAGTCGACACCAAAATTTATTGTGCCAACTGTTGTGCGCAACTCGGCTTGCTCTTCGATTGACTTTTTCTGATCTGCAAGCGAGAGATTGCATGTCGCCGCAATCGGACTCGTCTCGGTCATACCCCATGCTTGCAAGATCGGCAAACCAACAGTTTCGCGATAGGCCTCACTTAACGCCTTTGGCACCGCACTGCCACCAACAGGAATCACTCGCAACGAAGATGTGTCGCGACCCTTGAGTTCAGGC
>JAQCDG010000121.1 GCA_027731085.1 Actinomycetota bacterium | reverse complement strand
AATCGGTTGGGCGGCGCTGATAATTTTGCCGTGGGCGTATCACCGCGCTGGTTTCACTAGTTTGTTGTTGTTTGCTCTCGGTGGCATCGTCTACACAGTTGGCGCGATTTTGTTTTATTTGCAGCGTCCGCAACTTCGACCGCTCGTGTTTGGTTATCACGAGGTGTGGCACGTGTTTACTGTTGTTGCTGTTGCTCTGCAGTTTGCTGGCGTTGGCGTGCTGATCGCCCGCGTTGGTTGACACCGAGCGAAACGATTGTTGCCGGAATAAAAAATGCGCGACCATGAAATGAAACGTTGTCCCAGTGCTTTGTTGTCATTGGTGCATGCCAGGCGCGAATGCGATAGATCAAAAACAACAACACAAGTGCATGCAACGAGATGATCGACCACGCAAAACCTTGTGTGCCGATGATGTCAAGAAACAGTGCAGCAACGAGTGGGCCGATCATTGCGCCCAAGCCATAAAGCGTTACAAGTTGCGATGCTGCAGCGCCCATTTGTTCGGGTGATACCCAGTCGTTGGTGTACGCACCGCCAATTGCATACAACGGAAAACTAAAACCGCCGATTGCAAACAATAAAAGTATTGTCCAGTTGTTGCCCGTTGGTTGCGAAAGCATGACTGCACCGAGCGCCATGACCGCGAGGCAGCACAACAATCCGATGATGCGACGGTCGATGTCGTCAGATGCCGAAGAAATCGGCCAAGTCAATGCCGTGCCACCGAGTTGCAGCACCGCAACAAGGATGCCGATGCGCCCAATGCTCAGACCCTCGCGCGTTGCATGAATTACCGCCATGCCGAGAACGCCGCCGTGGGCGAGACCGACTAACAAAATTGTGCCCGCGCCTGTTGGCACGATTTTTGCGAGATCGCGCAGGCTGAGATGCAGATGATTTTCTACTTCAGGTGCGGCCGCTTGCTCTGAAATCGAAATTGGAATCACTGCGAGAGATGCAACGATCGCAGCAAATGCGAATCCACTGAGATTGCGGGCGTCAAAATTGAAAACCAACAATTGACCCATACCCATGGCGCCGATCGTGACGACGTTATAGATCGCAAGTAATCGACCGCGATAGTGATTTTCGGCCATGCCGTTGAGCCACGATTCGGCGACGACATAAAGACCGGCCAAACAAAAGCCGGTGCTCACGCGCATGATCAGCCAGATGATTGGCGAGTCAAACAAACCAATGACAAGAATTGATGCGCTAAGCAGCGATGCGAGTGCGGCGTAGACGCGAATGTGGCCGACGCTTCGAAGTGCGCGAAGTGAATACCAAGAGCCGATCAAATAACCCGCGAAGTAGGCGGTGGTGATGCCGCCGCTAATGATTGTCGGCAATTTTTCGAGTTCGGCGCGGATGCCGAGGAGCGTGCTGAAACTGCCCACCGAAATCATTAAAAAAGTTAGGCCCGTGAATAGCCCCCATGTTGCGAGCAGAATCGTGCGGCGATTTGCGTTGAGTTGGGGGAGAAATCGCATGCAATTAGTCAAGCATCTGCGGGAGCGCTGAATGAGTTATTGCGCGATAAATCGACAATCTTGTGTCGGTCTTGTGTCGCATTAACGGTTGAACAAACCGCCCGATAATCAACTAGCCTGACAGCGACTTGGGTCGCTAGCTCAGTTGGTAGAGCGACGGACTTTTAATCCGCAGGTCCAGGGTTCGATCCCCTGGCGACCCACTTTTGTTTTGTGGCTAGAGCCGCGACCAAATTTCGTTGTGTTGAGCCGACTTTTCGCGTGTCAGGCCAGCATTTGTCAGGGCCAACTGCACCATTTGTCGCCCTGAGTCGAATTCGGGCATTTCGACGAGCAAACTTTTTACTTTTGATAACACTTTTGCGCCGCCGCTGAGAATTAAGCCCTCGATGCCGTCAACGTCAAGTTTGATGTAGTCAGGTTGCGCAAGACCGAGCCAAGCTAGGGCTTGGTCCATTGAGAAGCCGATTGTTTGATATTCGAACTCGACTTCGATTGGCTGACCGTTTTCGGCATAGTTTTCGCCGAAAGTTGAGCCCGAGTTTCCCCACTCGATCGACTTCATCAGCAGTTTTGCCTGAGTTGCATCGCTGCTCAATGGATTAGGAACTACTGTGACTTGCGCTTCGAGGTTATTCAACCAAATGTTTCGCGATAAAAACTCGATGTTAAATGGCGATGGCTCAAATGCAACCACTTTCATCTTTTTACTAAGCGCGGCGTAAATTGCGTACGAGCCGATGTTGGCGCCGATGTCCCAAAGAACCGAGTTCGGGGTTGCTTCGTCAATCCATGTCAGTGTTGTCGGCTCGAGGGTTTCGATGTCTTCGAATCGGCTCTTCAACCACGAAAACTCAAGCGTCGAGTAGTTAACTTTTGTTCCGCGAATTTCAATGCTTGCAGTTTGCGAAATTGCAAACCGTGTCGTCATCGAAATTAGGGTGCGCCCAAGTCGGCAGCGCTGCAACAATTGCAACAACCATCGCGTAACTTTGCCCTTCATCGACCGTTGCAACGACTGATGCAACTCAAACCCCCGACTTTTTGACATCACGTCACTGTAGAACGTGTTGTTGCATGCGGTGGGCGAGTTTGGCATGAGACTTGAGCATCGGCTCAAGTTTCGCACTTACTATGTCGTAGTTACGCACGACATGTTTGCCGTGCACGATCGTGTCGCGCGCCACGACTGGCCCGCATCGCAGCCACGCCTCAATTGGGTCGGCGATCGCCCCAGCAAATGCCGGGCCGGTCAAAGACCAAATCGCCACATCGCCAACACTGCCAACCGACAATTCGCCGATCTCGCCGACACGTCCAAGACACCCAGCGCCGCCTCGCGTGGCACACTCGAGCGCCATACGCGCCGTGCCGGCGCCAGCACCGCTGCGCAACTTTGCGAGCAACATCGCTTGTCGCGTCTCGAGCCACATCGACGCGCTGTCAGCAGACGACGAGCCGTCAACGCCGATACCAACATGCACACCCGCTGCGATCAAGTCGATCACAGGTGCTACACCCGACGACAAAATCAAGTTGCTGCTCGGACAGTGCGCAACCCCGATTCGCGCCGCACCGAGCCGTTGAATCTCATCATGATTTGGCATCACACAATGGGCGAGCCAAGTTTTGTCGTGGCACCAGCCAACTTCCTCTAGATAATCCATTGGTCGACAACCAAAAGTCGCGAGTGAAAACGCGTCATCTTCTGAGTTCTCGGCGAAATGCGTGTGCAATCGCACGTCGAGTTTCGCGGCCAACTCGGCTGAGTCGATCATCAATTGTTTCGTCACTGAAAATGGCGAACATGGCGCCAACGCCACACGCACCATCGCCCCGTGATTGCGATCGTGGTGCTTGGCGACTGCGCGCGCCGATTCTTCAAGAATTACATCGTGGTCTTGCACCACATCATCGGGTGGCAACCCGCCATCTTTGATCGACAACGACATTGAGCCACGTGTTGGATGAAACCGCACGCCGATGTCAAGCGCCGCGGCAATCTCGGCACTTAACAAATCTCCCGCACCCGCAGGGTGAACATAAAGATGGTCGGTCGAAGTTGTGCAACCCGACAACGCGAGTTCGGCCAGGCCGACCCACGCTGAAACATGCGCCGACTCTTCGTCAAGCGAACGCCACAGCGGATACAAAGTTTGCAACCAGCCAAA
>JAQCDG010000120.1 GCA_027731085.1 Actinomycetota bacterium | reverse complement strand
TTCAAGCGCACCACGCATCATGTGATACGAAACCGACGAATCTCTATCTTGTCGCAACGGCCCAGTGCTAATTTGCTCGGCGTGGATCATCAGCATCTCTTGAATCACTTGGGTCTGATCTTGATGCATGCACAAACGGGCAGTTTTATGGCCATTCACAACCGCAAATGCACCTAGAAACGAAATCAAACTCTCATTAGCCACAACCGTTTCAGATTTGGCAAAGAAAACTCTCGGACTTACCTTGTTCAAATCGAAGTCTTGCAATAACTGACTCTCAAAGCGCTTTGCAGCGCCGACCGAAGCAATCTCAACTTGCTTGACAATTTGATTCATCGCGACTGCAATTGAATTGTCGATTTCTTGTTTCCAAAGTGAATCTAAAGACTTCAACTCAAACTTTGCGTCATGTAAGCGCACTTCACCGACACTACAAATCACATATTTACTCGAGTCGCTGCGCGTGCTCAAACAAATGTCGAAGAACGCATTCACTGACGCGCTATCAGCGCCGATTTTGATTAGCCAATCAGTTATGTCTTCGCGTGAACTATTGTCCGAAATCGTCGGCACGCGAGCCAGATAGTGCGGGTTGCCATTGACGTTGAGAACTGTTTGTTCAACTAAGAGGCGACCTGATTTATCGATTGTGATGAGAAACATTGACTACTCAAAGTATATGAATTCGTAGTCTCCCTGATACCCCGTCTTCTCAAACATCCATAGCCATTCATCAAAATCAAAGAAGGTTTCGCAAGTCAACGCCCAACATTGAAGATTGAACTGTTCGAGTTCGGTCCGATAACTCTCGGAGGTCACATAGTGCGCCTTGCCGATTCGCTGAATCTGGCGAAGGCAGTGCTCGAGATCAAACGCTCGAAGGTTATGCAGCATCGTCAGCGAGATAACCAAATCAAACTCTTTGTCACCCCATTTAAACTCACCGCGTGCATCATGAATCTGGGTGAAAGGTCGAACCAAATCTGTTGCATGGTTTAGTCCATATTCTGAAATATCGGTGCCAACGACCTGCAATTTAGGTTCAAGCGTCAAAAGTTCATGTAGCAAAAACCCTTTTCCGCAACCCAGATCTAATACTTTCGAGCCAGCCCTCAATTTGTATGTGTCAATAAGTTTTTGCGCAACTGGCGTCCAATAGCCAGCGCGATATGAGTATCCGCCGTATCCATACCGACGATCTCCGTCCCAATAATCTGCACCGTATTCTTTCGCCTTGAGCATGCAATGAACTTTGTCGTCGTTCATTCGCGCGAGATAATCTCGTTTCGTCGCACGGTGCAGCGGCGTAACAAATTCGCGCAGTACACCCATTTAATTAGCCCTCAACTTCAGCGACGCAGTGATCAAGTGTGGCTTTGACGAGCAAGCACTGCTCTACTGAATCAACATCTTGTTGTTTGACAATTGACATTCCTTCAACTGCAAAGTGCAGAGACTTGCCGGCGCTGAGTGCACGCGAGTAAACCGACTTTCGCTGAGCGGGTTGCGTTGGCAATTGATAAAGACTGTAAAACACGATGCCGTCAACACTTGCCAAGTCGTCGAGAACTGATTCGAGGATCATAAATGAATCTGGCATCGCATACTCGGTTGCCGCAAGCAAAAGTTCGTGACCTTTTTTCGTGCAGTAGTCACGCAAAATAATATTTTGCACATGTTGCGGTGCTCGTTCGCCCATGAACGGTCTTGCAAAAATATAGCCGCGTAGTTTTTTCATGAGATCTTCGGCAACGAATAACTCATTCCTCGACGAGATGCTGGTCGCAAAGTAATCGGCTCGAAGAACTCGCCCGGCTTTTTATCGCCATACGGAGTAAACACTCCTTTAAAACGACAGTTCATCGACCATCTAGTTTCGGTTTCTTGGTTTAGGCGATTGCCGTGTGGAAGCGACTGATCAAATACCAATACTTGTCCACTCTTAACTTCAAGCCATTTGACCTCGTCTTTTATCGAATCGAAAATCGACTCGCTACTACTACCACCGCGTTTACTGAATTCATCTGAAAACTTTGCCGACTCGATTGGAGGCAGCAAATACATTGCCTTTGTGCCAAAACAGTTGACCAGAGGCAACCACACCACGACCTCAAATGGTGAGTCACCCGACCAAGTGTCTGCATGCACCGGCAACAATGAACTCGTGTCGTTAGGCATCTGAATGCTCAGGTTGATGCGTTGCTGCATTGCCAATTCGTTGCCAACGATTGCCTCAAGATATGGCTTTGCGAGGCGAAAATACATCAACCTGAACTCAGGCAGAGCATTTAATCCTTGAATGACTTTGAGTCTGAAATCATTTAGCGCAGAGGGCTCAACTAATTTATGAATTTCGTTGAGAAATAATTCAGCATCGTTTGGCACTTGAATTTTCAGAGCCGAAGCAGCAACCGACGCTGCGTTTTTTTGAATCCATTTGAACGCTTCTTTATCGGCGTTTACACGAATTATGTATCCATTGGTTGAGTATTCGTTTTCAATTGCGAGATCTTCATCGGATGTAAACGTCACTGCGCACCTCCAAGTTTTTTCATCATTGCACCTACCAAGGTACTTGACGTTATTCCCCAGTGTTTCAAGAGTGAGTTTTGACTTCCATATTCAGTTGCAAATTTGTCAGGAATACCTATCCGCAAAATTTTTGGCAATAGCTCAGGCTGCAATTCGCTGCACGACTCGAGCACAGCCGAGCCAAGACCACCGTTGACGATATGTTCTTCAACTGTGACAACTGCCCTAACGTCTTCTATAGCCGCGATCACTCCGGCATGGTCGAACGGTTTGATTGTATGCACGTGCAAAACTCCGACGTCGACACCGTCTTTCTTCAAAATATCGGCTGTTTCAAGTGCAAGTTGAGTCATCACACCTGTCGTAATGAATAAACCATCACGACCGCTTCGCATCTTGATCGACTTGCCGAGTTCAAAACCATTTTTTTCTTCGCTAACTACTTTGTCACCACCTTTACCAAGTCGAATATAAATTGGATGCGGCCACTCAAGAGTTGACATCATCAGACGATTCATTTCATCGGCATCGCACGGAGCAACCACTGCCATATTCGGAAGAGCTCGCATGATCGCAATGTCTTCGACTGCCAAATGGGTTGGTCCGAGAGGTGCATATACCCCGCCGCCGCCGTTGGCGATCAGCCGCACGGGCAAATCATGGATGCATAAATCAACTGCGACTTGTTCGTAGCATCGACGAGTCAAAAATGTTGCGATCGTATTCACATATGGAATAAAACCTTCCATCGCCAAACCGGCAGCCATGCCGACTATGTATTGCTCGCTGACACCTTCCATAAAGAATCTGTCCGGAAATTCTGTTTTCATTTTGTCAAGCACGCCCGGCCCAAGATCAGAGCCAACAAAAACGACCCTTTCGTCAATCTTCGACAATTTATGAACACAGTCAAGGGCCGTCTTACGCATGGCTCACCCTTGCATCACAAGTACTCGTTTTACTCATGTCAAACAGTCGTACATCTGTTGAATGTCAGTTTCTGTCATACCTGACTTGTGGTGCCATTCAGGGTTGCCCTCAGCAAACGGAAAACCCTTGCCTTTAATCGTGTGGCAGATAATTGCCGAAGGCGCATTTTTGGCAAATGGCAACTTTGTCATGATCGTCTCAAGCGCTGCCACGTCATGACCATCAACTTCATGCGT
>JAQCDG010000119.1 GCA_027731085.1 Actinomycetota bacterium | reverse complement strand
CGCGGTTTCGCCGCCAACAAAGTCGAACCGCTGCTCACATTTGGTCACGGCTTGTCGTATGCAAATGTCACTTGGCATCAACCGACGATCACTACATTGCAAAACAATCAGCCGACATGTCGCGTTTCTATTGCGCTCGAAAACAATTCATCACGACTCGGCACCGTTGTCGTGCAGGCGTATGTGCGTCGGCTCGACGACGAAAATGAACCTGCGAGACTTGGTGCGTGGCACAAGTGCGTTTTGAACGCCAACGAGCACCGCACCGCGCAATTTGATATTTCATGGATTGCCTTTCGCACCTGGTCGACCGCTCGCCACGCTTGGGTTATCACCTCGGGTGACTATGAAATCTCGATCGCCAAATCGAGCACCGACATTTTCGCCCGCCAAATCATTTCGCTACCGACTTACCAAATCGGCCCATCTCTCAAAACTTAGAAGTTATTTGGTGGCTTCGTTGAGACCTTCGAGAAGAGTGTTCCAGCCGAGGGTTGCGCACTTGATGCGCACCGGAAACTTGACGACGCCTTGCAACGCTTCGATGTCGCCAAGGTTGATCGATTGATCAACTTCATCGTCGCCTTCGGTGAGCGTCATCATGTGCTTGAACCGCCGAACGAATGCACGCACTTCTTCGATCGTCTTGCCCTTAACAGCCACCGTCATCATCGAAGTTGAACTCTGACTAATCGAACAACCTTGACCTGAAAACTTCACATCGTGTACGACACCATCAACAACATCTAAATAGACGCGAATGTCGTCACCACAAAGTGGGTTATTGCCCTCAGCGCTAACAGCCGGCGGTGCCAACTCGCCACGATTTCGCGGGGTGCGATAGTGATCGAGAATTATCTCTCGATAAAGATCTTCAATGCCCGGCATGTGTCCTCGCTCAAACTCTCTGTCTAAAAGATATCTGATGCCGAGTCCAGGGCATCGGCAAGCGCATCAGCATCGGCAGTCGTGTTATAGAGATAAAAACTTGCACGAGCGGTCGCATTTGCACCAATAATTTTCATCAACGGCTTGGCGCAGTGATGCCCGGCGCGGACACAAACATTTGACTGGTCGAGCACCTGGCTCAGATCATGCGGATGAATACCGCGAAAGGCAAAACTAAATGTCGCGCCGCGCAGTTCGGGGTTGCGCGGGCCGTGAATCGTGATGTCGTCACCAAAACGGCTCGTCAACATTTCGAGCACATAGCTCGACATCGCAATTTCGTGCTGACGAATATTGGCCATGCCGACACCATTCAAAAACTCAACCGCCGCACCCAAACCAACAACCTCGGTGATCGGTGGCGTGCCCGCCTCGAACTTGGCTGGCAGTTCTGCACACTTGAAACCATCCAGTCGCACTTCAGAGATCATGTTGCCGCCACCCATGAATGGAGGCATCGCCTCGAGCAACTCTTCGCGACCCCACAACACACCGACACCCGACGGTCCACACATTTTATGACTAGAGAACATCGCGAAGTCGGCACCGAGTGCGCGAACATCGGTCGGCGAGTGTGGCACAGATTGACACGCATCAACGATTGCCAGCGCACCAGCAGCCCGAGCCGCCGCACAAAGTTTTTCGACAGGATTAATCGTGCCCAAAACATTCGACATCGCGGTGAACGAAAATACTTTCGCTCCGGCGAGCAAAGTCGGCAGTGAACTCAAGTCAAGTTGAAAATCGCTCGTCAATGGCACCCATCGCAACTCGATGCCGCGTTCTTGTTGCAACATTTGCCACGGCACGATGTTGGCGTGATGCTCCATGTGGGTAAGTACAACCACGTCACCACGCTTCAGGTTGGCGCGACCCCACGAATAGGCGATCAAGTTCAGCGCTTCTGTCGCATTTTTCGTGAACACAATTTCGTTGGTGCTATTGGCATTGATAAATTTCGCCATAGCCGCACGCGCACCTTCGTATTTTTCTGTTGCACTGGCGGCCAACGAATATGCACTGCGATTAATTGGCGCATACGACTCGCGCATAAATGTGGTCATCGCGTCGATCACGACATTCGGCTTTTGCGAAGTGTTCGCGCTGTCTAAATAAACAATCGGCTTGCCGTTGATTTCGCTCGTAACAACCGGAAACTCACGGCGAATCGCCGCTGCATCAAGCACCGAGTTCGCACCAACCACGGTTATGCAACCATTCGGTATGCGTCGTAGCCGTTTTTTTCAAGTTCGGATGCGAGTTCGATCGAGCCCGACTTGACGATGCGTCCGTCGATCAAAATGTGCACGAAGTCAGGCTTCACTTCGTCGAGCAGACGCTGATAGTGGGTGATCAGCACGATGCCAATCTCGGGCCGATCTTGTCGCACTTCGCGAATGCCCTGGGCGACAATTCGCAGTGCATCAATGTCGAGCCCAGAATCTGTCTCGTCGAGAATCGCCAACTCGGGTTCAAGAATCGCCATCTGCATAATCTCGTTGCGCTTTTTTTCGCCACCCGAAAAACCCTCGTTGAGATAGCGGTCGACGAACGACGAATCCATGCCGAGTCGTTTCATCCAATCAATAATTGACAAACGCAATTCGAGAACCGAAAGATCAATGCCTTTGCGCGCCGAAAGCGCCTGTCGCAAAAACTGAATCACCGAAACACCGGCAATCTCTTGCGGATATTGAAACGCCAAAAAGATGCCAGCTTTCGCGCGAACTTCTGTCGGCCATAGCGAAATATCTTCACTTTTGTAAAAAATTCGACCACTTGTAACTTCGTATTCGGGGGCACCGAGCAAAGTTGTCGCGAGCGTCGATTTGCCCGAACCGTTTGGTCCCATGATCGCGTGCACTTCGCCCGTGTTTACGGTCAGTGATAATCCGCGCAAAATTTGTGTGTCAGCCTCAGCAGGCTTGGCATGAAGATCGTCAATGCGAAACAGTTCGCTCACTTAAATAAGTGTAATTGCGCACCCAGATATTTGCACTACGGCCGTAGTAGTAATTAATTTCACCAACCCCGAACAACCCACGCGGTGCGTCACCAACCCCGAGCAACCCACGTGGCGAGTTGCGGTCGCTCAGCGCCAATCGTCGTGTCAAGACCGTGCCCTGGTAGGACAATTGTCTCAGCAGCAAATGTCAACAACTTGTTGTCGATCGAATCGATAATCGTCGCGAAGTCACCACCCTCAAGTTGTGTATTGCCCGGCCCACCCGGAAACAGCGTGTCACCCGTAAACAACAACGGCGTATCAACAACATGAAACGAAATCGAACCCTCTGTGTGGCCAGGATTGTGAATCGCGCGCAATCGCAAATCACCAACTTCAATCACCTCGGCATCGTCAATAAATACGTCGTAGCCGACTTCGCGCAAGCGTGGCGCATCGAGTGCCGTAACTGCAACTTCGTAGCCTGCTTCGCGCATCGCGGGCACCGCCTGAATGTGATCCCAATGTCCATGCGTTTCGAGCACGCGCCTGACACCAAGTCGTTTGCACAATTGCAACAACTGTTCGTGTTCGTTGGCGGCGTCGATTAGTACGGCATCACCCGAGCGACGACACCGCACGACGAAAACATTGTTGTCAAACGGCCCGACCACCACTTTGTGTACATCGACATTGGCGTCGCGCCAATGCAGAGTTGGGTCAAGGTCCAAATTCGCCATACGGCTCTATTATCCCAGGCGATTTCGCTATTTATGCCCAAAGCCCCGATTAGCCAAAATCACCTCTG
>JAQCDG010000118.1 GCA_027731085.1 Actinomycetota bacterium | reverse complement strand
GACCGTAACTGGCGTTAGACCGCCGAGTCGCTTTGGCGAATTGCAAGTTGACGACAACAACAATGTGACCGGATTCAATGAAAAACCACAGGCATCTGGCGGGCGAATCTCCGGTGGCTTTTTCGTTTGCGAAGCAGGCGTGTTTAATTTTCTTGAGCCGCGTGAAGATCTAGTTTTTGAAAAAGAACCAATTCAGTCGATAGTTCGAGACAAACAAATGAACATGTATGCGCATGACGAATTTTGGCAATGCATGGATACATACCGTGACTGGGAGTTGTTGAATCAGATGTTTGCTTCAGGCAAGGCGCCATGGGTTCGTTAATTGAGGCATTCGCCAATCTCAAAGGCAAGCGTGTCGTTATAACTGGCGATACTGGTTTCAAAGGTTCGTGGTTGTCGCTTTGGTTGCATTTGGCGGGCGCTGAAGTTTTTGGTTACGCGCTACCACCAGAAAACAACCACAGTCACTTTTCACAGCTCGAACTTGGTCGACTAATCAAGCACGAAGATGGCGATGTACGCGATGCCGATCACTTGACTCGTTTCATACAGCAATCACGCCCAGAAATCGTCTTTCATCTCGCTGCGCAAGCGCTAGTTCGACGATCATATGCCGACCCAAAAACAACCTACGACACAAATATTGGTGGCGCAATTAATTTAATGGAAGCGGTCAAAAAAACTGATTCAGTACGCGCTCTCGTATTTGTCACTTCTGACAAGTGCTACAAAAATCTTGAAGTTAGTCGCGGTTATCGCGAGACCGACGAACTTGGTGGTCGCGACCCGTATAGCGCTTCTAAAGCGGCTGCCGAACTCGTTTTTTCGTCCCACTTTGAATCGTTTTTGGCAAATCGAGAAAGTTTTGGTGCCGCAACCGTGCGCGCCGGAAATGTAATCGGCGGTGGCGATTGGGCCGAAGATCGAATTATCCCCGACTGCATTCGTTCGCTCTCGAATAGTCTGCCAATTGTTTTGCGGTTCCCAAATGCGACTCGACCATGGCAACATGTACTTGAGCCACTTTCTGGCTACATCCAAATGGCTGACTTCTTGCTTCGCTCACCTGCAAAATTTAACGGTGCATGGAACTTCGGCCCTGCAGAATCTGATCAATACAGCGTGTTGGACGTCGCCAAAAAAACCGTCGAAGTTTGGGGTTCAGGCGAAATCAAGGTCGACCAAGCGCCACCACAGATGCATGAAGCAGGTTTGTTGCATTTAAATTGCGAAAAAGCCAACTCAGAGATGAATTGGTTTCCTAAGTGGAACTTTGAGCAGACTTTGACCAACACAGTTTCGTGGTATCGCCGAGCACATGATGGAAGTCAAATTCGAGAACTTTCAGAATCTCAAATCAAAAAATATATGGAGAAATCAACATGATCGATGGAGTCGTGATAACGCCCTTATTACAAATCGCCGACGAACGCGGAAAGGTGATGCACATGCTCAAAGCGACTGATCCGCACTTTCAACAGTTTGGTGAGATTTATTTTTCGTGCGTGTTTCCCGATGCGGTGAAAGCCTGGCATATTCACGACACGATGGTGCTCAACTATGCGGTTCCATTTGGTCGAATCAAGTTTGTGCTGTTTGATGATCGGCCAGAAAGCCCCACTCGTGGTGAAGTTCAAGAACTCTTTTTAGGCGAAGAAAATTATTGGCTAGTCACTGTGCCGACTCGAGTCTGGAACGGTTTCAAAGGTGTCGGCACCCAAGTTGCTGTAGTCGCTAATTGCGCGAGCATTGCCCATGACCCATCTGAAATTCATCGTCGCGACCCGAGCGACGAATACTTTCCATACAACTGGCAACTAGTTCATCGATGACCAAAAATGTCCTATTAACAGGTGGATTCGGCACACTTGGCGGACGACTAGCAGCAATACTCGCTCAAGACGAGAAGATTAATTTACGACTCGCATCACGCGTCAAGAGAACTTCACCTACCTGGGCCCCGCAGGCCGAAACTTTCGTGGTCGACTTTGATAATTCTGGGTCAGTTAGAGACATGACTAGCGATATCACACATGTAGTTCATCTTGTTGCGATGACAGATTTTGAATCGCGGGCCGAGCCAGACAAGGCTCAACAAGTGAACGTTGAATATACGCGGCGTGTTGTAGAACAGTGCGCGAAAAAGACGCGCTTCGTTAACTTGTCTACTATTCAGGTCTATGGTGCCAATCTCAGTGGCACTATTACCGAATCAACCGACACCAATCCGGCTGATGTCTATTCGAAGACGCACCTTGACGCAGAACAAATAGTCCAGTTGTCGCATGACGCTGGATTAATCGAAGGTGTGAATTTGCGTAACGCAAATGGTTTTGGAGCACCAATGTCGGCTGATGCCAAGATTTGGCAGATTATTGCTAACGATTTATGCCGCCAAGCGGTCGAAAAAAAGCAGTTGACTCTAAAGTCACACGGCCTGCAGTATCGCAATTTTATTCCGTTCACAGATGTGTGTACCGCGATTCGTCATTGTTTGTTCATGCCAAGCGAACAAACAAAAAGCCCAACTTTCAATTTAGGAAGCGAGTCGACGATCAGGGTTTTAGATATGGCAGAACTTATCGCCATGCGCTGTTCAGCAACTCTTGGCTATAAGCCAGAACTAAATGTGTTGGGTGCGTCTCCAGAAAGTTTGCCAACTAAGTTTGCGTATGATTCAAGAAAACTACGTAGCACGGGTCTTTCACTCACGACGCGCTTCGAAGACGAAATTGATGGCCTCCTCGTGGCCTGCCAAAAGTGGTTCAAGTCATCACAATGAACGGCGAGCCCCTTGTATCGGTCGTGATTCCGACATTTAATCACGCCAAACTTTTGCGGCGAGCGCTTGACTCGGTGATTGCACAAACTTTTGACAACTGGGAAGCAATTGTCGTCAACAACTTTTCGACAGATGAAACAATTGATGTCGTACAGTCATTCAATGACCATCGAATTAAATTGATAAATTTCAACAATAACGGAATCATTGCGGCATCGCGCAACCGCGGCATCGACGCCGCTCTGGGGAAATATGTGGCATTTCTTGACTCTGATGACAACTGGTATCCCGAAAAATTGCAAAGGTGTCTCGACCGAACAATGCTCGGAGCACAATTTGTTTGTCACGGTGAGAGATGGATTAATAACGATCTTTCAACACGCGAAGTTATGTATGGTCCAGCATCTCGAGCCAACTATCTAAGTCTTCTGTATCGGGGAAACTGTATTTCGACTTCTGCTACTTTTATCGAAACTCAATTGCTTCGAACTGTAAATGGCTTTGACGAGTCTCCCGAGATCGTTACCGCTGAGGACTACGACTTATGGATGCGCCTTGCGGCAACGAACCCGAAGACTGTTTTTGTTCGCGAAATATTGGGTGAATTTCATCGCTTGATAAATAGTGCCAGTAGCGCCGTCTTGCGAAATTTATCCAGTGAAAAAGTGGTTTTGCAAAAACATTTCGCACAACAGCCGAAAGAATTTTCGACCAAACTAAAGCAACGGCATCGTTTGGCAATCGCCGAATATGGCGCTGCGCGACAATTGACAAGCAAACCTAAGCAAGCGCTGAGTTTATTTTTGAGTTCATTGCGACTCTCGCCATTGGTGTTCAAGATTTACCCCGCAGTTTTTATAGTGATTATCAAAACCCTGATTAGGCGCAGTTAAACGTGACCACCACAAGATATTTCAGC
>JAQCDG010000117.1 GCA_027731085.1 Actinomycetota bacterium | reverse complement strand
ATTGCTCGCCGACCTCGCGGCGCGCACTTTGCTCTCGCCCGCTGAGTTGCCACTCGGTGTTCTCACTGCACTGATTGGTGCGCCATTCTTTTTGTGGCTGTTGCGCAAAATGCGCACAAGCGAAAGCACCTGGACGTAGGCCCGCCGATGAATGTCAACACAGTTATCAAGTGTGAAAATGTCTCGGTTGTTCGTTCGCGCAAAGAGATTCTGTGCGACATTTCTTTGCATGCCAACAAAGGCGAACTTGTGGCGATTCTTGGCCCGAATGGCGCCGGCAAATCAACATTGCTCAGCGTTTTGGCTGGCGACTTGCAATCAGAAACAGGCAATGTCTTCTTTGGCGACAAGGCGGTTACCGAAATTGACAACCACGAATTGGCACGAATGCGTGCAGTTCTGCCGCAACGAGTCACGGTTTCGTTTCCGTATACGGTTGCCGAAGTTGTCGAAATGGGACGTGGTCCGCGACTTGGCGTGAACGATCAAGATCTCATTGAAAGTGCGATGCAACGCCTCGGCGTCGCTGAAATGCGCAACCGGCTATATCGCACTCTTTCAATCGGCGAGCAGGCCCGGGTTTCAATGGCGCGAATTCTGGCCCAAGACACACAGTTGTTGCTGCTCGATGAACCAACTGCAGTTCTCGACATCGGCCAACAAGAAAAACTAATGAGCATCGTGCGTTCGCTCGTCGATGAAGGGCGCACCGTGATCGCAGTGTTTCACGACCTAAATGTTGCGATGTCGTTTGCCGATCGGGTGATTTTGCTGCAAAACGGTCGCCACGCTGCTTCGGGTACTCCGCGTGAGACACTGACACCAGAGACTTTAAGTTTGATCTACGAACACAAGATTGATGTAATTCGTGTCAACGACGACACCGGCCCAATTGTTATCCCTGGCCCGCGCAAAAACTAGCTAACAATTTCATCACATGGTGCAATTCGCACCACGAACTAACTCGTTGCGAGCGCGCTCAACTTTTCTTTTACTTTGGCCACCGATGGGTTGGTCATCGCCTCGCCGTCAGAAAACACAAGTGTCGGCACGGTCTGGTTGCCGTTATTTACTCGTTCGACAATCGCCGCTGCATTTGGGTCTTGCTCGAGGTCAATTTCAGTAAACGTAATTCCATCCGCATTCAACATTGACTTCAGTCGCTTGCAGTAACCGCACCACTGTGTGCTGTACATCACGAAATCTGTTTTGCTCATAGAACCATTCTACGGCGAGTCGACTACCCGACAGTTTCGGCAATCACTTTGCCCGGGTTCATTATGCAATTCGGGTCAAGCGCTGCCTTGATCATTGCCATCACATTCACGGCTTCCGACCCAAGTTCGCTGACCAAATAGTCGATCTTGCCAATACCAATGCCGTGCTCGCCTGTGCATGTACCTTCAAGACTCAACGCACGCTTCACTAAGCGAGTGTGAAATTGCTCGAGTCGCTCAATCGCCGCATGGTCATTTGGATCAGCGGTCAACAACACATGAAAGTTTCCGTCACCCACATGCCCGACCAATGGTCCATAAATTTTTGACTCAGCCAAATCTTTTTGTGTCTGCTCAATGCATTCAGACAACCTTGAAATCGGCACACAAACATCGGTCGAAAAAATGCGACCACCGGGTTGATGAGCACGACAAGACAGACTCGCGTCGTGTCGCGCCTGCCATAACTTGCGCCGCTCAGCTTCATCTGTTGTTTGTTTGAAACCTTGACCGCCGTGTCGCTCAAGCACTTCGCGTGCCGCAGCAATATCAAGCGCAGTCGATTCAGCTGAACCATGAAATTCGAGCAACAACAAATCTTTATGCGGCAAATCTGTGCCCGAATGTCGGTTGACTGCGACGACTGCCTCACGGTCGACAAGTTCAATGCGCGCCACGCCGACATTTAGTTGAATCGCCTCAATCACGCCGTCAATCGCTTCGCGCACACTGTCGAATTGCATCGTCGCAGCGGCTATCACTTCAGGGATACCAAAGACGCGCAAAGTCAACTCGGTGATAACTCCAAGTGTGCCTTCCGAGCCAACAAACAAGTGCGTCAAGTCATAGCCAGCAGAAGTTTTTCGTGCCCGACGCGATGTCGTAATTATCTCGCCATTCGCAGTCACCACCGTGAGGCTCATCACAAGTTGTTTCATCGCCCCATATTTAACTGTCGTTGTACCCGACGCCCCAGTCGATGCCATGCCACCCAAAGTTGCATCAGCACCTGGATCAACCGGAAAAAACAAGCCATCTCGCGACAGATATTCATTTAATTGTTTGCGGCGAACGCCTGGCTGAATAGTGCAATCCAAATCTTCGCTACTCACTCGCAAGATTTTGTCCATCTGCGAAAGATCAAGCGACACGCCGCCACGCACAGGCGTGCTGTTGCCCTCGAGCGAAGTGCCAGCACCCCACGCAACGACCGGGGTCCGGTGATCGTTACAAATTCTTAAAGTGGTTGCAACATCTTGCGTGCTTGTTGCAAACACAACTGCCTCTGGCAAAGTCGGCGTGTGAAAACTTTCGTCTTTCGAATGATGCTCACGAATTGTTTCATTGACCGACACTTTTTCACCGAGTGCAGCCTTTAATTCGTCAATCACCATAGACATATCTTAAACCCTGAGCTAAATAAACAGTTCACCCAAGCGATTAGTGTTGAGGGCAATGAGCTATCAAGACATAAAGCGTCGCCTCGATGCAGGCGAAATAATCGTGCTCGACGGCGGTACTGGCACAGAACTGCAACGTCGCGGTGCTCAAATGGACCCCTCCGCGTGGTGCGGACCTGCATCGCTAAACAACAGTGAGTTACTCACACAAGTGCACCTCGATTACATCAATGCTGGTGCCGATGTCATCACGGCAAATACTTTTGCGTCGTCGCGACTGATGCTCACGCCAGCTGGTTATGCCAATCGTGTCGAAGAAATCAACCGCATCGCAGTTGATGCGGCGTTGCGCGCCCGCGATTTAGCGATAGCAAAATCACCGAGTCGCAAAATAGCCGTCGCTGGCTCGCTCTCGCACATGGTGCCCGTTGCTGCTGGCACTGCCAAAGTTGACCAGGCTCGAGTGCCGTCAAACGACGAACTTGCGCATGCATTCGGCGAACTCGCGAACATTTTAAAAGCTTCGGGCGTCGACCACATCATGCTCGAAATGATGTATGAACCAAATCGTGTGCCGATTGCTTTGAACGCCGCGCTTGCAACTGGTTTGCCAGTTTGGTTTGGCATGAGTGCCCGACGCACGCCAGACGGTCGCGTCGTAACTTTTGATCAACACCAAGAATTGCCACTCGAGACGATCACAAAGTTGATCCCGAAAACCGGTGTTGATGTTGCAGGCGTGATGCACACAGGTGCTGAAATTATTGGCGAAACTCTCGCAGCAATTCGCAAAAACTTTTCTGGTCCGATGTCGGCTTATCCAGACTCGGGTTATTTCGAAATGCCCGACTGGCGGTTCGTTGATGTAATCGCCCCCGACCGCCTCGAAAACTTTTTCTCAGATTGGATCAAACTCGGCGCGCAACTCATCGGCGGCTGTTGCGGCCTCACCGTCGACCACATCCACGCCGCCTCCCGCTCAGCCCGCAAATAATACCTGACTAAATTAGTCGGGTTTAGGGCTAGGCTGTGGCGCATGACCAAGCGCTATCCATTTCCGAACCCCGCCAACGAAACCTCGGCACGACTCGTCGCCGGC
>JAQCDG010000116.1 GCA_027731085.1 Actinomycetota bacterium | reverse complement strand
CTACGACTTCAAAGACACCAACTCAGAAATTGAACAGAAAGATCTCGTCTTGACCCTGCGAACTTCGAGCGAAGACAGACTGCGCGCACTAAAGGTGCTACTTGAAGAACGTTTCGTCAAGCGAAATATTTCGTTAAAGAGTTTGGACTGGGGAAAGATAGAACAGGCAACCGGCGAAAGTGTGCGCCAAATCGTGACGATTAAAGTTGGCGTGCCGGCCGACAAGGCACGCGAAATCAACAAACTAATTAAAGAAAAAGGCCCCAAGGGTGTCGCTGGTCAAACACAAGGCGATCAACTCAGAGTTAGCGGCAAGAAACGCGATGACCTACAACAAGCTATTGCCATGCTGCGCGCTGCAAACTTAGATCTGCCGTTGCAATTTATTAATTTTCGCGACTAGCGCGACTCGACTCTTAGTCTTCGGTTGGTGTTTCAGTCGCTCGACGCTGCAACTCGCTAACCACTGACGCATCAGCAAGGGTCGTTGTATCACCAATGTTGCGACCTTCGGCAACATCGCGCAATAGTCTGCGCATAATCTTGCCGCTTCGAGTCTTTGGCAAATCAGGAGTAAAGAAGATCATCTTCGGTTTGGCGATCGGTCCAATTTCTTTCGCGACATGTTCGCGCAGAACTTTTTCATCCACCTCTAGCCCCACGCGCAAAGTCACATAAGCAATAATCGCTTGACCAGTCATCGCATCGTTGGCGCCGACAACTGCGGCTTCGGCAACACTTGGGTGCGAAACTAGCGCCGACTCAACTTCTGTAGTTGAAATGCGATGACCTGAAACATTCATCACATCATCAACTCGCCCCAGCAACCATAAATAACCGTCGCTATCTAACTTGGCGCCATCGCCTGCAAAATATCGACCAGGAAACTTGCTCCAGTATGTTTCGCGATAGCGCTTTTGGTCTCCCCAAATACCCCGCAACATTCCTGGCCACGGAGTTGTGAGCGTCAAATATCCTCCGCCTGAAAAAACTCGATTGCCTTGCTCGTCGACAAGTTCAGCGCCGATGCCCGGCAATGCAAATGTCGCCGAACCTGGTTTCGTGACCGTGACACCAGGCAACGGAGTAATCATCATTCCGCCAGTTTCGGTTTGCCACCAAGTATCGATGATCGGACATCGCGAGCCGCCAATGTTCTCGTTGTACCAAATCCATGCTTCTGGATTAATCGGTTCACCCACCGTGCCGATCAAACGCAGCGAACTTAAATCGTGTTTCTTCGGTTCTTGTGCACCCCACTTCATGTAAGTGCGAATCGCAGTTGGTGCAGTGTAAAAAATCGTCGCCTTATATTTTTCGATAATTTGCCAGATGCGATCATTAGCCGGAAAGTTCGGCACGCCTTCATACATAATTTGTGTTGCGCAGTTCGCCAACGGTCCATAAACGATATAACTGTGGCCTGTCACCCAACCCACATCTGCGGTGCACCAGAAAATATCGGTGTCAGGTTTATGGTCAAACGCATATTTAAAAGTCGTAGTCACATGAGTTAGATAACCCGCTGTGGTGTGCATGATGCCTTTAGGTTTGCCGGTAGTGCCAGATGTGTAAAGCAAAAACAACAAGTGCTCGGCTTCCATCGGTTCAGCAACACAAACCGCATCAGCCTTAGCCATTGCCTCGTGATACCAGACATCGCGACCTGGTGTCATCGAAACTTCGTTGTTGCCGCGCTTCACGACAACCACGTGCTCAACAGTCTTGGTCGACTTAAGTGCTTCATCGGCTTGCGATTTGAGCGGAAAAACCTCTCCTCGGCGCCAACCACCATCTGCGGTAATCAAAAGTTTCGCTTCAGCATCGTTGATGCGATCTGAAAGTGACTGCGACGAGAAACCGCCGAACACGACGCTGTGGGCCGCGCCAATTCGTGCGCATGCCAACATCGAAACTGCCGCTTCAGGAATCATCGGCAAATAAATATTTACTCGGTCACCTTTTTTGACGCCGAGATTTTTTAAGACGTTGGCAAAACGCTGAACTTCGTCTAAAAGTTGCGCATAAGTGATGACGCGAGAGTCACCAGGTTCGCCCTCCCAATAGAACGCAACTTTGTCGCCGTTACCAGCAAGTACATGTCGGTCAAGGCAGTTATACGAAACATTCAATGTGCCATCGCTGAACCATTCGGCATATGGCAGATCCCACTCGAGTGTTTTCGTAAATGATTGCGACCATGAGATCAGTTCGTGGGCATGGCGTGCCCAATAACCTTCAAAGTCACGCTCACCCTCGAGATACAAACTCTGATCAGAGACGATGGCGTTAGCTTTGAACTCTGCTGACGGCGGAAACTTTCTTTGCTCGTACGACAGCGCGTCAATCGCATGGCTATCACTCATAGTCGCCGCTTTCCCGAATAGCTGAGAACTAACATGACACCTGAAAGTATCTCAAACTAAATGACCCAACCACAAATCACAGTTGCGCTGCCCGTTTATAACGGCGAACAATACATTGCAGTTGCCATCGAATCAGTTTTGAGCCAAACATTCTCTGACTTTGAGCTGTTAATTCTTGACAACTGCTCAACTGACAACACTTTGAACGTCATTAAGACTTTTGACGACCCGAGAATTCGGTTAATTATTAACACCAAGAATTTAGGCATGATCGGCAATTGGAATCTGGCAGTAAGCCTCGCCACCGGAAACTACATCAAGATACTTAGCCATGATGACTTGTTAGCACCGAATTGTCTAGTTGAGCAGATAAATGGATTCTTGACGCACCCAGATCAAAATATCGGCATCGTCACATGCAAGAAGCGAATAATTAACGAAACTGGAGTGACGGTGATGCCAGGTTTCGGAATATTCGGACTCACAAGAGTAATTAATGGTCAACGAGCACTTAAAAAAACTATTCGCTCTGGACGCAATATTATTGGTGAGCCATCTGTCGTGCTTTTAGATACGGCTTTGCTTCGAGCATCTGGCAACTTTGAGCAGCCTCAATTCACCCCCGATATAAAAATGTGGTTCAAAATGCTCAAGACATCAAACTTGTTATTCCTAAACAAGAACCTAGCCAGCTACCGAATATCATCTACTTCTACGAGCACCTCAGTGGCGTCAACTCAGGGGTTGCAATTTGTTGAACTAATACAAGAAGTCGTGGCGACAGATTTGATTTCAGTCGGAAAATTGACTGTAAAAACTGGAATATTGCGCAGTCATCTGAATGCTCGACTACGTAAGGTCGTTTCGCGAATAGTAGCCGTGCGTTCTTAAGTTTATGGAAGTTGCGAATTCTCAAGCATCGCCTTAATACCTGAAACAAGATCAACTGTCGGCGAATATCCAGAGAGCTGCTCAAGGCCAATAATTGGCGAATAGATCTCTCGCCGACGATCGCGCGACGCGTCAAAAGTGCACGAAATTTTCTTTGTCGAGATTCTCTCAATTTCAGCGATTAAATCTCTTACAAGAATATTGTCAGTTGGCGGAACCTGCACTCGCCAAACACTTCCAGTTGGGGTTGAATCAAATTCTTGCAGCACCTTTACAATTGCTCGCGCTGCGTCGCTGACGTGAATCAGCGACATATTTTGCAATCCGCTGCCAAGATTCAATGTCTTTTTGGACTCGACATTACTAATCAACAAACTTATAAGTTTGCCTCGGGTGTCATCGACGCCATAGGTATCACCGATTGTAAGATCTGCAACTCTTAAGACTTTCGTCTCGGCATAAAAATCGAGGAGTTTCAAGAACGACTCTTTTGTTGCTGCATAAAGCGACACCGGTGAATAA
>JAQCDG010000115.1 GCA_027731085.1 Actinomycetota bacterium | reverse complement strand
GATCATTCGTCCAAAACGGCCCCTTCTCCCCAAACTCCAACGGCTTCCCAAACCGATCTGTTTTGCGAAACCGCGACTGAAAAGAAATAAAACCGACTCGTAACCCGAGGCTTAGTGCCTCGTAACCAAACGTACTTTGGTCAACCAAAAAAATCGAAGAGTGCAGAAGTCGCATATAAGACGAATTGTTCGCTGAGCGTCTTTGAAAATCGAAATCTACTCCCTTCAATACTTTCTCATAAAACTGCAATTCGAATTCAGCGCCAAGATCTGAAGTTTGTGACCCAATGATTTTCAAAGGCAATTTCTGCGCAACGAGGCAACTCGCGAAAGTTTTCAATTCATCAAACCCTTGATCATCGGCAGATCTTTTGGGTCGAAATATCGAAACTAAAGAAACATCTTTATTGCTATTTAAATCACGACTCGGTTTCGCAAAAAAGTTTAAATGAAGACTGCCGATTGGAATAAAAATTGCTTTGAGACCTGACTGAAATGCGAGTCTCGAAGCTTCGCCAACCGAAAAAAAGTAATCAACTTGTTCATTGCCTTGCTCACCTATCTTTCCGGTCTCACCACCCGGACTATCGGCGATGCGCCAGCCGTTTTGAACGAGGGCGACTTGGTAGGTGACATTGGGGCGGCGCTTGAGTTGCCACAAAGTGTGATTGTTGTCGGTGCGCGAGAGAATTAGTTTCGGCTTGACAAAATCGATATACGCCTCGAGATACGCGACGGCACCGAGATGAATTTTCGGCAACGCCCGCAACAGCGCCAGCATGTTGACGCTCTCACCGCGAATCTCCATAATGTGCGGCTTGTGATGAGCAAACATCTCGTCAAGCGGGCTCGCAGTACCACGATCAATAATCAGCAAGTTTGCGCGCGGCGGCCGACGCCACACGCGCTTGGTGTTTCGAAAATACTTAAACGCCCGCAGCAAAAACTGCAGAAAAGACTTCATCGCAAATTATGAATAATACGGATTAGCGCCAGTCGAGTGATCAGTTATATCGCGCACGCGCGTAATCGCCGGCACCTGCTCAACCAACATCGTCTGCACACCTTCAAGCATCGTCTGCCGCGACATCGAGCAACCGTGACAGCCGCCGCCCATCGTGAAATACGCCGTGCCCTCTTTATCGTGACCTGCAAAGGTCACAAACCCACCGTGCGCCGATAACGCCGGGTTGACATCTTTAAACACAATCGTCTCAATCTGCGCCGAAATCTCGTCATCAGCGACCAGCCCCTCAAAACTCGCCTTCAATGGCTTATTCGGATTACGGATCAGCAATCCCTTGGCATCATCATGGTCAAGTTCTGCACCGCGCAAAAGATCTAAATCTTTAGCACCAATAATTATTTTTAACCCATCGATCGTGCGCACTTCGTCTGTGAATGCAGCCTTGACGAACTCGTCGAACACCAAGTCGTATCGAAAATCTTCGCCAGGTCCAGATAAAACCTCAAGACGCAACCCAAGCCGCTCGCGCTCAGACTCGGCATCTCGCAACTCAATCAACTTCGCATGCGCAACGGGCGTAATCGTGATAATCGTGTCGGTCGACGCCGCCGCAGAGCTTGCAACAGGCGACGGACCTGCGAGGGGGCTTACTTGACTCATTGAATAATCAGGCTATCTGCGTTCACATGGCGCGACTTGCAACCACCGCGAACTTGCGTCGCGAAAGTTGTTATAGTAATCACACACGCACGGGGAGTCCACTGGTTCGGTGGGCTGAGAGGGTGGCCGCCACCACCGACCCGCACACCTGATCTGGGTAATGCCAGCGGAGGAAGCGATTATGCCCAACACATCTCTAATTTTTAGTGGCGGTCTCGCACCGAACGACGCCACGCTCAACGCCGCGCGCGCAATTCAAAATGTCAATCTCGTGATCGCCGCCGACTCAGGTTTGCACGCCGCACAGAAACTCGAGATGCATGTCGATTTTGTGATCGGCGATTTCGATTCAGTGGATGCATCTGCGCTCGCCCGCGCCACATCTGCGCATACTCAAACCATTCGCCACAGCGCAGACAAAAATTTCACCGATCTCGAGTCGGCGCTGTTGTTTGCCGCCGACAAAAAAACTGAACGCATCGTTATCGTCACCGCGGGCGGCGGCAGGCTCGATCATCAATTCGGCTTCGTCGCCGCGATGTTCAACCCGAAACTTCGCGAAATTAAAGTCGAAGCACTTTGGCACACCAGCCGACTCTTCGCCTTGCAGGGGCCAGCAACACTCGACGTCACAACACAAATCGGCGACACAATTGCGTTACAAAGTTTCAGCGACAAATCCGCAAAAATCTCAACTACTGGTCTGCGTTGGCAACTCACCAACGAATCACTCGCAAATTTTGAAACCCGCGGTGTGAGCAACATCGCCACAGCAAACCAAGTTTCGATCTCAGTCGAACTCGGTCAGTTACTAATTATTCATCAACCAAAGGGCAGATCATGAACATCACAAAACCTAAAAGAATCACAAATTTATTCGCAATTATTTTCGCTGCATCACTGCTTGCCGGCGCTTGCGGCAATAATCAATCAACTAATCCTGGTGACGCCTCAGACCAAACAGACATTCCAACCACCGACTCGACAACTGAATCAAACACCTCTGAAAAAGTCACACTCACACTTCTCGCCTACGACTCATTCACTCCGTCGCCAAATATTTTTGACGACTTCACGGCACAAACCGGCATTGGCGTCGAGATCAGTCTCGGCGGTGACGCCGGCGAACTCGTAACCAAAGCTGGTCTCACATCTGGCAACCCAGAAGCCGATGTTTTATGGGGTGTCGATAACACACTTCTCTCACGCGCGCTATCAAAAAACATTTTCACGCCTTACGCGACAGAAAATCTCGCTGACCTCGACGAATCAGCACGCAAACTTGTGCCGAATAACGAAGCAACACCAGTTGATACAGGTGACGTTTGCATTAACTACGACGTCAACTGGTTTAAACAACGCAACATCGCGCCTCCACTCACACTGCGCGCACTAACTTCGTCAAACTACGCGAACCTGCTCGTCGTGCCGAGCCCCGTTAGTTCATCACCTGGTTTGGCATTCATGCTCGCAACAATCGCCGAATTTGGTCAAGACGGTTGGGACGAATATTGGAAGTCGCTCAAGCAAAACGGCACACTCATCGTAAGCGACTGGACAACCGCGTACTACACAGAATTCTCTGGCTCATCGGGCAAAGGCGATCGACCAATCGTCGTAAGTTACGGATCAAGCCCACCCGCCGAAATGATTTTCGCCGACCCCCGTCCGGCTACCGCCCCAACCGCTGTCGCCGCACTGACATGTTTTCGTCAAGTTGAATTTGCGGGCATTCTTCGCGGCACAAAACACCAGCGCGAAGCACAACTATTGATCGACTATCTCACCGACATTAAATTTCAAGAAGATCTGCCACTGACCCTGTTCGTTTATCCAGCCAATGTCAACGCCAAACTTCCCGACGACTTCGTCAAATACTCATTACGACCAGAGTCGCCGCTACAACTTGATCCAGACCTCATCTCGAACAACCTTCTGTTCTGGCTTGACGAATTCACCAACATCGTTCTTCGTTAATCTTCATGTCGACTATCTATAGCCGCAGTCGAGCCGTTTATTGGCTGGCACTAGCGCCAATGGTCGCCATAGTTATTTTTGTTATTGCACCAGTTTTCAACATTTTTGTTTCATCACTGCAGTTTGAGTCATTAAACCTTCTGCGCACAGAAGCAATTCGCAACGTTGTCTGGTTTACAACTTGGCAGTCTCTCGTGAGCACTG
>JAQCDG010000015.1 GCA_027731085.1 Actinomycetota bacterium | reverse complement strand
GGGTTGAACACGCGAAAGTACGGCGCCGCATCGGTGCCAGTTCCGGCAGTCCATTGCCAACCGTGATTATTTGATGCAATGTCTCCGTCGACGAGATGCTTCATGAAAAACTTCGCGCCCCATTGCCAAGGCAAGTGCAAGTCTTTCACCAAAAAACTCGCGACGATCATCCGCACACGATTGTGCATCCAGCCGGTTGCCAACATCTGTCGCATTCCTGCATCAATAATTGGGTAACCAGTTTTGCCCGCACACCAAACTTCAAATCGTTGTTTTGCTTTCGCATCTGTGTCAACTTGCAGACTGTCCATTTTGGGTTGCAAATTCTTCCAAATCGTGTGCGGCTGATGAAACAATACATCCGCATAAAACTCTCGCCAACAAAGTTCGCTGCGATAGTGATCGTGGTTCGGGTTCGGTTCTAGTTCTGCCAGCAACTGGCGCGGGTGCACCACGCCGAAACGCAAATAGACAGACATCTGACTGCAGCCGTCACGGTCTGGATTATTTCTCTCTTCTTTATATTTGTCGAGCGCATTCTCGACGAAATATTCCCATCGCTTCCATGCAGCGCTCTCACCCACATCTGCGATTTTTGTGGTCAACGGGGGGTCGTCGGGTATTGCTTCGCTGACAACACTCGGTGCGCCATTCCATTTCAGGCTCGGCTTCTTGGCAGGTGCAGCCCAACCATGTGTCAACCAAACTTTCGAAAAAGGAGTAAACACCGAATATGGCGTCGCGTCGGCCTTGCGCACCGTGCCCGGGTCAACCGCATACGCCGAACCAACATGATTTAATTTCGCACCAACTTTTTCTAACGCTTGAGCAACTGCGGCATCCCGCCTTTGGCCATATGGCGCGAAGTCTTTCGACGCGAACACTTGTGCCGCACCAACCTCTTTTGCAACTCTCGGCACAATTTCAACAGGGTCACCGACACGCACAACAAGCGCACCACCGAGTTCGCGATTCAACTCGCGCAACGAACGAAATAAAAATGCCAACCGTGGTGCACCAGACCGCTGCAGAAACATTGGGTCTAATACAAACAGTGGCGTAACGTCACCGACCTTGCTCGCGGCGATCAACGCCGGGTTGTCTTCAAGACGCAAGTCGCGCCGAAACCACATCACCGAATTAGAAGAACTATTTGACATCAAAAATCTGCACAATCATCTCCATGCCACCACGGCCACTGCAGCACAAACTAGAGCAAAGACCCCGCCATACGCCAACGACCACTCAGGTGAAATTGAGTCGGCGATCAAACCAGTGATCGGGCCACCAATTGGAGTGCTACCTAAAAATGCGACGGCGGTTAGGGCAAGCAGTCTTCCGCGCATGTCGGGCGGTGATTCTTGTTGGCTGATCGCGTTTCCTGAGGCGATCATCGCTGCTCCGCCGATGCCCAGCGGAATGCTCCAAAAAAATGCAAGCCACACATTCGACGCAAACGCCATGCCGATGCTCGCAATACCTAGCAACGCGATATTGCCAACAAACCAACTCATCGAAACTGTCTTCAGTCGCGCGGTGAGCAGAGCTCCCGTCAGGTTTCCGATGCCGATAACCGACATCACCCAACCAAATGCGCGATCATCACCCCAACTCAAGTCGGCAAGTTTCGGCAACGCCACGCCAAAGTTAAACGAAAATGTGCTCACCGTTACATACACCAAGAACATGGTCAACAAGCGCCGATTGCCCGCGACATACTTAAATACTTCGCGCACCGGAGATCCGCCCGCTGGTCGCATGATCGCCGGATACATCTCGCTCTTGCGCAACCCGGTCAGGCTATAAATCATTGCCGCATACGAAATGCCGTTCAAAATAAATAGCCAACCCGTGCCGAATGGTCCGACCAATGCGGTGGCAATCGCCGCACCAAAAATACGCGAACCAGTCATCACGGCCGTGTTCAACGACATTGCGTTCGGCAAATCAACCTCTGGCACAAGTTCAGTGACAAGACCACGACGAGCAGGGTTGTCAAAAGCACCGATTACGCCCAATAGCAAAGACAGTGCGTAGACCATCGGCACATTGATCACACCCGAGAGATCAAGAAAACCGAGCAACAGTGCTTGTATTGCTAATGCGGCCTGCGAGATCAACGCGATTCGTCGTCGATCGTGGCGGTCAGCCAACGCCCCGCACCACGTGCCGAACAACAACATTGGCAAAAACTGAAAAGCGACGTTGTAGCCAAGATCTGCCGCGTTACCGGTCAATCGATAAATCAGCAACGACGAAGCAGTTAGTTGCAACCAACTGCCGATATTCGAAAGCAACAGACCCGCAAAAAATAACCGCGCATTGAAATATTGCAGTGAGCGAAAAACGCTCGCGTGTTTCTCAGCCACGACAATCAGTTGTCGAGTTTCAACGCTGAGATGAACACATCTCCGGGTATTTCGACGCGACCGATTGACTTCATCTTTTTCTTGCCCTCTTTTTGTTTTTCGAGCAGTTTGCGTTTACGCGAAATGTCGCCGCCATAACACTTGGCCAACACATCTTTGCGCTTGGCTTTTACGGTTTCACGGGCGATGAACTTTCCGCCGATCGCAGCCTGAATCGGCACATCAAACATCTGTCGCGGAATCAACTCTTTGAGTTTTTCGCACATCCGTTTGCCATAGTCATATGCCTTGTCGCGGTGCACGATCGTGCTGAAGGCATCGGCTGCAATACCGTTCAAAAATAGATCGACTTTCACCAGATCAGACTCGCGATAACCGTGTAGTTCATAATCGAGGCTCGCGTATCCCTGCGAGCGACTCTTCATCTGATCAAAAAAGTCGACCACTACTTCTGCCAACGGCATCATGTAGTGCAACTCGACTCGTTCAGGCGAGAGATATTCGAGTTTGCCGAGTTCTCCGCGTCGCGTCTGACAAAGATCCATCAGCGTGCCCGTGTAATCCTTGGGTGTGATGATGTCCACTTTGAAATATGGCTCTTCAATCGACTTGATGTAAACCGTGGGCGGCAACTCGCTCGGGTTGTGACAAATCTCGGTGGTGCCGTCGGTCTTCGTCACTTGATATTGCACCGACGGCGCAGTGGCAATCAACGCCAAATTAAATTCGCGCTCGAGTCGCTCTTTGACAATTTCCATGTGCAGCAAACCTAAGAAACCGCATCTGAAACCAAAACCCAGCGCACCCGACGACTCGGGCAAATAACTAATCGAGGCGTCGTTGAGTTTTAACTTCTGCAAACTCTCGCGCAAGGTTTCAAAATCGTCGGCATCAATCGGAAACAATCCGCAAAACACCATCGGCTTTGGGTCGCTATAGCCATCCAGTGCCTTTTCAGCTTGTCGCGATTCGTGCGTCACAGTTTCACCGCTTCGCGCCTCGCCCACATCTTTGATTCCCGCAATCAAATAGCCGACTTCGCCCGGACCGAGTTCGTCTATCGGTGTCGGCACGGGTCGTCGCACACCAACTTCGAGCGCTTCGTGTACGGCGTTCGTCTGCATGAATCGTAATTTTTCGCTGCTGCGCATTCGACCGTTCATCACGCGCACTGACGAAACCACGCCGCGATATTGGTCGTATTGACTATCGAAAATCAACGCCTGCAGTGGCGCATTGGCGTCACCAATTGGCGCCGGAATTTTCTCGATGATCGCATCTAACAACTCAGGCACGCCGTCACCAGTCTTCGCCGAAATGCGCAAAATGTCTTCGGCACGAATGCCCAAAACTTTTTCAATTTCCATCGCGAATCGATCTGGGTCGGCTGCCGGCAGGTCAATTTTGTTGAGTGCCGCAACAATTTCTAGATTATTTTCAAGCGCCAAATAGCAGTTTGCCAATGTTTGCGCTTCGATGCCTTGTGCCGCATCAACGACCAAAACAACGCCTTCGCATGCGGCCAGCGATCGACTGACCTCATAACCAAAGTCGACGTGACCCGGCGTATCAATCAAATGCAGCGTGTGGTCCTTCCATGACACGCGAACGTTCTGTGCCTTGATCGTGATACCTCGCTCGCGCTCAAGGTCCATGCTGTCTAAATATTGGGCACGCATTTCGCGCGCATCCACCGCGTTTGTCATCTCTAAAATGCGGTCTGAGAGAGTTGATTTGCCGTGGTCAATATGCGCAATGATCGAAAAATTTCGTATTCGAGATAGTTCCATTACGCCGTTTCTCCGAGACTTCGACCAACACACTGACGCTCGAAAAGCAGGTGCGAGACGATGCCAAATTCTACACGGCTTATGTTTGGCAAAGCCTTACCCGCTGTTAGCCTTGTGACGTGGCAAATATCAAATCGCAAAAAAAGCGCATCATCACAAACGCAAAAGCAACCTCTCGCAACAAAGCCGTTCGCAGCGAACTTCGCTCACGAGTAAAAAGTGCTCTTGAGACAGCAGGCACACCAGAAAATCAAGAAGCCCTTCGCCTGGCCGTCAAGCGCCTCGACAAAGCCGCCGCCAAGCGCACGATTCACCCAAAGCAAGCCGCTCGTCGTAAGAGCCGCTTGATGCGCAAACTCAACGCCGCTTCGGCGAAGTAGTTCGACCCGAGTTGCTCGGTCTATTCGATTTAGTCGACGCCCCCATTCGGCTCAACCGAGCAATCAAAATCTCCATAGTTAATTCTTCGCCAAGATCTTTGCCCCCGCGCATATCAATGTCGGCACGAGCGAGCAACTGCACAGCCTGACTGATACCCGCGCCCCCCAGTCGGCGATATTGGCTCAGATATTTTTTGCCCTGAAACTCGCTCTTGCCGCCGATCAACGTCAAGACGTCATTTGCGCTGTGCAACTCTGGGCCATCTAGTCGCATCAATTTAGAAAAGTGAGTGTGCAATAGAGCCATCACTTGCAACGGATGATATTCGCCGCTTCGTGTCATGCGGTGCAACATGTCGATCGCTTTTGCCGAATCGCCAGCATCAATCGCATCGGTCAAGTCCCATGGTTTTACACTGCCCGCTTCACCCATGAACGCCGCAACATCGTCGCTCGAAAGTTTTCGCGAGGTGCCATATGTCGAAACCAAAACATCAATCAACCCAGGCAATCGTGCTTGATCTTCGCCGAGCCAATCAATTATCTGATTCACCGCCGCCGGTTCAAGGGTCAAACCAGACTCGCCAAATCGTTCTAAGAACCAAGTGACTAATTCTTGGCGTCGCGCTGGCGGTGTCGTCGCCATCACCGTCGCACCCGCTCGCTTCAAAGCATCTGAAACAGACTTAGCCAATTTGCCAGATGCACTCAACACTAAATGTGTACTGTCGACTGGCTGTTCAAGATATGCGACCAAATTCGCAAGTTCGGCGACGGTCGCGTCTGAAATTTCACGAATAACGACAACTCGCTCTTCACCAAATAACGACATCGTCTCGGCCGAAGAAATCGCACGACGAATCGCATCTTCGCGTTCTTGCGAACTCACCACACCAGCGTCGTGCGTTTCTAAAATCGTGCTGCGACTTTCATCGGTCGCCATCGACTTGATTAATTCACGAGTAATGTCGCTGACCTTGTCTGAAACCAATCGTGGATCAGAACCCGTAATCAGATGAATCGTCACGACTACACGCTAGAACTTCGGTGTCGCAGAGCAAGGATTAAGGCAAAAACTCCGAGCCAAAGGGCAAGGTTTGCCATGCCGTCAAATTTAAAACGCGCGAAAATTTCGGCGACCCACCAGACCCAGCGCACGCCAACCTGAATCGGCCACATCAAAATCATCGCGAGTTTTTCAAGACCAAGATCCGCGATCAGCCCCGCACAAAGTGCCATCGGTAAACCAAACAACATCACCAGACCGGCAATCGGCACGGCCAAAACATTAGCGATGATGCCCATCGCCGATGGTAAACCAAAAATCAAAATCACAACCGGCATCACACCGAGTTGGGCGGCAACTGTCGCGCCTATCAGTTGTGCTAGCCACTTTGGTCGGCGAATGATTCGAGCCAACGGCGCGGCTCCGAGACACAACCCACATGTCGCACCCACCGACATAAAAAACCCGACTGACCACGCCAAAAGTGGATCAACAATCACCGTCACTAGCACAGTCAATGCAATCAACCTCATGGTTCGCGTTGGTCGCCCAGCAGCGACCGACAAAAAAGCAAGACCAGCCATTGTTGCCGCGCGCACAACCGATGGCTCAACTCGAGTGATTACCACAAACCAAGCCAGCACGCCGATTGTCGTAAATATTCGCAAGCGATTTTTCAATCGCGACAGCAGAGGCGACAAAGCAGCAAGAATAAAAGAGACGTTTTGTCCCGACACGGCTACGAGATGTGCGAGCCCAGATTTGCGAAATGCATCGATCATCGACTCAGGTTGTTGCGTGTCGTCGCCGATCACAAGACCTGTGAACAGCGTTCGATCTGCGAAATTGAACGATTGCGCACCTCGGCTCACAAGGTCGCGCACTCGCTGTGCGCTACGCAATAGTGGCGCTGCGACAAGTCTTTGTTCACCCGCAAGCTCGATTTGAAATTTACCTTTTATATGTTGGGCGATCCATCGTGACTGATCACCGCGTTCGAATGCCTGGCGTTGGCCGCGCACAAAAATCTGCTCGCCAACTTTTGCGCCAGCGAGGCGCCACGCGGGTCGACCATATGCATAAACAACAAACCGATCAGAATCAATTTCTATTGTTATGCGCGTTGCCGCGCCAATGTTGCGTGGGTCGCTGATGACCGTCGCAAAGCCCTGATATTCGCCGGTCTGCACATCGCCATATTCGTTCAACGCACGACGCGAATTAAGTGCAGCAAACACAAACATCAGCAACAACAAAACCGCCACTTGCCGCAATAATTGCGCGCGATATACGGCGGCGACAAAACCGATCACCGACGCAAACAAAATCGCGATTGAAATTTCGCTACTCGCACGCGTGATGCATAGATACACGACGACACCAAACACAATCAGCCAATCAGCTCGTCGCACATCGTACGATGTAGCCATGGCTAGCAAGTCGCGTCGAGTAGTGCCCGATGGCATCGTCGCTCACCGCAATGCAGTGCGCCAGCGCGGCGGGTTAATAGCCGTCGCGCTCGCTCTTGGGGTTCTCGTTGTCGGTCTCGTCTTGCTGGTGTTGCCCGGGTCATTAACAGGTCTGCTCGGTTTCGTTCTTACTTTTATCGCATTGCCGACAATGCCGTTGTTTGGCGTGCCAGCTTCGGGTGGTTTGTCGCGATATGCGATGAGTTTTGTTTCGAGCATTGTGCTTTGGTGGATAATCGGTCACTACGCAAGCCTTCGCGCAATTCGCGCAGTCATCGCTAGCTGGCCAGAGTGGCGTCGAGAGTTTCGACCCCTCGCGATTGGCTTAGTTCTCGGCGCACTGGTTTCACTTGCGCTCGCCGCTTTAGTTCTCGGCGCACTTTAATTAACCCGCGCACGCGGCAAAATTTCACTCAACTTCGCGGGCCCAATGCCCCGCACCTTCAACAAATCTTCGACCCGCTGAAACGCGCCATTCTTTTCGCGATAAGCAACAATCGCTTTTGCCGTTGCCGGCCCAACACCTGGCAGTTGTTCGAGTTCAACAACGGATGCCAAATTAATGTTGATCGTTGACAGCGCGCCGCCGTTCGACGCGCCGCCGTTTACACCCGCCGCGCCGCCAGTCGCACCACCACCGACTTGCGGTCGGCCCGTTATTGTGTGCGGCTTCTCGCCACGCTTGGGCACATAAATCTGCTCACCTTCGTTTAATACGGTCGCCAAATTGATCACATCGAGATTCGCCGCTGCTGTTGCGCCACCTGCGGCGACGACAGCATCGTTAACTCGCAAACCATATCGCAGTCGATAAACACCCGGATTCTTCACAGCGCCAGCAACATGTACGGTGATTGTCTGTGGCGTCGCAACAGTTGCGCCACCAATATTCACGCCACCGTCGTTTGCGGCTGGCGAATTCGCGGCAACGGTCGTGCTCGCAAAACTCAAACTCGCTTCAGGTGGCGGTGGTGGCACTCGCACCAACCACCAACCTGCAACACCAACAACCGCGACGCTCACAACACTGCCGATCATTCGCGAAACACCAAACCACTTGATTCGGTCAGAGTTCAGAAAATTACTCATCGCCCTATGTGGGCGCAAACCTCACCAAGAGGCAGAAATCAAAACAGCCGTGCAGTCAGTTTTTTGCGATAGTCAGCGGTGCGCGGGTCGTTTGGTCCCATTTTCTCGAGCAATTCAAGAAACTCGCGCTTGGCGTCTTCATCAGTTTTGACACGCACCAACAAATCAGTCAACTGTTTGTCATAGTCATCTTGTGGCACAAACGCCGCTCGCGCCGCAGCCACCGCTGTGCGCACGCGCTCGGTCTCGGGCACGGTCTTCAGCAACTCGAGTGCCGCCGTGCAATCTTTTCGTGCAATCAACAAGTCTGCAAGTGCAACCACGACGCTCTCGTTTGTCGGCTCAGCCACCAAAGCCTGACGCAAACTTGCTTCGTCACCTTTTGCTAAAAGCGCCTTGACATCAACAACGACCTGCTCAGGCAATAAGTTCTTTATGAATTGCTCGACAACATTCTCTGATTGTGCGCCGACAAAACCGTCGACGATCTTGCCGTCTTTCATCGCATACACAGCCGGTATCGACTGCACCTGAAACGCCTGCGCCACCTGCGGGCAACTATCAACATCTACCTTGACCAAAATCACTTTGCCTTGAGTCGCTGCCGTCAATTTCTCAAGAATCGGCCCCAATGTTTTGCACGGTCCGCACCATTGCGCCCACAAGTCGATGATCACCGGCGTGACAATTGATTTTTCGATTACTTCCTTTTGAAAGGTTGCATCTGTTACATCAATTGCCATGCCGACATATTACTGCCACATTTCTGCGCAAACTAATCACGCTCGCAAGTGGCAATGACCGACGCAAATTAAGTAGGTTGCTTAGTGATGAGTGACACAGTCAGCAGTGGCATCGACTCTGCAAAAGTTTCAGCATGGCTCGAAACAAATGTCGACGGCGCAACTGCACCTTTTAAATTTGAATTCATCGCTGGCGGTCATTCGAATCTCACATTTTCTGTGCGCGACGCCAAACAAAATCACTATGTTCTGCGTCGCCCACCACTAAGTCACGGCCTCGCCAGCGCACACGACATGGGTCGCGAGCATCGCATGATCTCTGCGCTACAAAACTCGGGCGTACCAGTGCCGCGCACTCGCGGTTTATGCACAAACGTCGAAATCAACGGCGCACCTTTCTATGTAATGGATTTCGTCGACGGCCACATCGTGCGCGATGTGCCCATCGCCGAGCGCGTGCTAACAGATCAGACCCGCGCCCGGGCTAGCGAATCGCTCGTCGACACATTGGCCAAGATTCATGCCGTTGATGTCAATAAAGTCGGTTTGCAAGACTTCAGCCGACACGAGGGTTACATCGCTCGTCAACTCAAGCGATGGTACGGCCAATGGAACGCCCAAAAAACTCGTGAACTTTCGGTCATCGATCGCGTGCACGATGAACTAGCAAAACGAATTCCTGAACAGGGCCCGGCGACAATCGTGCACGGCGACTATCGACTCGACAACTGCATCGTCAGTTCGAGCGGCGAAATTCAAGCGGTGCTCGATTGGGAGATCTGCACACTCGGTGATCCGCTCGCTGATCTGGGTCTACTCACCGTTTATTGGACAGGCCCCGACGACGAAGCCTCGCCATGGATGTCGCAATACACAGCCGTCAAGGGTTTTCTAAATCGCAACGACTTAATCGCTCGCTACGCAAAAACCACTGGTCGTGACGTGACAAATATCGAGTTCTATCGCGCGTTCGCATATTGGAAACTCGCCTGCATTGTCGAAGGTGTTTACGCTCGTTATCTCGGTGGTGCGCTCGGCGATAAAAACGCCGTCGACCTTGAGCCGTTTAAGTTGCAGACCGAGGCTGCCGCCAACAGTGCCGAGCAAGCACTTTCGCGCCTAAACTAAAAGCACGCGATGAATAAGCCATACAAAATTATTGGCACTCTGCCGCAAATCAAAGATCCGCTCTTGGTCGTGATGATGACCGGCTGGATCGACACAAGTTCGGCCGCGGCCGCCGCAATCGAACTTGTCGCCAAAGAAGCCAGTGCCGTAAAAATCATCGACTTTGACATGGATACATTCGTCGACTTTCGCGCCCGTCGCCCGATCATGGAGTTGCGCGATGGCGTCAATACAAAACTCGTTTGGTCGACACCCGAGATCGCGCTCGGGCGCGACGTCAACGACAAAGATGTTTTGTTGCTCACCGGCCCAGAGCCCGACACTCACTGGAACCTCTTCGCCGAAACGGTCGCCGAAATCAGCGTGCAATTCGGCGTGCGACGCATGATCGGTATCGGTGCATACCCGTTTGCAACACCACACACTCGCGCCGTTTATGTCTCTTGCACTTCACCCGACAAAGATTTGGTCGCAAGTTTGCCTTATCTTAAAAGTTCAGTGGATGTGCCTGCCGGCATGGCCGCCGCAATTGAACACTCGTTGCACGGGCGCAAGATTCAAGCGCTCGGTTTGTGGGCCCGCGTGCCGCACTATGTCGCTTCGATGCCTTACCCTGCTGCTTCGGCTGCGCTGCTTGCCGCACTTTGCGACACAGGTGGCATCTCGCTCGATGTTTCGTCGATGCGCGAACAAGCAAAGTCGCAGCGCGACCGACTCGATCAGTTGATCGCCGGCAACAATGATCACTCTCAAATGCTGACGCAACTCGAACAGACATTTGACGAGCAAATCGCCAACGGCACGACAGAAATTAACTTCGGTGCGCCGATACCGAGTGGCGACGAGATCGCCGCCGAGTTCGAAAAATACCTGCGCGACCGTTAATTATTCGCGCGGGCTAAGCCGTGCAACCAAGACTGAACATTCGCGCCCAACGCGTTGACGTCATAGCCGCCTTCTTGCAACACAACTGTTGGCAAGCCCAGCGCACCAACAAGCGCACCACATCGGTCATAACCAGGTGTCGTCAACGCCAAGTCGCTGATCGGGTCGGTAATAAATGTGTCGAGACCCAACGACACAATCACCATCGACGGACCAAACTTCTTGATGCTCTCACACGCCCGCTCTAGCGCCTTCATATATTGGTCATCATCGGTGCGGGCCGCAAGCGGCACATTCAGGGTCGAACCTCGACCTTTGCCCGCACCAACTTCGTCTTCATAACCGGTGAAATATGGATACGCCCGCACCGGGTCGCCATGCAACGAAACAAACTGCACATCGTCACGCTCATAAAAAATTTGCTGTGTGCCATTGCCGTGGTGATAGTCGACATCAAGCACCGTCACCTTGGTGCCAGTCGTGCTCGCCACATGATGGGCTGCGATCGCTGCATTGTTAAAAAAGCAATATCCGCCATAAAGATCTGTCGTCGCATGATGCCCTGGCGGTCGGCACAAGCCATAACTATTTTTTGCGCCGTCCAAAACTATTTTCGTCGCACTCATCGCTACATCAACCGCGCCGCGCGCCGCCTCGTAAGTGCCCATCGTCAACGGCGTCGTCGTCTCGAAGCACCACCAACCCAATTTGCCGCTAATCGACTGGGGCTCGACACGGTCGACCATATGCTCGCGCAAGTTCGACTTGAAGAATATATCTGGCACGACTTCTCGCACTTCTTTGACATCGCGCTGATAATCAGCCCACGCCGTCGACAAAAACTTCAACAGACCTGGGTTGTGAATCTTCGTGATCGGCTCGGTGCCCCACTCGGTTGGCGAAACAAAGTCGAACGCCTTGTCGGCGGCCAAAGTCTCGCGAATCTTTTCGGCCCGCCCCGTGTGCTCGAACGGCGAGTGCGCCGAAGATCGCTCGATTTCGACTTCTGGATTATGCAACAAGTGTGCCGGTGAATATACAACTTTCACATAACCCCGTTTCTCTTCAAACTATCTCGGCGAATTTTCTAACTGAAATCTAGTGGCGCACGCAGTGACCGCTTCAATTCTGCGACGCCAGAAGTTGTCGCAATCGTCTCGACAGCATCCCAAAGTTTCAATGCCTCGTCGCCACGCGGTGATTTCGAGATCACGGGTCCGAAGAAACTTCCTTCGGTTGGCTGACCAGGTTTAAAAGTCAAAATTGGCGTGCCGACATTTTTGCCCGTTCGCGAAAGTGCGAGGTCAGTCTCGTAGCGAATCACAGCCGTATGCGTCTCATCTTCAAGCGAGTTCGCCCATTCAGTTGGCAACGAGTGACGCCGCAAGACATCTGTCAAATACTTGTGCGCATCGGTGTCGATGCCTTCACGATTCTTCTCAACATGAATCGTCGTGCCGATTGCCGTATAAAACTTCGCGACAGCATCGTTGCCCGCACTTGCCCGCGCGGCACTCGCAACACGCAGCGCTTTGAGTCCGAAAATATGCATCATCTTGTGGTAATCATCGCCCGGGTTGTAGCCCTTGTCGGTGTTGATCATCGACAACGAAATGAACTTCCAAGAAACTGCATAATTGCGCAACTTGCCGACTTCTGTCACCCAACGCGAAGTGACCCACGCCCACGGACAACCCGGATCAAAGAAAAATTCTAAATCTGCCATATAGACAGATTAGGTTCTTCAGACGCGCTCAACCTCTTTAAGGTCGTAGGTCTCGATTACATCGCCCGGCTTCAAATCTTGGAAGTCCGTGAGGCTGAGACCACATTCAAAACCCTCGCGCACTTCTTTGACGTCGTCTTTGAAGCGGCGCAGCGTGTTGATATTGCCCTTCCAAATGATCGTGCCTTCGCGCAAGAATCGCACGCGCGAACCACGAGTGATCACACCAGAAACCACCGAGCAACCCGCAACCGCACCAACCTTTGGCGCTTTGAAGATCTCGCGCACTTCGGCTTCGCCCGTGACAACTTCGACGAACTCTGGGGCGAGCATACCCTTCATCGCCTTCTCGATATCTTCGAGCAGTTTGTAAATAATTTCGTAGGTGCGAATCTCGACATTTTCTTTTTCGGCAAGTTCGCGAATCTTGCGATCTGGTCGCACATTGAAACCGATCAATGTCGCATTGGTCGCAGCAGCCAACGAAATGTCGTTTTCGGTGATCGTGCCGACACCACGATGCACAAACGCTGCACGCACGTCGTCACGCTCAAGTTTGCGCAAACTTTCGGTTACTGCTTCGAGCGAACCATGCACATCGGCCTTGACAATCACGTTCAGCGTCGCAATTTCGCCCGCCTGAATCTGAGTGAAAATATCTTCGAGCTTCACGCCGCGTTGCACTCGTGCATCACCGCGTTGGTTCATGGCCCTAAATCGTTGTTCGCGCGCGCCGGCAACAGTTCGAGCCGTGCGCTCGTCAGGTGCCGATCTAAATTCTTCGCCTGCACCAGGCACAGCCGACAAACCCAAAACTTGCACCGGCGCCGAAGGCCCCACTTCTTTAACTTGCTCGCCACGATCGTTCATCAGAGCTCGCACTTTGCCCCACGCTGCACCGGCAACAATTGGGTCACCAACTTTGAGCGTGCCCTTATCGACCAAAATTGTCGCGACCGGCCCGCGACCGACATCAAGTTGCGCTTCAAGTACAACGCCCTTTGCGCGACCAGTCGGGTTTGCCTTGAGTTCTTCAAGTTCAGCGACAACGTTTAACTGCTCGAGCAAGTCGTCGATGCCAAGACCACTCTGTGCCGACATCTCGACCACAATCGTGTCGCCACCCCATGCTTCTGGCGTCAACTGCTGCTCTGCCAAACCTGCCAACACGCGCTGTACATCGGCATTTTGTTTGTCGATCTTGTTTAGTGCGACAACGATCGGCACATCAGCGACGCGAGCATGGTTGATCGCTTCAACAGTTTGTGGCATCACGCCGTCGTCAGCCGCCACAACAAGCACCACGATGTCGGTAACGCCCGCACCACGCGCACGCATCTTGGTAAATGCCGCGTGACCCGGTGTGTCAATGAAAGTTATTTTCTTGCCACCGCGTTCGATTTGATATGCACCGATGTGCTGAGTAATGCCACCTGCTTCACCCGAAACAACATTTGCGTTGCGAATCTTGTCGAGCAGCGTCGTCTTGCCGTGGTCAACGTGACCCATGATCGTAATAATCGGCGGTCGCACTTCTTGCAACTCTGGCGTATCGTCATCAGAGTCGTCAAACATCGCTTGCAACTCGAGCTCTTCTTGCTGACCTGGGTCAACGAGCAAAATCTCGGCACCAATTTCAAGCGCAAACAACTCCATTTGTTCGTCCACAAGTGTCATCGTCGCTGTCACCATCTCGCCGTGCTCGAGCAAAAAGCGAACAACATCGGCTGGCGTGCGATTTAATTTCGGTGCGAATTCTTGCGACGAGCAACCGCGTTCAATTACAACAATGCCTTCTGGCGGCGGTGTTGCACTAGCTGTATAACTAGTCGGCGCTTGCGGTAACTGCTCGTCAAATTCACGACGACGCTCACCTCGAGTTTTTTTGCGCGGACCACGACGCTGACCGCCACCTGGTCCACGACCACCACCAGGGCGACCTCCCGGCCCTGACGGACTGCTGCGACCTAGCGCCGTACCACGACCACCAGTCGGCGCACCCGGACGACCCGCACCTGGGCCTCGACCCGGCGCACCGCGATCTGGCGTTGTGCGACCACCCGAACCAGCCGGACCACGACCAAGTTGCGACGCCGGAATTCGACCCGTGCGTGCATTCGTCGATGTTGTGCCAGTGCGTTGCGGCCCACGATTAAACGGCGGTCGCGTCACACCACCTTCTGGTCGACGCGCAACTGGCGGTGGCGGTATCGGTCGCGATGAACCCGGCGGTGGCGGAATCGGCCGTGCACCTGGCGTCGCTGGTCGCAATGGTTGTTGTGTCGGTCGTGTTGGTTGTTGCGTCGGCGTGCTTGCCGCAGGCGCTTGCGCAGCAGGTCGAACTGGTTGTGGTTGCAGCGGTTGAATCGGTCGCGTAGGTGCAGGTCGCACGGCTGGTGCAACATTCGTAACAATGCCCGGTCTATTTGGCTGAGCGGATGAAACTACGCGGCCCGCACCGCCATCAGTCTCGCGCGGCGCCACTTGCTCAGTTTTTTGTTCTTGCGTCGCAGACATTGAGGGCGTTTCAACAGTCGGAGTCGCAACTTCCCCTGCCTCTATAACTTCAACATCGTCGTCAGCGCCGATTTTTTTCGCCGCTACTTTCTTTGCGCCAGCTACTTTCTTTGCGCCAGCAACTTTCTTTGCGCCAGCAACTTTCTTTGCGCCTGCAACTTTTTTCGCCGCAGTTTTTTTATCCGGCTTGTGAGAAACTTCTTCTGGCTGCACATCGCGCATCAGACCTTCGCGCTCGGCACGCGCACGAATGCGATCTGCCTGGGCATCAATCACCGTCGACGAGGGGCCCTTTACACCAATGCCAAGTTTGCCGCTGAGGTCAATGACCTCGGCGTTTGTCATTCCGAGTTCTTTAGCGATCTCGTGAACGCGTTTGGCTTTTGGCAAAGTGTTTAGCCTCTCGAATCTTCTGCGGCGCCGCCAGATTGAGCAGCAACTTGTTCTTGACTAAGAATCGAACCGTCGGCAGCATGCCATTCCATTGCACCGGTCTCGACATTTGTCTTCCATTCGCCTTCGGCGTACATCGTGTCAGGTGTTGCAACCGCAGCAGGTCGACGCGTAACAGCATTGCCCTCAGCAGCAACCTCTGACTCGCTCTTAATGTCGATGCGCACGCCAGTAAGACGGGCGGCAAGCGTTGCGTTCACGCCCATCTTGCCAATCGCCAACGACAACTGAAAATCAGGCACGATTACGTCGGCTTGCGTCTCGTCTGGGCTCAGTCGAACTTCGCTGACTTTCGCTGGCGACATCGCCTTGGCGATGAAGTCGCGCTTGTCTTCGCTAAACGGAATAATGTCGACTTTCTCGCCGCGCAATTCGTTGACGACCATTCGCACTCGTCCACCGCGAGCACCAACACAGGCGCCAACAGGGTCAATCGCTTTATCGTTCGACCAGACGGCAATTTTTGTTCGCTGTCCCGGTTCGCGCGCGCACGATTTAATTTCAACAATGCGGTCTGCAATCTCAGGCACTTCCATTTCAAACAAGCGCATGATCAAACCTGGGTGCGTACGGCTGACAACAATTTGCGGGCCCTTCGGCGTGCGACGCACTTCAACGATGTATGCCTTCAAGCGAGCATTCGGCTCGCGAGTTTCGCCAAGCACTTGCTCTGCTTGTGGCAACAACGCTTCAACTCGACCCAAGTCAAGCAGCGTGTAACGAGTGTCTGTCTTTTGCACGGTGCCCGAAACAATGTCGCCTTCGCGGTTGGCATATTCTTCGAACTTACGCTCGCGCTCTACTTCGCGAATTCGCTGGCTCATAACTTGACGGAATGTCACCGCAGCGATGCGACCCAGTTCGTCTTTCTTCGGCGTATCATCACGCTCGTTGATCCAGTCGCCGTCGTCATTGACGTCGTATGCCGTGAAGGTGATGTCCATGTTGTCTGGATTGACACCAACGATTACCTCGTCGGCCGCACCAGGACGCTTTTTGTATGCAGTCGCCAATGCTTCGACGAGCACCTGCAACAGTGCGTCCATCGTTAGTCCACGGTCTGCTGCGAGCGTGCGCAGCGCTTCTGACATGTCCATGTTGCTCATGATGCTTTCGCCTCCGTCGTGTTTTCAAACTTTTGTTTCGAATTCTTTTTCTTTGAATGACGAGCATCTTCTTTCGAGGTCGTCGCTAACTCAAAAACTGTTTTCGCGCGATCAATCGCCACATGTTTGATCGCAACTTCGACGCCGTCTTCTTTGCGCACGACTATTTGTGTGTCGTCGGCACCCACGAGCACACCATGCACTCGTCGCTCACCAGTCGCCTCTAGCGCTGCAGTCAATCGCACGCTAACAACTTTGTTAACTTCGCGCTCGAAGTGTCTCGGCAATCGCAAGTTGCGCTCAAGACCCGGACTAGTAACTTCGAGTGTGTATCGACCAGGCACGGGTTCGGTGTGGTCGAATTCGCGTGAAACCAACCGCGTCAATAATCCGATCTGCTCAAGATCGACGCCAGCGGGCTTACCATTTTCGCCAATCAAACCGGGCTTCGTGTCGACAACAATTCGCACGATGCCGCTGACAAATTCGAGGTCATAGAGATCAAGGCCGAGATCGCTAACGATTGGCGTGACGATTTCGCTGATGCGCACAAGCACTGCACTCTCGGTTGTATTCTGCGTCATTAGATATCTCTCCTTTCTCGTAATATCACGACTAAATAGCTACCAAATCACCATCAAATAGCCGTTTTGGCGAACCAAAACAACACCCGATAGAGAACAAAAGGCGTGGGCCTAAACCCACGCCTTCGGTTCGTAGAACTTTAAAGGTCATCTCAAGTATAGGGGTTTTAGTAAAGTTTTCGTGAGGCGTTATTCCATGCGCTTCAAGGTGAGGCCCTGTGATTTTGCGTATGTCAACAATGTTTTTGCGGACATTACGCGATGATCCTGTCGATGCCGAAGTGCCAAGTCATCGGCTTTTAGTTCGTGCTGGATACATTCGTCGCGCCGCACCAGGCGGCTATACATGGTTGCCACTTGGTTTGCGCACGCTAAACCGAGTCGAAACGATAATTCGCCAAGAAATGGATGCAATCGGCGCGCAAGAAGTGCACTTTCCGGCAATGTTGCCTCGCGAGCCTTATGAAATTTCTGGTCGCTGGACAGACTACGGACCCAACTTGTTTCGCTTGCAAGATCGTCGCGGTGTCGATTATCTGCTCGGTCCGACACACGAAGAAATGTTCACGCTGTTAGTCAAAGATCTCTACAGCAGTTACAAAGATTTGCCGCTCTGGCTATATCAAATTCAAACCAAGTTTCGCGACGAGGCTCGCCCACGCGCAGGTTTGTTGCGCGGTCGCGAATTCTTGATGAAAGACTCATACAGTTTCGACATCGATCAAGATGGTTTGCAACGCAGTTACGACGCACACCGTGCCGCATATTTGCGTACCTTCGATCGCCTGGGTTTGCCCTATCACGTCGTTTCGGCGATGTCGGGCGCGATGGGCGGCTCGGCCTCTGAAGAATTTTTGTTTCCGTGCGAGTCGGGCGAAGATACTTTTGTCAGTTGCACCAAGTGCGACTACGCAGCCAACACCGAAGCGGTGCGTGTCGGTGAACCAGCGAAAATCGACTTCGCTGGTTTTGCGGCTGCGGTTGTGCATGACACACCAGCCACACCGACAATCGCCACATTGGTCGACTTGTTCAACTCGCGATCTGATCTAAAACGTAGCGATCGTGCGTGGCACGCTGGCGACACGCTCAAAAATGTGATCGTCAACTTGCGTCACCCAGACGGTCGCATCGAGCCGCTCGCGGTTGGCGTGCCCGGTGATCGCGATGTCGACTTAAAGCGCCTCGAAGCACAGGTTGCACCAGCAGAAATTATCGATTTCACCGACGAAGATTTCGCCAAGAACAAAAATCTCGTCAAGGGTTACATCGGGCCGCAATCTCTCGGCGAAAAAACCGCCAGCGCTATTCGATTTTTGCTTGACCGCAGCATTGCCATCGGTAGTACGTGGATCACCGGCGCAAACGCGCCAGGTCGTCACGTTGCCGGTCTCGTATACGGCCGAGATTTTTCGTGCGACAGCGTTGTCGACGCTGCCGATGTGCGCGACGGCGACCCGTGCCCGAAGTGCGGCTCGCATCTTCTCATTCGGCGTGGCATCGAAATCGGTCATGTGTTTCAACTAGGTCGTAAATATGCAGAATCACTCGGACTAACCGTTCTCGATCAAAACGGCAAGACGCAAACCGTCACGATGGGTTCATATGGCATTGGTGTGTCACGAGCCGTTGCAGCAATCGCCGAAGCAAACCACGACGAACTCGGTCTCAAATGGCCGTCTGCCGTCTCGCCCGCAGATGTGCATATCGTGATCGCCGGCAAACCCGGTGACGAAACTGCAGGTGCCGGCGAAAAACTTGCTGGCGAACTAAGCGCCAAACAAATGACGGTCATTCTCGACGACCGCAAAGGCGTTTCACCTGGTGTGCGTTTTAAAGATGCCGAACTCATCGGCACGCCACGCATCGTTATCGCGGGTCGTGGTGTCGCTACTGGCGTTGTCGAAGTTCGCAATCGTCGCAACGGCTCAGTAAGCGAAGTTGCTCTCGCCGATGCCGCCGAGTTCGTCACCAAAATGCCGTCAACTTAAGAGCCAAAAAGTTAATGACAACCTTGCTTTCGCCCGCGATAAAAAATTATGACTGGGGTGATATCACCGCCCTGCCAGATTTTACGGGTCAACCACGCGACGCCAAACCGTGGGCAGAACTTTGGTTCGGCACACATCCCGATGGTCAAGCCACCGTCAAGACCGGCAACGGCATCAAAGAACTCGAAGAAATTGTTGGCGAACTTTCGTTCTTGGTCAAACTCATTGCGGTGGCCAAACCACTTTCGATTCAGACGCATCCGACTATTGCTCAGGCCTCGGCAGGTTTCGCCCGCGAAAACAATCTCGGCATCGATCGTGCAGCGTTCAATCGTGTCTATCGTGACGGCAACTCAAAGCCAGAGTTGCTCTGTGCGCTCAGCGACTTTGAAATGTTGTGTGGCTTTGCACCAATTGAAAAGTCGTTGGCGCTCGCTGAACAAAACGGCTGGCTCGAACTGGCTCGACGTTTGAAACTGACTGGTCTGACGAAAACAGTGCACTGGGCGCTTGAAGAGAAAAACCATAAAACACCGGTCAACCTGCCCAACTATTTGCGCGTCGTCGGCGAACTTTATGCCGACACGGGTGGCGTTTACGTCGCGCTGTTGATGAACCACATCACGCTCAAATCTGGCGAAGCGATGTTCTTAGAGCCCGGCAATGTGCATTCATATTTGAGTGGTCTGGCCGTCGAAGTCATGTCGAGCAGCGACAATGTCATGCGCGCAGCATTCACTACAAAACACGTCGACCTTCAAGAATTCTTGGCCACGGCAGTGATTAATTCACATTTGCCAGCTCAAGTAACACAGCGTAAATCTTCGAGCAACGCAGTTGATTACGAGATCAAAAACTCGCCGTTTAGCGTGCAAAAAATCGATGTAAATAGCGCTATGACTATTAAGGCCGATCACGAGGTAGAACTATATTTATGCGTGCAGGGTCACTCGGGTGCGTTGCAGCAGGGTCAGGCCTGCATATTGCGCCAGCACGAAGTACTAGAACTCGAAAAATCTTCGGTCGTGTTTCGCGTGTGGGGAACCTAGTTTCAAATTTAGATTTTTCGCATGATCAATAAACTCTCCAATCTTCGTCGCCTCGCCGTTGGCGCAGCAGCGCTATTGGTCATTCTCGGTGCGGGCATCTCGACTCCGTTCACGCCCAACACGGGACCGTCACTATTAATTCTCGGCGACAGCATCACTTGGGGCACCGAATACTTCGCCAAGTCGCAAAAGTTGATCGTCGCCGACACCCAATGGACCAACATCGTGATCGACGGTCAATATTCACGCCGAGTCGCATTTCCGACACCCAATGCATCCACAAAATATTCGGGAGTCAAAACTTTCAAAAAACTCAGCAACGGTGGACTCAAGGCCGATGCCGTGATAGTTGCGCTCGGCAGCAACGACGTCGCGATCGAAACCAAAAAAGCCGTCTACGAGACAGTCATTCGCGATCTGCTGACAACCATCGGCAACATACCCATCACGTGGTTGACGGTTAATCGTCGCGATACTCCGGCGATCGCCAAACGCAGTGTGCTGTTCAACCGAGTACTCGTGCGAATCGCGCCCGAATATCCGAATCTGGTTATCGAAGATTGGTATTCAAAAATTGCCAAACGCCCAAAGTGGATGGCCTGGGACAAAGTGCACCTCACCCCCAAGGGTTATCAGGCTCGCGCCAAACTGCACCAACGACTTGCGCGCGAGTTATACGACCGCCACATCATCGCCACAACACCAACCACGACGACCACGACTACCGTGCCGCCAACCGAAACTACAACGCCGACAACCGTCGCGCCATAGCGTCGTTTTATTTAATGGCTTGTTCGGTGCCGATCAACGCGTAGACACAACCATTGCCCATGCTGCCTGCATCGGCCGTGTAGGTCGCCGTGATGTTTGATCCGCTTGTTGCAAACTTGACCGATGACGTCAAATCTTTATCCAGACAAAGGTTTTTTACCTTAATCGCCGACTGAGCGGCACCACTGATTGTCCATGTGACGCTTGACATATTGCTTTCAGTACGACTCGCCTTGTAATTCGTTGAAATCTTCTTGGCCACCCCGAGCAGCCCGCCTTGGCGCTGATCAAAATTACCAAAAGCCAGCAACGAGTCACCGTTCGA
>JAQCDG010000114.1 GCA_027731085.1 Actinomycetota bacterium | reverse complement strand
CTCGCTTATCCATCGAAGTTGCGATCATTTTCAACAAGTCAGTTGTAGAAACATCGTGATCATCAGAAATATTGAAAATTTGGTTTTTAGCTGCATCATTGGTCACACAATTTTCAATTAAGTCAATGAGATTTCTAATGCCAACAAAACTGCGCAAATTTCGTGCGCTACCGAGCGGTAGAGGCACACCACTATGAACCCACTGCATCATCGACAAAAAGTTGGCCTTTACATTTGGGCCATAGACAAGGGGTGGTCGAATGATTGTGTATGAGAGTTGGTGTTGCTTACTAATTGTTTGCAGACTCGCCTCAGCAGCAATTTTTGATGCGGCATAAGGCGAACCTGGGTGCAATGAGTCGCCGACTAAAAACGGTGTGTCAACATCACTTTGGTGTCCGTAAACAACCGAGGTGCTGACAAAAATTATGTGCTTACTATTCAAGGCCAGCCGTTGCGCAAGCATTTCAGTCAAGTCGGTGTTAATTGATTTATAAATCTCAGAATCTGACATTTTCGAAGAAACATGGGCACGACCCGCAAGGTGAACCAACACATCGCAGCGGTCAACTTGAGCGTGCCATTCGGTACTTGTCGCGCTCACTGTCCGTGCGTTAAGAGTTTCGACTTCATGGCGAGTTTTGAGAAATGGCACAAGGTGAGAGCCGATAAAACCAGTCGCACCAGTAACCAAAATTTTCATGATCTGTAGAACGAATCGTAAACGCTATTGGTCTGGCGAATAATAATTTCGTTAGAAAACTCTGTCTCTGCTTTGCGTCGATTCTCGACACCCATTGATCGGCGCAATTCTGGGTCGCCGACGAGTTTTTCAATAGCCGCTGCAAGATCTTTAGAGTTGCGCGGTTCTACCAGCAGACCGTTAACCAAATTGGTGACTACTTCGCGACATCCAGGCACATCGGTGGTGACTATCGGTCGCCCAGCCGACGCAGCTTCGATCAATGATTTTGGCAGCCCTTCTCGATATGAAGGCAGACATGCAATGTGGCTTGCGCCGAGTAGTTCTGCAATGTCGGTTCGCGCCCCGAGCCAAGTGACATCGCGTGAGTTTCTCAATTCAGTAAGTTGATCGGCGGTTAACGATGTCGGGTTGCCATCATCAATGTCGCCAACTAATAAAAACCGGACACTGTTATTGCGTGCTTTGACAAGTTTCGCCGCGTCAATAAATTCTCGTATGCCTTTGTCGCGCAACAGTCTTGAAACCATAATCACGCAGACTGGGTCACTTGGCTCTGGTTTTTGGGCGAACTTTTCGGTATCGACACCAGCACCTTTGATCAGCGCAATTGAATCGCGTCCTGCAAAACTGCCTGAAACCAAGTTGTTAAAGTCATCATGGTTCTCGATTATGACCCGACGATTTTTTCGGCCAAGCGAATAGCGAATCAACGCCTTGACAAGAGGGCGCAAAATGCGGGCTCGATTTTCTTCTGAGGTGAAAACATATCCCATGCCGACTGGTGCATTGACAATATTTTGAACATTTGCAAACTGCGCCGCCAGTGAACCGAGCACGACCGGCTTCAAGGCGATGTTGTGCACAACATCGGGCTTGATTCTTTTTAGAATAGAGCGCAATCGCAAAATCGTCGCGAACTCAGCAATTGGGTTCAACCCGCGACGAGAAAACTCGATGTTTTCAATTGATAAACCAAATTGTAAAAAATCTCGGGCAGTTTCTCGGCAACGAGTTACGACCGTGACTTTGTATCCAGTACTAACGGCTGCCTTTGCTCGGTCTAGAAAGTGTGATGCAAAAAACCAATCTTCAGTAATTACATAGACCAGATGTTTTGGCGCTACCTTCATGAATTTGATTCGACACCCTGGTCAGTTGGCAGTCGCACTTTGTTTTTTGTATTTCTCGATTTGAGTACACCCGCCAACCCGAGCACTCCCATCGCCGATAGAAACGGCAAATTTTGTCGCGAACTGTTGAAGTTTGTTTGCGCAACTAGTCCGAGAAAGAAAGCAAATGACACGAAAACTTGAATGCGCATCACAGAAAGTTTTGATGAAGTTGCGAACAATGTGAAAACGAACAGTAACGGAATTGCAAATATGTCAACAAAGAAAAGGCGTAAGGCGATCAGCTGGCTGGTAGACATTTTCACAACGAGATCAGTAAAAGTGAGAAACTGTAATCCAACTAGGTTTGAAAAAAACCGCCACCAAACGACTTGTTCAAACACCCGAGGCGTCAGCAGGCCGGTGCGATATTTCAAGAAACTGCCAGCCGAATATCCATATCCGCCAACGGCAAATGCACCAACTACCAGCCCGATAATCACTAAGTAGATTCGTTTTGGTTGAAATTTCTGAAGATAATTCGCGATGATCCAGCCAAAGATTAAAGCCAGTGCCAAGTGCGGTCGCAGTAGCCCCGTTGCTAAAAGTGAAAAGAGTTTGAGTGAAGTTGACCGACCGATAAAAAAGTACGTTGCGAAAAGCGCGATTTCGAGGTCTCGTAAACCGATTGTTGAGAGAAATATAAATAGCGGTCCAGCGAAAAATATGGCGTGCCATAATTTCACAGTGATGCCCTCACGCGTCAAGAAATCGCTGCAAAGTTTGTAGATAAAACTGAGGCTAATTGCCTGCAAGAATTTAAAAGCCAGCAATGGGTCAATTCCGAAAAGATTGAGCATTCGCACTGGTATCACAACCAAATAGCGGTCACTGATCGCGATATTAGGTGAAAAACTGAGACCATATTTAATGAACCTATTTACCAGAAAAACTTGAGTCTCTTGATCGTTTGAATAAAAAGTAACTTGGTCAACGCCGTATTTGAACCGGATAACAATTACCGCCGCAGTCCAAACGGCTGCAAGCAATAGCTGATATGTATTGAAACCTCGCGACTGCTTGGCGATCAATGCCAGCACTCCGCCCAAAAGTATTGATTGCACAAAATAGAGGATCATGGCTAATTGATCTCGTTTCGCGGCGATCGGTGCGTCAATCGAATTGCAAACTTAATTGTCAACCAAGCACGCCAGATCAATTCGGTAGTCAACGAGATGATTTCTTGCTTCCTGAGCGCACTTGCGTTTGCGAGTTCTCCTCGATACATCGCAAACATTCTGCCACTGATTCCGCCTGCGCCGTATGCCGGTTTATATAGGTAGGTCATTGGCAATTTAATTAATGCACCGTGATCATGCGCGGCAATTATTAGAAGCCAAAGTCGATAATCTTCCGAGAATCTCTGCCCTTGATCGAATCGCTCGGCAACTGACTTGCGCAGCATCACCGTCGGAGTGCTAAATCTGTTTCTTATTAAAAAATCCCGGAAATTAAAAACTGACACTTCGAACTCATCAGACAAGATATTTTCGGTCGGTTCGGTCGGTCCAGTCTTGGTCATAACTTGATATTGATGGCCAGAAATCACAAACTCTGGGTTGTCTTGCATAAATATGAATTGTGTCTCGAGTTTTTTGCTGTGCCAAGCGTCGTCGGCATCTAGAAAAGCAATGTAATCGCTCGATGCGGCGGCCCAGCCGGTGTTTCGTGCGGCAGATGGACCATAGTTGGTGGTTGATCGCAACAACTTTGCGTTTGGTTTATCTTGAATATATTTTTCAATCACAGCGCAACTGTTGTCGGTGCTGGCGTCATCAACGATGAATATCTCGTTAGGTTGAGCGGATTGATCAAAAACCGAATCAAGTGCACGCGAAATAGTCGCGGCATTGTTAAACACCGGAATAATCACCGAAACAGAGATACTTTGCATACCCATCAGATAAATCGCTTCATCCAGTCCCACTTACCCGAGAGTTTTTGTTGCAGAACTGTTTT
>JAQCDG010000014.1 GCA_027731085.1 Actinomycetota bacterium | reverse complement strand
GCGGTCGGGTCCTGTGCAACGAGTGCCCGAGAATCAGGTCAGAGCCGGAAGGCAGCAGCCTTCATCGGAGCCATTTGAGTGCCGCAGATCGCCTGGCCGTCACTTCAGTCGGCGGAAACGATATGCAAAACTTTTGATTCGGGATAAAAATTTGACAAACGAACAATCAGCGACACCAAAAGTTTCGGTCTTGATGACTTGCTACAACGCGGCATCAACGATCGAAGAAAGCGTGCGCAGCGTTCTCGCCCAAACCTTCGTAGATTTCGAACTCGTCCTAGTTGATAACTGTTCGACCGATGACTCGATGTCGATTGTGCGAAAGCTTGCTGACCCTCGCATTCGAATTGTTTCACTTGACAAAAATCACGGACGCACGGCCGCACTAAATATTGCGTTAAACAATGTTCGCGGGCAATACGTTGCAATTCTTGACGCCGACGACACTTCGACTGCAGATCGCTTTCGGCAACAAGTTGACTGCCTCGACCAAAACTCTGAACTTGTTCTGGTCGCAAGTTGGTATCGCAACATCGACGCCTCTGGAACCCTGATCAACGAAGTGAAGACACCGATTGCACATTCAGAAATAATCCGCCGGCTCGCATTTGATAACCCAATCGTTAATTCATCAACAATGTTTCGACTTTCGAGTGCTCAATACGTAGGGGGCTATGACCAGAAATATCTTTATTCACAAGATTTTGCACTCTGGCTCAAACTTGCTCAAATTGGGCGGTTGCAAATTCTTGATCAAAATCTTTCTGATATCCGTCGAGTCAATACTTCGCTGACGTCGACCGCGTCTAGTGGCTTGAATCTTGCGGGTGAAGGTTACGAGTTGTACAAACAGGCGCAGGGGCTTGAGGGGTTGAGGGTGATTGACAGATTGCGCGGTCAGCGCACGATTGGTCTGTATGGCTTGCTGTATGCGTGGCGATCATTGCGGGCCGGCAATGTTGTGCGTGCGGTTGGATTGACGATCACAAATTTGTGGGCATTACCGCTGGCAATTGTCGAATTATTGCGCAAGGGGTTTAAGTTTTTCAAGCCGATCAAGTAGGTGAATTGCACCGAACTCTTTGAGTAGTCCGGCGAATTCAGGCGTCGCACCTTGCCACTTCCAACTGTCAACAGTGCCGACTGGTACATCTTGCACGAGCGTGGCAATCGTGCGAAAAAGTTCGCCTAGTTTTCGGTTTTCACGCAGAGTTCGTGCGAGTTTCTCGGCGCCACGCAAAGTTGTTAAACCATCAAGTTTCCATTGTTCGTGATCATCAGGAATTTCGTCAAGCAAAAGATATTTTGCCAACACAGTTGAAGCGCTCTTGGCCCCCCAACCAGCCAAGCCAGGAAACCCGTCAGCGGTGTCACCGACAAGCGCCAAATAATCAGCAATCGACTCTGGGCCAACACCAAACTTTTTGCGAATTTCATTTTCGTCGAGCACCAAATTATTGCGCCGATCAACCTGAACAACACGGCGACCGCTGACGCATTGACCCAAGTCTTTATCTGGCGTCAAAATTCGCACCTGATGAACGCGACGATCTTCGCAGGCAACCACCACGGCAGATGCGAGTGCGTCATCGGCCTCGTACTTTTCCATGGCCCAAACAGTTATGCCCATCGCACGTAACGCACTTTCAATAATCGGAATCTGTTCAAGCAGAACGGGCTCCATGCCCTCACTGGTTTTATATCCGTCATACAAATCGTTGCGGAAACTTTCAATCACATGATCGGTGGCTACACCGATGTGTGTCGCGCCCTCCGAAAGCAACTGAATTGTGCTCGACAACACGCCAATCGTGCCCGCAAATGGCGGCGGCTCACGATCACGAATTGCCGAACCATAATGTTGTCGATACATCTCATAAGTACCGTCGACCAGATGTACTTGCATTGTCCTAAGTTATGTCATGAACGTGTATGACGACACTTCGTTGACAAAAATCGCCGTGAGCGTGCCGAGTGTCAGAAATGGACCAAATGCGATGCGCCGTTGCCACGACCCGCCACGCAACACGATCATCGCCACACCAAAAATGCTGGCAAACACGCACGCAGCGAACAACGCCCACATTGCCGCTGAGTAATCGAGAAAGCCAAGATGCCAACCAAGGACAGCCATGAGTCGAACATCGCCCGCACCAAGCGAACCACCAGAAATTTTGTTTGACACGACTGAGATCGCAACACCAAGAGTTGCACAGACAGCGGCCGAGACAAGCAAATTAGAACTTGAATTGTCGATCGCGTTAAAACCCAAAAGCAAAACGCCACTGCCTGCCATGATGTGAGAAATTTGTCGAACAAGACGATGCGTGTAGATATCAATCAGCGATTGCACAAGCAAACCCGAACATAAAATCGCAAAACAAAATCGCAACTCTATTTCTGAAAATCGCAAAAATATTAAATCGCTGACGATCGCGCCAATAATGCAACTGGTTGTCACCAAAAATCGCGCCGAAGGTTGTGCCGCAGAATCAACTTTCGTGATTAAAGATTTTGCGACAAACCCAAGACTCAAACCGATAATCGCGCCAAACAAAATTGTCAGCGCTCGGCTCAAAATGACTTCTACTCTTGCACTAACTCGATCAGAGTGCCGAAACTTCCTTTGGGGTGAATGAATGCAACTGTCGTACCACGCGAACCCTTGCGCGGTGCTTTATCGATCGGCATCGCACCGGCAGCAATCATTGACTGCAATGCTTTGGCACAATCGGCAACCCGATAACCGATGTGATGCAACCCCTCACCTCGCTTTTCGAGCGACTTAGCAATTGGAGAATCTAGTCGAGTCGGTGTCAACAACTGAACATAACTTTCGGCAACTTTAAGTAGCGCCTCTTCAACACCGTCTTGCTCGACAACTTCTCGATGAGTTACCGTCGCGCCAAAAGCGCGCTTGTAGTAATCGATCGCGGCTTCAAGATCGTTGACCGCAATGGCCACATGATCGATTTCAGTCAACAACATTTCTGGGTTTGAAGACACGACACAAGCCCCTAGTTGGCTCGCCTGAAGATAGTTAATTTCTCTTCACCAATTTTGGCCCGCAGCTCAGGGTCGGTAATACCCATGCCTTCTTCGGGCGCAAGACACAACACGCCGAGTTTGCCTTCATGCAAATTGTTGTGCACTTGATACGCGGCCTCGCCTGTTTGGTCAAGCGAAAAAACCTGCGACATCACTGGGTGAATCATGCCTTTGCTGATCAGACGATTTGCCTCGAATGCTTCGCGATAATTTGCGAAGTGCGAACCGATCAAGCGCTTTAGTCGCATCCAGAAGTGACGATTGTCGAACTCCATCATGAAGCCACTCGTCGCAGCACAACTGACGACAGTGCCGCCGCGCTTGACTACATATATAGATGCACCAAAGGTCGAACGACCAGGATGTTCGAAGACAATATCTGGATCTTCGCCGACGAGAGCGCGAATATCTTTACCAAGTCGACGCCACTCACTTTCGTTTTGCGTGTTGTCGTCGTTCCAGAATTTATAGTTCGCAGTTTTGCGATCAATAATCGCTTCACAACCCATCTCACGCAAAATTTGCGCTTTCTCAGGCGAACTAACGACACCAACGGGAATACCGCCGCCGTTCAAAACATATTGAGTGGCATAGGCGCCGATGCCACCTGTTGCACCCCAAATCAAAACGACATCGCCCTGCTTCATCGCCGCACCATTTTTTGAAACCAACATTCGATAACTGGTGCTATTGCACAACGCGTTCACGGCCGCTTCTTCCCATGACAAGTGTTTTGGTTTGGCCATCAACTGATTTGCTTTGACGACTGCGAGATCTGCCAAGCCACCAAAATTCGTTTCGTATCCCCAAATGCGTTGATTCGTCGCCATCATCGAATCGTTGTGCGCCGATGGATCTTGATCATCAAGATGATTGCAATGCACCGTGATCTGATCCCCGGGTTTCCAAGATCGCACCGCGGTGCCCGTGCGCAAGACAACACCCGAAGCGTCGCTGCCGAGCACGTGATAATCAAGATCGTGGCGCTTTGCCCATGCACTTTCTTTGCCGAGTCGGGCGAGCGCACCGAAAGTACTGATCGGCTCAAAGATCGCACTCCAAACGGTGTTGAAATTGATGCTGCTGGCCATAACCGCGACCAAACATTCATCGGGTGCAAGTTCGGGTGTGGCAACTTGACCAATATGAATCGACTTACGTGGATCTTTTTGTTTCGAAGCAACACCCGCAAACATTGCTTCTTCTGATTTCAAAATGTGGGCCGCGCGATAAGTCTTGGGGATTTCAAGATTGGCGAAAGTCTCTGGCGGTGCCTGCTCAACGATGGCTTTGAGGATTTCTTGCATGCATTGACGATACCTAGCCATCGGCAAAAGACTTAAACCCAGCACGCATTCAGTTAGCAAAACTCGCCTATTTGCCTCTACTGTTGAGCACAACTTTAAGGAGACTTCATGGCCGGCTCATACATCATCTCTGGGGCACGAACACCAATCGGCAAACTCAGCGGAGCACTGGCATCGTTTAGCGCCGCCGACTTAGGTGGTTTTGCAATCGCCGAAGCATTGCAGCGTGCAGGTGTCGCCCCGCACGAAGTCGAACATGTGATCATGGGGCAAGTTTTGATGGCTGGCCAAGGTCAGGTGCCGTCACGACAGGCCGCAGCAAAGGCCGGCATACCAATGAATGTGCCAAGTGTAAATATCAACAAAGTTTGTCTGTCTGGACTCAACTCGATTTATCTTGCCGATCAAATGATCGCCAATGGTGACGCCGACATTGTTGTCGCCGGTGGCATGGAGAGCATGACTAATTCTCCGTATCTGGCGATGGGTGCACGCAGTGGATACCGATTCGGTGATGTGCAATTACTCGACGCAATACAACGCGACGGTTTGTGGTGTGCATTCGATTCTTGCCTCATGGGTCTTGGCACTGAGCGCTACGCAGCCGGCGAAATCAGCCGCGATGCTCAAGACGACTTGGCGATGAAGAGCAATCAGCGCGCAGCGGCTGCAATTGCGAACGGCAAACTCGCCGAAGAAATTGTTGCGATCACGATTCCGCAACGCAAAGGCGAACCAGTTGTCGTCAGTAACGACGAAGGTGTTCGCGCCTCAACAACAATGGAGTCACTTGCGTCATTGAAGCCGGCGTTCGACAAAACAGGCACGGTGACTGCCGGCAACGCCAGCCAAATCAGTGACGCAGGCTCAGCCGTTGTGATGATGTCAAAGCGCGCAGCTGAAAAGCGTGGTGTCAAACCACTTGGAGAATTTGTTTCATATGGCATGGTTGCTGGCCCGGACAACGCCTCTTTGTTGCACCAACCAAGTCGCAGCATCATCAAAGCGCTCGAGCGAGTTGGTAAAAAGGTTTCAGATGTTGATCTTTTTGAAATCAATGAAGCATTCGCCGCGGTTGGCGTCGCTTCGATGCGCGATCTTGGTATCACCGACGAAAATGTCAATGTCAATGGCGGCGCAATCGCACTCGGCCACCCAATTGGCATGAGTGGCAATCGCTTGGCACTTACTTTGCTCTATGAACTTCGCCGTCGCGGCGGAGGTCTTGGTGCTGCCGCACTTTGTGGCGGTGGTGGCCAAGGTGACGCGCTGATTTTACGCGTCGGTTAATTTCTAATTAGTTATTAACCGACGACTTCGCGTCGCCCCTCGAGTGCTCGACCCAATGTAAGTTCGTCGGCGTATTCAAGGTCGCCACCAACTGGCAGACCACTGGCGATTCGCGTGACCTTAACGCCAAGTGGTCGCAGCACGCGAGCCAAATACATCGAAGTGACATCGCCTTCGGTATTTGGGTTCAGACACAAAATCACTTCTTTGACTTGTTGCGGTTCGATTCGTTGCAATAGTTCACGAATTTTCAACTGTTCTGGGCCAACACCATCTAACGGATTAATCGTGCCGAGCAAGACATGATATTGCCCACTGAATTCTCGGGTTTTTTCGATCGCCACGACATCGCGTGACTCTTCGACGACACAGATTGTCGTTGCGTCTCGTCGATCATCGCTACAGAACTGACATAAATCTGCCTCAGAAAAATTTGAGCAGCGTTGGCAGAACTTAACGGTTGCTTTTGCCTTTGTAATTGACGAAGACAAGTTTTCAACGTCACGGTCTTCGCTTTTGATCAAATGAAACGCGATTCGTTGTGCAGATTTGGGGCCGATGCCTGGCAACCGCGACAATGCATCGATTAATGCTTGCATCGGTTGGGTATATGCCGAGGCCATCGCTAACTACTTCTTGTCATCAATTATTTTTGAACCAGGAAACGCCTTGGCGAGTTCGTCAATCGGCGTAGAAACCTTGCCGGTTGGTGCCTTCGTTGTTTCAGATATATCTTCAACCGCGTCATAGTCGTCTTGCTCTGGCGCGCCTGACGCCGACTTGCCGCGCTTTGCCGCCGCGACAACAAATTTGACCTCTAATTTTTTGCCGGCGATTTTATGCAAAGACTCGATCAAAGTTTGTAGATGTTCTTTTGATTTTGTGATGTGCATTTCACTGGGTGCACCAAGTGTCAACACGTCGTCTTTGCAATCGTTGACCGTGACGGCGCTATACAACGCCCGCACGATCGGTTTTTGTGCGGCGACAACTTCTGACCAAACACCCTTGATCTCTGTATCACCAAGCGCAACAGCTGGTTTTACTGGTTCGCTGACTTTAGGTTTTGTTTCAGGTTGCGGTTCGGGTTTTATCTCAGTTAGTGCTGGTCTGGCAGTCTCACCGACACTTGGCATCGTGGCAGAGGCACGCCCGCCAAGTTTGGTTCGACCAGTTGTTGGGTCGACCAGCGACGGTCGAGATATCGGCCCAGTCGAGTCGCGAATTGCCGTCACGCCAGATTCGAGCCGCTCGATTCGCGCCATCAGTGAAGCGACATCTGCGCTCAGATTTTGGCGTGTCAATTTAACAACAGCGACTTCGAGCAACAGTCGCGCGTCGGGGGCGTGACGAATTTCGATCAGCACATCCCCCAAAACTTCGATTGCTCGCACGACGCCAGTCGCACCCATGCGCCGTGCCTGATCTCCGACGATTTCTGCACGCTCTTTTGGCAATTGCACGAGTTCTGGCGCCATCAACGACAAAAATGCGTCGCGCAAGTAACGCACTATATCTTCGGTTAATGCACGCGGGTCGGCGCCGAATTGCACCGCCGCACCGACTGCAGCCAACGCCCGACCAGGATCATGATCGATAAACGCTTCGATAACTTCGTCAAGTGAAATTTGCTCTTCAACATCGCCGCCCGAAGCCACGACAAGTTCGAGCGCCGACAATGTGTCGCGCACCGAACCTGCGCCGAGTTGCACGACGCGATCGATCGCATCTTCGCTGACGACGAGTTTGGCGTCGCTAACAACCCATTGAACATGTTCTTTGAGTTCTTGCAACGGCAAAAGATGAAACTGCAAATGTTGGGTACGGCTGCGAATTGTTTCGCTAACTTTTTGCGGATCGGTCGTTGCCAAAACAAACACCACATGATCTGGCGGTTCTTCAAGGGTTTTAAGCAGCGCTGCTTCTGCAGGCTTTGAAAGCATATGCACTTCGTCCAAGATAAATACGCGATGTCGACCGGGGTTGCCAAGCGCTGCGCGCTCGATTAGATCTCGCATGTTGTCGACACCGTTGTTGCTCGCGGCATCAAGTTCGAGCACGTCGTAACTTGACCCAGCGTCAATCGACAAACACGAATTGCACTTTCCGCAGGGCTCGCCATCTTTCAATTTTTCACAATTGAGAACTTTCGCCAAGATTCTCGCCGTTGAAGTTTTACCCGTGCCTCTTGGTCCTGAAAATAAATATGCTTGACCTTCGCGATTGTTAATTACTGCATTGCGTAAAGCGCGCACGACATGGTCTTGACCTTTGAGTTCAGCAAAGCGACGGGGCCGATACCGGCGATATAGAGACTGGGTTGCCATTTCGTAGCGAGTTTACCTATGGGGTGGTTCACCACGACTACGCCCCATAATTAACTACTCTTTATATACGAGTATGGCAATTTTGAAAACAAAGCAACCCGCTAAATTCTCGGCTCTGGCCGGGCTAATTGGCTTGGGGATGATCATCGGGTTTTTCGGCAATACAGCGAATGCTTCAGTTTCTGGCCAGAATCAGCTCAGTTCATCGAACCCCGCACCGAACCAAGTGGTTTCGGTGCCGCCAACCCAGTTGCAATTAGTTTTTCAAAATCCGTTGGCCAACCCCGAAGTCGTCACCTCGATGGGTCTATCGCTGGCCTGCAACGGCACGCTTGTTGGTCTGGGTGTTCCCCAACTTGGCACCGACTATAAAACTGTCTCGGCGGCACTGACGCAAATTCCTCCGTCAGGATTATGCACCGTGAGTTGGGCGCTTCCCGACAAGAGTCTCGGATCTTTTAGTTTTACCTCCGCCGTTGAAATTCAAACGACAATCGCTGGCGCAACCGACGGTGTGACTGATGCAGACGGCACGCCAAGCACGCCAACAATCATCGGCGAAACAATTGAACAACAACAGTCTGGGCCGCGCGTAGGTGGCATTCTCGGTCTGCTCAGAGTTCTCGAATATTTGTTGATGTCGGCACTTTTCGGTGGACTCGCCCTGATCGTGACGGCCTGGCCCGAAGGTACAACTTACGGTGTCACTTTGCGATACATGCGTCTTGCGTGGTTCGCGTGTGTCGTCAACATGTTTTTAATTCTCGTGCTGTCGACAATGCGTGCAGAGTCGCAGGGCTTCATCGCTTCGATTAACCCATTTGGTTGGTTTGGTGCGTTGAACACCGGTAGTGGTGCAATTTTAATTTTGCGTTTCGTTCTAATTTTGGCTTGTGGTTGGGTGGCGATGAAACCAGAGCGCATCAACGACCCTGCTTCGCAATTTGTTGCTGGCTCAATAATCATTTCAATGATCGGCACGCTCGGTCTTTCTCGCCTCGGGCAAGATGTCGCAGTTTTTAGTTATGTGCTTGGCATCATTCATGCGATCGCCATGGCGTATTGGATAGGTGGTCTGCTGTTGCTCTCACGCGTGGTATTAATCGGCCCGGGCACTTCTGACTTGGTCAGTGCCGTTCGGGCATTTACCAAGCATGCAGTCCTAGCATTTGGCGTCACTGCGTTCACGGGCATGTTGCTTGTCTATTTATTAGATGGCTCTTCGATTTTCACAAGTGGCCACGGACGCATTGGTGTGTTCAAAGTAATTTTCGTCTCGGTGATGGTTTACTTAACTTTGCTGGTGAAACAATTTGCCGCCAAACGATTGATCGACGGCGACAACCTGACTGGTCGCATGGCTTGGCGATTGCGCCGCGCCGTCTCGGTTGAACTGGTCTTTGCGCTGATCGCGTTGATGTTCACTTCGTGGCTGGCCGCGACGACACCCCCGAAGGCCAAAGCCGAAATACGCACGACTTCGGCGATCTATTCTTTCCGCGAAGAATTAAAGAATAATCGTTTTCATGTCGTCATTTCATTGACGCCAGGCGTGACCGGCACCAACGCAATGCGCATCGAACTCATTCAGCCGCAGCGTATAAATAATTTTGCAGTCAAGATGGTGCCCCAAGCGATCGGCTATTCGGGAATTCAAATCAATGTTCCGTTGACACGCCAGGGCGCGGCGATTGTTGCGGGCGATGGGTCGTTCATCCTCAACGCTCCAGGCATTTGGAATATAGAAGTTTCTGGCACCACAACTACCGGCGATTTGACACCTTTGGCGACGACGCTCGCCGTGACACAAGCACCCGATGCGCAAACTGCAACCACACTGCCAACCGCTACAACTATTGGCGGTTAAACAGCCAACTGAGTCGTCAGGCTCTCGGCAAGTATCGTGAGTTCTGTGAATAGCAATTCAATGGATGAAAAACTCGCCGACCTCAAGGCTCGCAAAGCAACAGCTTTCGCGGCTGGGTCGCCACGGTCGATTGAGCGCCAACATGAAAAAGGTAAATTACTCGCGCGCGAAAGAATCGACGCTCTACTCGACGAAGGAAGTTTTCACGAACTTGATTTGTTGGCCCGACATCGCGCGCACGCGGCTGGTCTCGAAGACCACCCATATACCGACGGTGTGATCACTGGCTGGGGCACGATCGACGGTCGCAAGATTTTTGTTTTCAGCCAAGACTTCACAGTGTTCGGCGGCGCGCTCGGCGAAGTGTTTGCCGAGAAAATACATAAGTTGATGGATCTCGCGCTGAAAGTTGGCGCGCCGTTGATCGGTCTCAATGATGGTGCTGGCGCGCGAATTCAAGAAGGCGTTGTTTCTTTGGCGAGTTACGGTGGCATTTTTCATCGCAATGTGCAGTCGTCGGGTGTGATTCCACAAATCAGTGTCGTGCTTGGCCCGTGTGCAGGTGGCGCCGTTTATTCGCCCGCAATGACCGACTTTATTTTCATGGTGCGCGAAACCAGCCACATGTTCATTACTGGTCCAGATGTCGTGAAGACGGTTACCGGCGAAGATGTGACACTCGAAGAACTTGGTGGCGCGATGAGCCACGCATCAAAGAGTGGTGTGGCGACTTTTGTCTCGCCAGACGAAAAGGCATGTCTCGAAGATGTGCGCTACCTGTTGAGTTTTTTGCCGCAAAATAATATGGCTGACGCACCATCGGTTGCGCCGACCGACGACCCGATGCGTCAATGTGATTTGTTGCGCACGATTTTGCCACCCTCAGCAAACCAGCCATACGACATGAAAAAAGTAATTGCTGAAGTCGTGGATGACGGCGAATTCTTTGAATATTTCCCGCATTGGGCAAAAAGCATCGTCTGTGGTTTTTCACGGCTCGACGGAAAAACGGTTGGCATCGTCGGCAACCAGCCGATGGTTTTGGCTGGCGTGCTCGACATCGAGTCAAGTGAGAAAGCCGCGCGCTTCGTGCGCACATGCGACGCGTTTAACATCCCGTTGATAACTTTCGTGGATGTGCCTGGTTTCTTGCCAGGCGTCGATCAAGAATACGGTGGCATTATTCGCCACGGCGCAAAATTGCTTTACGCATATTGCGAAGCAACCGTGCCGCGAATTCAAGTGATCACACGCAAGGCCTATGGCGGTGCGTATGTCGTGATGAATTCAAAATCAATCGGTGCAGACCTGGCATACGCGTGGCCGACGGCCGAACTTGCGGTGATGGGCCCCCAAGGTGCGGTTGAAATTGTTTATCGGCGCGAATTGCAACAAGCCGCCAACCCCGCTGAACGACGCAAAGAACTTGTGGCTGAATACGCCGAAAAATATGCAAACCCATATGCGGCTGCCGAGCGCGGATATGTCGATGATGTCATTGACCCAGCAGAAACTCGCACGAAACTTATTGCTGGTCTAAAAATGTTGCAATCAAAGCGTGAAGAGTTGCCGCGACGCAAACACGGAAATATGCCGTTGTGACGATTGAGAATACAGTTTCGCCAACGCCGTCTGCCGATGAAGCGGTAGCGATCGCAACTGCGCTCGAAATGTTGTGGCCAAAGCCGCAACCAAACACGTCGACAACAGTGCAGACTTCATGGAGATTTAGCGGCCGATCATGGACTGATTCAGTTCTGGCGCGTCGCAGCCGACAAAACTAAAAATGTCTGGTCCGCTGCACGATTTGCGGGTCGTCGACCTCTCGACGGTTTTGGCGGGCCCGAATTGTGCGCGCTACTTCGCCGACTTCGGGGCCGATGTAATCAAAATTGAAAAACCTGGCGTTGGCGACAGCCTGCGCGGCATGGCGTGGAAAGATCCGCGTGATGGCACGGGTTTATGGTGGAAGTTGGTCAATCGCAACAAACGAAATATTGCGCTCGACTTAAAACTAGATAGTGATCGTGAGATTTTTTTAAAGCTAGTTGATGAGGCCGATGTTCTTGTCGAAAATTTTCGACCGGGCACTCTCGAGCGACTCGGTGTCGGACCTGAAGTTTTGCTGCAGCACAACTCGAAACTTGTGATCACACGCGTTTCGGGTTTCGGACAAACTGGCCCATATAAAGATCGGCCAGGTTTTGCGTCGATAGCCGAGTCGATGTCTGGACTGGCTGCAATTAGTGGAGACCCTGATGGTCCGCCAATGTTGCCGCCGATTGCTTTAACCGATGAAGTCACTGGTGTTGTTGCGGCATTTGCGACAATGGTTGCCCTACACAGCAAAGTCGGGCAAGTCGTCGACGTCAATTTGCTTGAAACAATGTTTCAGATCATGGGGCCATTGATTTCGTTGTTTGTCTTGACTGGCGAAGAGCAACCCCGACTTGGTTCGCAGTTGCCGTATACGGTGCCACGCGGTGTATATCAATGCAACGACAAAAAATGGGTCGGTGTTTCAGCAAGTTCGGACACCGTTGCAGCCCGAGTTGTTGAAGTTTTAGGGTTTGCGGGTGATGAACGGTTTCTGACTTTCTCAAGTCGCGTTAAAAATCGCGCGGTGTTGCACGAACTGATGACCAAATATTGTGCGAGTCGCGATAGTGAGTCTGTTTTGAAAATTTTCACCGAAGCGCAGGCAGCGATCGGTCCGGTGCTGTCGATGGCCGATATCGCAGTTGATCCACACTTTGCGGCACGGCAGGCAATCAAAATTGTCGGCGCTACACCGATGCAAGGTTTGCTCGCCTCGTTGTCGGATACACCTGGCGAACTACGGTGGGAAGGTCGCGCGCTAGACGCCGATGGCGAAGAAATCCGAAAAAATCTCTGGAAAAAATAGAAGGCAGAATTTTTTGAAAAATTGGTCGAGGGGCGCCAAGGTTCTGGCGCTCACATCTGTCGGAATCATGCTTGTTTCGCTTGACATCAGCATCGTCAATGTCGCGTTCGGTTCGTTTGTTGCCGAATGGCCCGAGAGCCGTCGGACTCTGACCTGGATTTTCTCGGCGTACAACATTGCGTATGCCGCCGGTTTGTTAACTGCAGGTCGCCTCGCCGATGCGTTTGGGCGAAAGCGGGCGTTTCTCTCGGGCTTGATGATATTTATGCTCGGCTCGATTCTCTGTGCTATTTCGCCGACTGCGATCTTTATGGTCATTGCGAGAATCATTCAGGCAATCGGCGGAGCAATCCTCACACCGTCATCATTGGCACTCGTGTTGCCCGAGTTTGCAGTTGAAAAGCGTTCAGCAGCTATTGGCGTTTGGGGTGCAGTTGGCGGCCTTTCGGCAGCCAGTGGTCCGATAATCGGTGGAGTTATGGTCGACAACTTTGGTTGGAGTTCGATATTTTTGGTGAATGTGCCGTTTTGTTTATTGGCATTTGCAATCGGCACGAAATTATTACGCGAATCGCGCGACGAGACCGCACCGCGCACTGTTGATTATTTTGGCGCGCTAGTTGCCGTGTTCGGAGTTGGTCTGCTCACTTTGATGATCGTACAAAGTGACAAATGGGGATGGGTTTCAAATCGGTCGCTTGTTATTTTCGTAATTTCGTTCTTATTAATTGGCGCCTTTATTTGGCGCTGCAACAAAGTTGCACATCCAGTGCTTGATTTACGCTTGTTTAAACTGCCTTTCGTCACCGCCGCAGCAATTGGTGGTTTCGCTTTCTCAATGGGTTTTTTTGCGATGATTTTTATCAACACACAGTGGTTGCAGGTTGTCTGGGGCTACAGCCCTTCTTTGTCGGGTCTTGCTGGTTCACCTGGTCCGTTGGCTGCAGCGATCGTTGCTGCACCGGCAGGCAAACTCGCCAATCGCTTCGGGCATGGCAAAGTTGTTGCAGCAGGTGCGTTGACGATGTCTATTGGTATTAGTTGGATGAACTATTTCATCTCACCTGCAATTCACTATTGGGATTTCTACTTTCCGACCATGGTTTTCATCGGTATCGGTGTAGGTCTTTGTATCTCGACAATTTCTAGTTCGGCAACTGCATTTTTGCCGCAACCGAGATTTGCAATGGGCTCGGCACTCAACAACACTGCCCGACAGGTGGGCGCGGCGCTTGGTATTGCTCTAGTTAGTTCGATGCTCGTTGCCACAACAAAAACCGATGATCCAACGGGTGGCTTTCATTCGGCATGGCTATTAATGAGTGGCGTAATTCTGCTCTCAGGTCTGGCGATGCTGACGCTATTTCGTCGTCCAACTACCGAGCAACTCGCTCAAGCAACTTAAATAGCCACACCAACCGGGCAAGTTACGCCCGTGCCACCGATGCCGCAATAACCGCTCGGATTCTTGGCGAGATACTGCTGGTGATATTCCTCGGCGTAATAAAACTCGGCTGATTGTTTGATCTCGGTTGTGATCTTGCCGAAGCGTGCTTGTGTGAGACGTTGCTGAAAAATATCCCGGGTGGAGAGTGCGGCAGTTTGCTGACCGGAGTTCGTGAAATAAATCGTGCTGCGATATTGGGTGCCGACGTCGTTGCCTTGACGCATGCCTTGTGTTGGGTCGTGTGACTCCCAAAAGACCTGCAGCAACTTCTCATAAGAAATTTTCGCCGGGTCAAAAACCACCAGCACCACTTCGGCATGCATCGTGTCACCGTTGCAAACTTCGCGATATGTCGGGTTCAGTTTGGTGCCCCCGCTGTAGCCGACCGCAGAGGTATAGACGCCATCTAATTGCCAAAATTTGCGCTCGGCACCCCAAAAACAGCCGAGACCAAACACGGCTGTCTGCATCGACTCAGGCCACGGTTCAACCATTGAATTACCAAGGACAAAATGTGAAGTGTTCATTGTGTCAGGCTATTAGATATCTATGCAATCAAGTGAACTCGAACCGCGGCTGTTTTTAACGTCAGATATTGATGCGGCGCTCGAACTAAACAACGCCAATGCCCCAGCCGTTGGTGAAATCGATCGTGTGACTCTTGAGTTTTTGATTGAACATTCGCTTTATTCGTTTGCGATCGGCACAGAAACTCTGCATGCTTTTTGTATCACGTTCGCCTCTGGTGCGCCGTATACGAGCGTCAACTATCAGTGGTTCTCGAAGAAATACTCTGATTTTGTGTATCTCGATCGCATTGTTGTTAGCGAAAAAATGCGCAATAAATCACTCGGCGCCAAACTTTATGCGGCGGTCGAGCAGAGAATGCTCAAAGATCGTTGCGCACCGTTACTAACTTGCGAAGTGAATCTAAATCCACCAAATCTCGGCTCAATTCGGTTTCACAATCGCATCGGCTTTAGTGAAGTCGGTCAACAAGACTCAAAACCTGGCCTAACAGTCAGCCTGCTGGCCAAAGAACTTTCATGATCCTCAAAGTTTTAAACAAGACACGCGACATCTCTGTTCTGATTTGGGTCGGTTTGTGCATTTTGGCTATCGCCCGATTCGCTTCTATCTCTGGCGAACGCACTTTTCAATACGACGAGTGGAATTTCGTCCTTAATCGCTGGCAATTATCACTTGACACGTTTCTACAACCCCATAACAGTCATCTATCTATTTTTCCGGCAGCGGTGTTTCTCTTTCTGCTTCGAGCAGTCGGCCTTGCAAATTATTGGGTATATCTCTTTGCTGGTTTTCTGATGCACATTGCCACGGCCTCAACTTTTGCTTTACTAATTTCAAAGCGTCTCGGCAAAACTTGCGCGATAGCACTAGGTGCCCTGTTTCTTTTTCTCGGTACCGGCGCCGAAAATATCCTTTGGCCATTTCAAATCGGATCTATGGGAAGTTTGGCGGGATACTTATTGGCTCTTCATTTTCTTGGTAGCGAATATCGCCATCGCCAGTTTCTCACGATGGTTGCAGTAACCATCTCAATTGGTTCGGCGGGCTTTGGCATCGCAGCGGTCATTGGGATCTCCGTGCAAATCGTTCTTTCAAAGCAAATCAGAAAGTCTTGGTGGGTCGCTGTTGGGCCAAGTGCGCTCTGGATGTTGTGGTATCTAAATTATGGTCAAAGCCAAGTTGAATCTGAAAACCTTAATGTCGCTTTGCGCTACATAAATCAGTCGCTTGCGGGGTCATTGAATTCAATCTTCGCTCTTTCGATTGGTTGGGGTTTTGTTTTTGAAATCTTGTTGTTAATTGCACTTGCATATTTTGTCTTGGTTAAAAAAATCTACAGCCCACGACTGGCTGGTCTAGCCACAGCCCTATTAGTAAATTGGTTTTTTATAGCACTCTCACGTGCTCAATTTTGGGCCCCTGAAGGGAGTCGCTATGTCTATTTGACAATTCCGCTGATTATTCTTGCTTTGGCAGAAGTAACAATAAAACTGCCAAGACCACAATTGAATCTGGCAACGATCATTATTTCTATTTGGTCGATCACCGCTACCTGGTCATTCATGAATGCTCATGCTGCCTGGCTGCGCGATTGGTCGACGACACTGCGCGCCGAACTCAGCGCACTTGAAAGCCAAAAACTATTTGTTGACCCGAACTACTCGCCAGATTTACTTCGGGCACCTGACATCTTGGCGAAAAAATATTTTGCGGCAACTGCCGCACTTGAATCATCGCCCGCCCGAGATTTTTCGTCACTGACGACAACTTCTAACAATGTGCGCATTGAAATTGACCGTGTGTTGTTGCAAACTGGCGCACTAGTGCTCGGTGAAACACAACAAATGAGTCTGGGTTGCAACCCCCAGTTTGATGCTTCTGACTATTTGACCATTGATCAATCGTCGGCCTCGATTTCGTCACCAGACGGAGAAATAGAAATTGGGTTTCGCCGATTTGCCGACGATCCAAGTTCAGAATTGCGAACTGTCATCGCTGACGGCACGCAAGTTTCAGTAACGATTCAACAGATCTCTGACAATCAGTTTTGGACGGTGGTTTCACTCACGCCCAATAAGCGTGTTTGCCTTAGTGCATCTTCTGGCTAGATCTTGCCATCGTCAATCGCCATTTGAATCCAAGGAATTACTTCATCCAACATTTCGTCCAGTGTTGTTGTGCACTCAAAATTTAAAATCTCTTTTGTTTTCTTCGTCGACGGAACACGGCGTTGCACGTCGTATTCATAGGCTTCATCGCTGACATATTTAAACGGTTTTGATGACTTATGAATCTTGTTCCAAATCACTTCAGCAAGTTTCAAAACCGAAGTTGACTCAGCCGTCGAAATATTAAAATCTTCGTTAAGCGCTTTCGGGCTTTCCATGCAGGTAACTATCCCTTTGGCCAAGTCACCTCCGTAGGTGTAGTGACGAATTTGCTCACCAGAACCCAGAATGTGCAAAGGATCTTGACCTTTCAAGATTTTCTGCACAAGATCGGGCACAACATGGCTCATCGCCAACGAAACATTGCCTGAAAGCACTTCGACTTCGCCGAGGGCCCGACCTTCGCCGACACCAACGCAGTTAAACGGTCGCACGATTGTGAACGGAAGTTTGTATTGATCGAAAGCGGCTTGTGCGAAATATTCGACGGCCAATTTCTGAAAACCATAAGACGACAGTGGTGGTGGAATCTTGCGTTGATCACCTTCTTCGCTTGGCCAATGCTGCGAACTTTCAAAAACCATCGACGAACTGAGATAAGTCACTTTTTGCAACTTGCCTTGACGATGCGCACGAATTGCGGCATCACATGTAGACGCCATTATTCGTTCGTTTGTCGCCAGCAGGTCATATGCGTATGCATGAAAATAACTAATGCCACCGATCAGTGCGGCACCAGCAATCAGATGATCGCAATCCATCAACAAGCCGGCCATTAAGTCGACATCTTGCGCGTCGCCCTCGACAAGTTTGTATTTAGGGTGACTGTCGTAACTCTTGGTTACCCGCCCATATTTGGAATAATTATCGAGCCCTACGACGTCGTAACCGCGGCTCAATAACTCTTCAACGACGTATCCACCGATGAACCCTGACGCACCAGTGATCAGAACTTTTGCCATAAATTATTTCGACGTCGCTTTCTTTGGACCGAACGCGTAACAATACCACTTCAAATAGCGCGGAAGCCATGTTGCGATTTTGAAATTCGACACACCGAAAGAACGATCCAACCAAATCGTCGGTATCTCGGCAACTGGTCGACGATGTCGGCGCGCCTTTGCAACCAGTTCGATTCCGATTTCGAAACCCTTGTCGCTTTCGATGCCAACTTGGCGAATGAATTCTGCCGAATACGCCTTGAATGAATTCGTTGCATCGCGCGTACCAACTCGAGCGCCGTAATAAAGAGACAAACCGGCAATTCTTGACATTAAGCCCTTCAAAAATGGGCCACCCACTTGTTGTCCGGTTCGGGCATAGCGGCTCGCAGCTGCAACAACCACGCCCCGTTCAACTAGCCGTGTCAAAACTTCTATTTGAGATGCGTCGTCACAACCATCAGCCATCGTCACAACAACCACGTCTGATGTCGAATCATCTATGCCGAATTTAATTGCGTTTGCAGGACCGCGGCCATAGGTGTTGTGCACCGACCGCAAGTTAGAAAACTCGGTCTGTAGCTTTTCAATTGCTGGCACCGTGGTGTCACTTGGGTCATCGTAAACAACAAGTATTTCGGCATCAATCTTGACTACTTCAAAAATTCGCCGCAGAACCGGCTGAACATTGTCACCCTCGTTGTAAACCGGAATGACTATCGAGACTCGAGGTTTCAGATCAAAACACCTTGCTTGCGAATATTCCAGATGTCGATAACTGGTTTCGCGATCGGCATCGATGCATAGCGCTTGTGCGGGGCACCGATCACAATCAGATCGGCACGGTCAATAAGTTCTGCTTCAGCAATCAACGAGTCGTCGTCGCTAACCAGTGCGTCTGCGCAAACTACAGATTGGGCTTTGAACTTGAGGATTCTTTTTAACTTGTATGACAGGCTCGATCGAATGTCGTCGCTTTCGGCCTTGAACGCCATGCCCAAGACTCCGACCGTCATTTTGCTCAAGTCGTAGTTTTTCTCGATCCGCGACACGAGATACAACGGCAAACCTTCGTTGATCATCATGCTTGAGTGTCCGAGCGTGAAATTATTGTTGTTGAAAGCGGCAAGTTGCATTGTGTCTTTGAACAAACACGGGCCAGCCGCAAAACCAGCCCCGGGCATATCGGCGGCTCGGGGATAATCAGTTGTGATTGCATGACGCACCCGCTCGAAGTCGACACCGAAGTCGTTGGCGATCGTGTACAACTGATTTGCTGCCGCGAACTTGATATAGCGCCAAGTGTTCGTGAATAGCTTTGCGAGTTCTGCTTCTTCTGGGCTGACAACGATCATGTTTTTGGTCAAATTGCTGAACAAACTTTTTGCCCGATCAATAGCGTCGGGGGTTCGCGCCGAAATGATTTGTGGCAATGCAACAAGTTCTTCAACTGCTTTGCCCTCGGCGATTCTTTCTGGACAAAAGCTAACGTCGATCTTTTTTCCGCAACTGGCGATCACTTTTTCAACCAACTTGGTCACGCCAGGGTAAACCGTGCTTCGCAGCACCAAGTGTTGGCCGTCTTGGAGCACATCTACAAGTTGAGCAACCGCGTTGGGCACGACTTCTGGGTCTGGATTCAGGTGCTCGTCAACTGGTGTGCCGATTACTACGACGACATGTTCTGCAGTTGAAACGATATTTTTATCACTCGATGCCGAAAATAGCTTCGCGTGCAAAACTTTCGTCAAAACTTCAGGTGCGCCTGGCTCATCAAATGGCATCTTGCCTGCATTAACCGTGGCCACGACTTGCGTATTTGTGTCGAAGGCAACGACTTTCAACTTCTTGGATGCCAAAATGATCGCCAGAGGTAAGCCAACGTGCCCGCAGCCACCTACGACGACAACGTCATTTTCGAATTTCATGGCAATACCTCGGGTCTAATTCTAGGTTGCATGATCAGCCGATTAGTTAGAGTCTGATCGTGCTAATCAGGTTTAGTCAGCGAATGAAACTCTTTGTGCTTGCCAATAGTTGGTTGACAGGCATGGCTCTAACAAGTGGTTTGCTGACGATTGTGGCTAATCGTTCAGGGGTTGGTTGGAGTTGGGACACAAGCGACTATGTCGCCGTTGCAAAGAACTTCGCCAGTGGCAATGGTCTGCTTGATGCGACCGGAATACCGATGACCGTTAGACCGCCAGGGCTTTCAATTTTGATTGGTCTGGGCGACTTGCTCGGACTTAGCGTAAATCTAAGCGCGCAAATTTTGAATGCGATTTGCGCCATCATCACAGTTTTCGGAACATTTCATTTGTTGCAGATCGCCAAAGTTAGAAGATCTATTTCTCTAATCGCCGCGACTTTCGTCGCATTTAGCCCCGCACTTTTATGGCAATATTCGATGATTTGGTCAGAGCCCCCATTTATTGCACTGCTGATAATTGCAATGATTATCAGTTTGCAACCCATGAGTAAGCTCAAATTTTCTTCGCTGACTTTTTTATTCATCGCGCTGTTTTTCGTTCGCTATGTCGGCCCAGTCTTTGCCGTCACGATCGCAGTCTGCTCTGCTTTGTTTGATCGACGACAAATCGGCTTATTGAAATCTATTTTGACAAATTTTTTGGCTCTTGCTATTTCTTTGATACCAGTTTGGTTATGGCTTGGGCGCAACAAAGAAATCGACGGCACTCTCACTGGATCGCGGGCACCTGGTGGCGGGTCGCTTGTTGATCCATTAAAAACATTTAACGCCACGATTGGCTCGTGGTTGACGGGCAGCCCGGTCGAGGGCTCTATATATATGTCATGGATCGACTATTCAAGTGTGACGCGTGCTCTTGGAACCCTCTTCTGGATTTTTGTTGCTATTTTGCTGATTTTCTATCTTTATCTGCAAACTCGCAGCCATCAATTGACCAAACTTTCAAATGTCTTGTTGCTGGGTATTGGCATTACTGCCGTCTACGTTGCCTTTTCTGCATACCGTTTCGTGCACTTTGAACTCGGTCCACTTGACAACCGAATGATGATTCCGGTCTTTGTGCCGATCGTTTTAATAGTTGCAATAACTATCGACAAAGTTCGTATTAATGCAAGATGGTTGCGCCAAAGTGTCGCCATTCTGTTCATTTTTTTTGTTGTGTTTCAGGCTCTTTCAAGCACGACAGACGCTCTATCTTTTGGTCGGGATGGTCGACACTGGGCTGCCAAGACAATCAAGAACTTGCCAATTCATCAATTTGTGGTGTCGCTACCAATCGATAGTTCGTTGATGAGCAATCAACCACAACAGCTTTATTCGGTTTGGCAGCAATCGTCTGTCTATAACCAATACCAACTCGACCTTGCACAAACCGCTGAATGCGATCGCCGATATTTCGTTTGGTACACCTCGACTTACGATGACGGCACGCCAAACGTTGAGGGCCAACCCGAAAGAGCCAAGGAGATTTACGCAGATGCGTCAGGAATTGTGCTTGACCTCGGACGATGCAATTCAGACATCAATAAATATTGGCCATAGTAAAATGAGGATCTCGTGAAAATTGGCATCTTGATCGTCGCATATAACGCACAAGATACTTTGGCGAAAGTACTAGATCGAATCTCATCTGAGTTTGCGATGCAGATTGATTCAATTTTAGTTTGTGACGATGCGAGCACCGATGACACGCATAGTGTCGGTTTGCAATATCAAAGCAACTCGCGGCTTCCGTTAACGATCGTGCATCACGAAATAAACCTGGG
>JAQCDG010000113.1 GCA_027731085.1 Actinomycetota bacterium | reverse complement strand
CCCAAACGCGTGGCGTATCTTCCCCAACACCCAGTTTCAACTCACACCTTGCCACTGCGTGTTCGAGATATTGTTGCGATGGGTCGATTCGCCCATCTCGGTCTCTTCAACAAACCAACCGCGCACGACAAAAAAGTCGGCGAGAACTCGATGCGTCTCACAGGCATCGACTCGCAGGCAAACGACCCGATTCGTGATTTATCTGGTGGCCAACAACAACGCACTCACTTGGCGCAAGTGCTAACACGCCAAGCCGAGGTGTTGTTGCTCGACGAGCCCACCGCAGGCCTCGACATCAACGGCAGAAAACTTGTCGCCGAATTAATCGCCAGCGAAAGAGCGCGCGGCGTTACGGTCGTTATGGCGACGCACGAACTGCAGGATGCAGAGCAAGCCAACACCGTGATGCTGTTGGCTCAACGAGTCGTCTCGATCGGCGCACCAGAAGTTGCGTTGCGCGATGAATACCTGCGCGAATGCTTCGGCTTTACCCAGCCGCACTAGTTCACTAGTCCACTAGTGCTTTTTACTATTTTCAAGCGCAAGCAACTTGCGCTTGATCACCAGCCCGCCGCCGTAACCACCAAGAGTGCCATCAGAAGCAACGACGCGATGGCACGGCAAGACGATCGCCACCGGATTTTTGCCGTTTGCCGAGCCCACAGCACGAAATGCTTTCGGTTTGCGCACGAGTTTTGCTTGCTGTGCGTAAGAAATCGTCTTGCCATAACTAATTTTGTTCAGCGCAAACCAAACCGACTCTTGAAACGTGGTACCCGAAATATCGAGTTTGAGCGAAAACTTTTTGCGCTTGCCGGCAAAGTACTCACACAACTGTCGTTCGGTTTGTGTCAGATAATTACTTGCTTTTATCGAAGCACTGCGTGCACCTGGCAACTTTTTTGCACCAAAGATCACTTGTTGCAAACCTTTCGGTGACGCCACCAGCGTGAGTTTGCCGATTGGTGTTGCGATCACTCGCCATGCGGTCAAGTCTGAGTTGGTTTTTGCTCTAGCCTTCATTCATGACCTCCAATGAAATGATAAACATCGAGAGCCCTGCCACCAAACGCATCGCTTTGGTCGCTCACGACAACATGAAGCGAGAGATGCTTGAGTGGGCAACTGAACACAAAGACGAACTCAAACGACACACCCTCATCGCGACTGGCTCAACTGGCCAACTCATTGCCGACAGCACGGGGCTGACAATCGAGCGCATGCGCAGTGGGCCCCTCGGTGGCGATCAACAGATCGGCGCACGAATCTCTGAGGCGGGCATCGATGTGCTGCTGTTTTTTTGGGATCCACTCGAACCACAACCGCATGACCCAGATATTCGAGCCCTGTTGCGCATCGCGGTTGTCTGGAATATTCCTGTGGCTTGTAATCGTGCCAGCGCTGACTTTATTTTAAGTTCGCCACTTATCGGCGCGACATATCAGCGCCGGGTGCCCAAATATTAAATAAACCTTTTAATTGATTTTCGGTGGCGGTGGCGGCCCAAAACGATTTTCACCCGCGTCGCCACGTCGCAAAGCCAGAACCAAATTGTAAATCGGCACGAAGATAAACCAACCGACTCGATCGACATCATGCATTCGGCGAATTGCAACTGCAATCGTCGGCAACAGTGTGACGAGCGAGCCCAAGTCGCCGAGCGACTCATGAATTGACGAGAGCAAAACACTCACAATCACCGTGAACAGAGCCCACCACCAATATTCGGCACGCGAAGCGCGACCTTTGAAGTTTGCGTAGTTCTGAAAACCCGAACGAATTGCAGTTTGAAAGTTCATCGAGCTTTTCTGCTAGTTACTCGCCGCCAACGGGCTTTGGCTCTTTTGGCAATGCCAAAACTCTCTCGCCCACAATGTTGCGCTGAATCTGGCTTGTGCCACCCCAAATTGTTTCTGAACGCGAAAAAAAGAAACTCGACATCATCGGCGATGTCGGGTAATTCGCACGACGCTTGTCACGTTGAGCACCTGGCCAAGTGCCAGATTCAGGACCAGTGTCGACCAACATTGAATAAGCGCCATAAATATCCAGCCCGAGCTCCATTGCGCCTTGATGCATCTCTGACCAAAACATTTTGTTGCTTGCGCCAAGCGCCATCACACCAAAATCTTTCGTGCCGGCAAGCGTCGAACTCAAAGACCGCAGCCCATTGAACCGCAAGATCTGAATTTTGGTGTAGTACTGCATCAATCGCTGACGAATCGATGCATCGTTAATTTTGCCGTTTGCTTTGGCCTGAGCGACGAATAATTTATATTCTTCTTCGAATCTTCGAAAGCCGGTCGTCGCGCTCATGCCACGCTCGAAAGCAAGCGTGCTGTTGGCAACTTTCCAGCCATTATTCACGCCCCCAACGACATTGTCTTTCGGGCAACGCGCATCGGTGAAGAAAACTTCGCAGAACTCTGCGGTGCCATCAGGTTGTGTGATGCCGCGCACTTCAACACCAGGTTGTTTCATCGGCACCAATAAATATGAGATGCCTTTGTGCTTCGGCGAATCTTTATCGGTACGAGTCAACAAAAAACAATAGTCAGCATGATGACCTTGTGTGGTCCAAACTTTTTGTCCGTTGATCACCCATTCGTCTCCGTCGAGCACAGCAGTCGTCTTGACACTGGCGAGATCGCTGCCACTATTTGGTTCGCTGAAACCTTGACACCAACGCATCTTGCCGCTCAAAATTTTTGGCAAGAACTCTTGCTTTTGTTCTTCGGTGCCGTATTGCAACAGCGTTGGCCCGACGAGCGTGTCGCCAAAAAAATCGGCACGCATCGGCGCGCCAGCATTGGCGAACTCTTCGGCGAGCACTACACCTTCTAGAGTGCTCAGTCCTTTGCCGCCGTATTCTTTTGGCCAAGTCGCACAGATCCAGCCACCTGCAAACAATTTTTCAGCCCAAGTCTCGTTGAATTTCTTTCGCTCTTCTGCCGACATTTCATAGCCGTCTTCAAACCAGCGCGGGGGCAAATTCTCTTTCAGCCAATGCCGAATTTCTGCTCGTCTCGCTTCGGCTTCTGGGGTATATGTCAACATCGTCTAACCATTGTTGCCGTTTTTCATGTCACAAGTCCACTTGAGTCAATGAGAATTTGGGCTCACTCACTAGGCTTGCAAAATGGTCGAAGTTGCCGAGCGTTGGACGCACCAATGGAAAGAACTCTATGAAGAAGTCATCAACACTGGCCTATGCACGGGTTGTGCTGGTTGCGTGATCTCTTGTCCTCATGATGTGATCGGTTACGAACACGAAGAAGGCAAATACAAACCGTTTCACCTTGAAGAAGAACTCGGCCTCGACAACTGCATTCACGGCGAAAAAGGTTGCACGAGTTGCACCCGCGCCTGCCCTCGCTTTCGCGCCTGGGAGCCAGAGGCCGACATGCACTTGTTTGGTCGCCAACGCAAAGACGAAGAAATGTATGGCCAATATCGACAACTGTTGATGGTTCGCGCCGCAGATGAAGTGACCCACAAAAAAGGTCAAGATGGCGGTTTTGTCGGCGCGATGTTGATTTGGCTTCTCAAGCACGACTACATTGACGCGGCGCTGACAAGTTTTGTCGAAGGTGACGGTTCTTCGTGGAAGGCTCTTCCTGGTCTCGCGCGCACACCCGCCGAAGTTCTTGCATCGTCAGGCAGTCGTTATACCTATTCAGCGAACACTCTGGCGATGCGCGACGCCGAAAAAGAAGGCCTGAAGCGACTGGCACTCGTCGGCATGAGTTGTCAGTCGTCGGCGCTGCCAATCATGTGGAAGCGCAAAGCCGGCAAGGTTGGCAAACCATTTTTGTTTAACATCGGTTTGCTTTGTTCGAAAACTTTTGATGATGCAATTTTTGAAGAACTATTTTTGGCCAAATACGGTTTGAAAAAAGAAGAAATGGTCAAAATGAATATCAAA
>JAQCDG010000112.1 GCA_027731085.1 Actinomycetota bacterium | reverse complement strand
TTGCGCGCCGTCGACAACCGCGACAGCAACGCGGCATTGTCTTGGCTCTCAACGATCTCACGCATCTCAGTCAGGCCAGAAATCATGCCGTCAAGTGCATCCAATATCGCAGCGCGATTTTCACGACAGATATCAATCCAAATTTGCGGCAAACCTGACGCGACTCGCGTCATGTCTCTGAACCCGCCAGCAGCCAATCGCAACACCGCAACATGTTCTTCTGCGGTGATGTGCGCCAACCCCATCAGTGTCGCCGCAGTCAAATGCGGCAGATGACTGACAACTGCCACCAATCGATCATGACGCTCGGCGTCCAAAACAACAATTTCTGCGCCCAGAGTGCGAATGGTCTTCGCCAAACTCTCGAAACTCGCGTCCGACGATTCAGCCGATGGCGTCAGTACCCACACGGCGCCCTCGAACAGCGCGTCATCAGCACCATCGAGACCAGCCAACTCGCTGCCCGCCATCGGGTGCCCGCCAATAAACCGCGCATCACTCACGGCACTCACGACCGAAGATTTCACGCCACCAACATCAGTGACGATGCCCTTCGTTTGAGCTAGTGCGAATCTCGCCTGTTCAGGTATCGAACTAACTGGCGTCGCAATAAAACTAATTTCGGCTAACGGATCAACGCCGACCGCGCCAATTACGCCTCGCGCCAACGCCAACTCTTCGATCTCTCGGTTTGCATCGCTACCCGAAACGACAAATCCGTGTTTGGCTAATGCGAGTGCTAGCGAACCACCGATTAGACCGAGTCCGAGAACGTTCGCTCGTCGTGTAGCCACCGTCAAATTCTACCTTTGAGTCAGTTTGACGTGGCTTGATTTAACTCAACGACTTCGCTTGTCGTTAGATTTCGCCACTTGCCAGGCGCCAATGTGCGGTCAATGATCGGACCAATTCGCACACGCACTAGACGCTCAACTGGGTAGCCAACGGCTTCACACATTCTGCGAACTTGTCGATTTCGCCCCTCGTGAATCACGATTCGCAGAACTCCGGTTTGCAGTTGCCCTACCTCGGCTGACGATGTAACGCCATCATCTAACTCGACACCGTCACGCAAACGCTTTAACGCAGATTCGCTGACACCGTTCTGACCGCAATCAACATGCGCCAAATATTCTTTTTCGATGCCAAAACTCGGATGCGTCAGCCGATGACCCAATTCGCCGTCATTGGTCAAAATCAACAATCCCTCTGTGTCGGCGTCAAGTCGCCCGACCGGAAAGACTCGCGGTTCGAGTGGCACGAGTTCAATCACCGTCTGGCGACCGTGGGTATCTTTGGCAGTCGTAATCACATCGACGGGCTTGTTCAACAAATAATAGACGAGACCCGGCGCAACGCCAATCGCAACACCATCTACTTCGACTTTGTCGGTTTGCGCCTTGACTCGCCGACCCAAAATCGCAATCTCGCCGTTGACCTTGACACGACCTTCGTCGATCAACATCTCGCATTCGCGACGCGACCCCCACCCGACACGAGCCAGAACTTTTTGCAGTCGCTCGCCTTCGTCGTTTTCTAGTTCGCCTGATGCACCAAACGCCGAGTCACCAGACATTTAGCGTCGACAATGCTTTTATTGCTCTGGCAATGTCGAGTCGTCGGGAACAACTCGCAAACCGCGCTCGAGAGACTCGACAACGCTCGCATCCGGAATAAAGTCAGCGATGCTAGGCAAATCTTCGAGCGAAGCAATGCCTAGTCGCTCTAAAAACAATGGCGTCGTTCCGAACAACACTGCTTGACCTGGGCCATCATCGCGTTGCACTTCGGTGATGTATCCACGCGCTTGAAGCGTGCGCATCACCGCTTCTGGGTCGACACCTCGAATAGACGCAATTTGCGAACGCGATAACGGTTGCTTGTAAGCGATGATCGCTAATGTCTCGAGCGCAGCCGATGAAACTCGCGCCTGCTGACCATCTAAAACAAAACGCTCGACATAAGGCGCCAATTCGGGATGCGATTGAAAACGAAAACCACCAGCAACCTTCACGAGTTGAAATCCGTGACCAGCACCTTCATACGTAGCAGCCAGTCGTTCACACAACGCTTCAACTGTCGCTTGCGAAATCTCCAGCAACTGGGCCAATAGCGCCGGGGCCACTGGCTCCATGGCGACCATCAGAATCGCTTCAAGCGCACGCACGGTCTCTGGGTCTAGGTTCGTTTCTTCTTGTCTCATTGTTTATCCCTCGTAATTATCAATTGCAATTGATTCATCTTCGACACCCAACCAAACGACTTCAATATCACCGAAGCGTCGCAACTGCTCGAGTTCGACACGACCTTGTTTATAGAGTTCGAGAATCGCCAAAAATCGCACCACAATCTCGATTTTGTCGGTGATGCCGTCGACGATATTGCGAAATGTGGTTTGTCCTGCTTGGCGAATTTGCTCGGCAACCGTGATGATTGCCTCGGCAACGCTCGCACGAATCGGCGCAACATGCTCGAGGCCGATAACCTTTGGCGTCTTTGGTGCAGCCGCTCGCATAAACGCGCGTTGCACACGCAATGGGCTGACACCTTCGAGCAAATCGGGCATCAACGATGCGAATCGCTCTTCAGGCCCGGCCATTCGCGGAAAACTCAAATCGGCACGGCTCACCAAATCGCTGAACACCGTCGCCACATCTTTAAATGTCTTGCAATCAAGCAATCGCGCCAACAACAAATCTCGCTCTTCCCACAACGCCAATTCGTCGTCCAGGTCGCCGTCGTCTCTGCCTGGCAACAATCGTCGAGTCTTCAATTCGATCAGAGTCGCAGCGATCAACAGAAACTCGGTCGCCAAATCGAGATCCATCGTCTGCATCTTGGCGACCTCGTCGAGATAAGCCGTGACGATGTTCGACAACGACACTTCGTGAATATCCACTTCTTCTTTTAAAATCAGGTGCAACAACAGCTCAAAAGGCCCATCAAAAGTTGGCGTCGAAACTGCGTATTTCATCACCTGCGAGATTACCTCCCCGCGCCTTTCAATGTCGGCAACTAAGGTTGAAATGTGACTCGCGTTCTGTCTTGCATTCAGCCAACTGGCGAGGTGCACCTTGGCAACTACCTCGGTGCCCTGCGAAATTGGGTTTCAGGTCAAGACAAAGCCGATGTTTTTCATGGGATAGTCGACCTGCACGCGCTAACCGTGACAGAAACACCAGGCGTCATCGGCGCGAACACTTTGCAACTCGCGGCAATGCTTTTTGCTGTCGGCTTAAACCCAGATGTGGCGACGGTTTTTGTACAGAGTCACATCGCCGAGCACAGTCAACTTGGCTGGATCATGGAATGCACAGTTTCGTTTGGCGAACTAAGTCGCATGACCCAGTTCAAAGACAAATCCGCCAAGCGTGAAGCCGAATTTGTCTCAGCCGGTTTGTTCACCTACCCAGCGCTGCAAGCCGCCGATATTTTGCTCTACGACGCCAACGAAGTGCCCGTCGGTGACGACCAGCGACAACATATAGAAATCACACGCGACATCGCGATTCGCTTTAATCATCGTTTCGGCGATACTTTTGTCATTCCTAAAGCTGTCACTCCGGCGAGTGGCGCCCGCGTTATGGATCTTCAAAATCCGACCTCAAAGATGTCGAAATCTGGCGACGACGACTCGGGTGTCATCTACCTACTTGACGAACCCAGCAAAATTGAGAAAAAAATCAAGCGCGCCGTCACCGATAGCGATTCTGAAGTCGTATTTGATCGTGAACGCAAGCCAGGCATCGCAAACTTGCTCGAAATTTTGGCCGCCGCGACAAATACAACTCCACAAAAAGCAGCAGAAAACTACACGCGTTATGGTGATTTAAAAACGGCCAGCGCCGACGCCGTGATCGCGATGCTCGCGCCTATTCAAGCGCGCTACAAAGAACTTCTAAACGACAAGCCCGAGTTAATGCGACTCATTCACAAGGGCAA
>JAQCDG010000013.1 GCA_027731085.1 Actinomycetota bacterium | reverse complement strand
GATCTGGTGTGACTCCAGGGCCGACGGTAAAGTCCGGATGGAAGCAAGAAGCGGTTATACGCGCACGCTTCGCGTTGTGCGTCGAGCCGTTGGCTAACCCTGCACGTCGTTCGTGAGACGAAAGCGATGCAGGTGAACGATCAACAGGCGATGCAAATTGCGATTAACGCAGCGAACCGCGCACGCCTAATCTCGCGCCCGAACCCGTGGGTCGGCGCAGTTGTTGTCACGCAAACGGGCGAAATTTTTGAAGGATCAACCAGCCGCGTCGGTGGCCCCCACGCAGAAATTAACGCTCTTACCGGCGCCGGCGAACTCGCGCGTGGCGCGACTATATATACGACACTTGAACCGTGCGATCACACAGGTCGCACTGGTCCGTGCACACAAGCACTAATCGAAGCCGGCATCGCACGAGTTGTCGTTGGCATAACAGACCCCGACCCCAAAGTTTCTGGTCGTGGCATCGCTCGCCTACGCGAGGCAGGCATCAGCGTCGAAGTTGGTGTTCTGGCTGATCAGATCACCGCACAACTCTCACCATACATTCATCACCGCAAAACAAAACGACCATTTGTCATATTGAAAATGGCGACGACCCTCGACGGCCGAACAGCGGCACCAGATGGCACGAGCATGTGGATCACTGGCGAAACTGCGCGCAATCGCGTGCAGCAACTTCGCGCACAAAGTGACGCCGTGCTTGTTGGCGCAAACACTGTGCGTACTGATGACCCGCAACTAACAGTTCGAGATATTCAAGGCGATTCACCGCGACGCATCGTGCTCGGCGAAGTTTCGCAAACAGCACGAGTCAACCCGTGCACGCAATGGCGCGGCGCGCTCGTCGATTTGCTCGACGAACTCGGCAGCCAAGATGTGGTGCAACTACTTATTGAAGGTGGGCCAACAGTTGCGGCCGCTTTTCATCGCGAGAACCTTATCAATCAATATATTTTTCACATTGCTCCCGCATTAACTGGGGGCAACGACTCGTTGCCAGTCTTTGAAAAGCATGGCATCTCGACAATGTCGCAACTCTGGCGCGGAAAAATCGTCTCGACGCAGCAACTCGGCGACGATCTCGAAATCATTCTTGAACCAAACCCAACACATCAGGAGAATCAATAATGAGTAAGAAAACAAACAAACCAACTAGTCAACCAGGCAAGCAAACAGCTAACAGCCCAGACCTCGCACCAATTGAAGACATCATCGCTGCGATCGCGCGCGGCGAACTTGTAATCATGGTCGACGACGAAGATCGCGAAAACGAAGGCGATCTAATCATGGCGGCACAGTTTGCCACACCCGAAAAAGTTGCGTTCATAGTGCGCCACACATCGGGCGTCATAGTCTCACCGCTAACTGGTGAGCGTTGTGATGAATTGCGTTTACCAATGATGGTTGACAACAACACCGAAAGTCATCGCACCGCATTCACAATTTCAGTTGACTTAATGGATGGCACAACGACCGGCATCTCGGCTTCAGATCGCGCGGCTACATTGCGCGCGCTTGCTGATCCAAAAATTATTCACAGTGCGTTTGCTCGCCCAGGACATATTTTTCCGTTGCGCGCGCGCGACGGTGGTGTGCTGAAGCGTGCCGGTCACACCGAAGCCGCCGTTGATTTAGCGCGCTTGGCAGGATGCGAACCTGCTGGCATCATCTGCGAAATTCAAAACGACGACGGCACGATGTCGCGGGTGCCCGAGCTAAAGAAATTCGCCAAACAACATGGTTTGTTGATCTCGTCGATTGCTCGCCTGATCGAATATCGCCGTCACCACGAACGACTCGTCGAACGCATGGGCTCGGCAAATGTGCCAACCGAATGGGGCAACTTTGATTGCGTCGCCTACCGCAGCACAATCGATGGCATCGAACACTTGGCGTTCGTGCTCGGCGATTTAACCACACCAGAACCAGTGCTCACCCGCGTGCACAGCGAATGTCTGACGGGCGATGTGTTCGGTAGTCGGCGCTGCGACTGCGGACCACAACTCGCAACTGCGATGAAGGCTGTGCAAGAGCAAGGTCGCGGTGTGATTGTCTATCTTCGCGGACACGAAGGTCGCGGCATCGGCATCGGTCACAAAATTCGCGCTTATTCTTTACAAGATGAAGGTCTCGACACCGTTGACGCGAATCTCGAACTGGGTTTGCCCGTTGATAGTCGCGAATATGGCATCGGCGCGCAAATTCTCGCCGATCTCGGCGCGAGAGAGTTGCGACTGATGACAAATAATCCTGCAAAATATGGTGGCATTGCTGGCTACGGCTTGAGCGTTGTCGAGCGAGTGTCGATTATCACCGAGAGCACTCCAGAGAACTCGTCATATTTGGCAACAAAGCGTGATCGACTCGGTCACTTTTTCAACGACATGGAGGCAAAGTGAAAACTTTTAGTTTCGACGCAACAAAAATGGATAACACGGCACTGCGTGTTGGCATCGTCTGCTCGCGATTCAATGAGTTCATCGTGCAAGCACTGCTCGATGGCGCACACCGCGGTCTCGCCAAGTGCGGCGTTGATGCAAAAAATGTCGATGTTGCGTGGGTGCCTGGAGCATACGAAGTTCCACTTGCTGCACGAGTGATGGCAATGTCTGGTCGTTACGAAGTGCTCGTCGCACTCGGCGCAGTCATTCGCGGCGACACGGCACACTTTGAATATGTCGCTGGTCCATGTGCCGATGGCATCGCCCGCGTGCAACAAGACACAGGTTTACCGATCGGTTTTGCAGTTCTGACGACCGAAAACATCGCCCAAGCCACCGAGCGTTCTGGCCCAGGTGCAGGCAACAAAGGCGAAGAGGCCGCAATCGGCGCGATCGAAACTTGGCACATGTTGCAGGCAATTCGCACGCCAAAATAGTTTTCGGCGCACACATCTTCGTTTAACTCGGCGGTCTAGACACACTAGGCGCCATGAAACGGAGACCTCATGGGCATCGCCCAAATTTCTCTCGTTGCAGTCTCGAGTGTTTTGACCGCCCTTTCTTCTCTTGTTGCAATTTCGCCACCAGATGTCAACAGCGATGTCGCGTTTATCGAATCTGTGGTGTTTCAAACTCCGATTCGCGAATTTGATCGCTCACGTTTCATGCTGCGCCGTCAATATAAGTGGTTTGATTGGTCGACAGATGGCTGTTCAGCGCCAATAGTTGGTGGCGATGGTCGCTCTTTCAACTTTGTCGCCGCGTGTCGACGACACGACTTTGGCTATCGCAATCTCAAACTTCTCGACCAGCGATACAACTGCAGCGACGCACCGCAAGGCACGGTGTGCAGTGTTTCTTCATGGACATACGGCCGCTTCTGGAACTCAACCCAGCGCCAACGCATCGACGAGCAGTTCAATCGCGACATGCTCGACAACTGCGCAACTCGGCTGCGATCATTTCGTGTTCGTTGCGAAGCGTGGGCATTCGCATATTTCAAAAGCGTGCGTGCCGTTGGCGGCCCATGATTCAATAACTATTTGTGTTTGACAGCCAACATCATCACTTGAAACAAAATGCGAGCGGTCGCACCCCAAATCGTTTCATCATCCAAATAAAAAAAGTTGATCTGAAATTCACGATCGCTAAACACCCAATGTTCTTGGCTATATGTATCAGGTCGCGTCAACTCAAGCAGTGGCACGCTGAACACCCGATCTACTTCGCTATTCATAGCACGCATACTCGGCGCGCTCGCATAGCTCGCAACAATCGGCACAATATGCGAATTACTGACCACCGTTGACATGCTGTTTAGTTCACCCACAATGCACGCATCACTCGGTGCTAAGCCGATCTCTTCATGCGTCTCTCGTAACGCCGCATTAATAACTGTTTCACCCTCATCAAGTCGACCACCCGGAAACGAAATCTCACCACGATGATTCGTCAGTTGTTGCGAGCGCCGTGTGAGAATCGCTTCGACACCATTTGCTGATTCAAATAACCCCACCAGCACTGCCGATGGTCGAGCATTTTCAAGTGGTTGACGCAAACTTTGATCGGGTTCAAAAGTACGCAACGCTGCGGTCACAGCATCGAGCGATCGCAACGCACTCGTTTCTAGATTCGCAAACGGATTATGGTCTATCGTTCGAAAATTAATTGGCCGCGGTATTACCTGCGAGCCACCAACACGCATCGTGCTATTTCGAGGCTGGCGACCAACCGTTAGCAACCAGATCTTGCAATACAGTTGCCATGCCGGCAGTTTTCAACGAGGCCAATGTTCGGCCCGGTTGCTCTTCTCCGCGCTCCCACGACTCCCATGCGGCAATTAGTTTCTTTAAATCTGGGGCTGGTGTGTCAAAGCTCATCGCCTCAGCCTACGGCGCTCTAACTTCTTCCAAAGACCTTCTTGGTGTAGTTCGTCGTCAGCGCAATCACGACGATCGCCAAGCCGACACCCACCAAAGTTGTTTGTGTGGACTGATCTACGTCCAATAAAAATGCGCCCGCGAACAACGCAACAACAAATAACCAGTCAATTATCCGATGCACGCCACGCGAAATTATCTTGTACGCGCTAAACGGTCCATCCACAACCGTCACGTTGATCAGCAGCGCTATTCCGTACGCTGCCAAAACAAACGGATGCCTCGACTGTGCGCTCATCAAAATGAGCGCCGCAGCGATCAGATATTCAACGATCTGATGTAACCAAAAACCTCTTTGTGAAGAAGCGATGGCTTACATCATCCCCATTCCGCCACCTGGCATGCCACCGCCGCCTGCTGGTGCAGCGCCTGGCTTCTCAGGCTTGTCTGCAACGAGACATTCGATGGTGATTACAAGTGCGGCGATCGAGGCTGCGTTTTGCAACGCAGCACGCGTCACCTTGGCTGGGTCGATGATGCCGGCCTTAACAAGGTCAACATATTCGCCAGTTGCTGCGTTCAAACCAACATTGCCCTTTGCGGCTTCGACCTGTTGCACAGCAACAGCGCCTTCGATACCAGCATTGTCGGCAATTGCGCGAGCCGGCGCGGTCAGCGAGTCATACACGCTGCGTGCACCAGTTGCTTCGTCACCTTCAAGACCCTTAATCACCTTGAGCACGCTCTCGCGGCTGCGCACCAACGCGGTGCCACCACCAGCAACAACGCCCTCTTCAATCGCGGCGCGAGTTGCTGAAACAGCGTCTTCAATGCGGTGCTTCTTTTCTTTGAGTTCAACTTCTGTTGCAGCGCCGACCTTAATAACGGCAACGCCACCAGCAAGTTTGGCGAGACGCTCTTGCAACTTCTCGCGATCCCAATCAGAGTCGGTGTTGTCGATCTCAGTCTTAATCTGACTGATGCGACCCTTGACCTCGTTCTTGTCGCCAGCACCGTCAACGATTGTTGTCGTCTCTTTGGTGATGATGATGCGCTTCGCACGACCCAAAAGATCAAGCGTCACGTTCTCAAGTTTCAAACCGACTTCTTCGCTGATGACCTGACCACCAGTCAAAACTGCCATGTCTTGCAACATCGCCTTGCGACGATCGCCAAAACCTGGCGCCTTAACGGCTGTCGAATTAAACGTGCCACGAATCTTGTTGACCACCAAAGTCGCAAGAGCCTCGCCCTCGACATCTTCGGCGATGATCACAAGCTGCTTGCCGGTCTTCATCACACTTTCGAGCACTGGCAACATCGATTGCACAGTCGTGATCTTCGACGAGTAATACAAAATGTATGCGTCTTCGAGAACCGCTTCTTGGCGATCTTGATCGGTCACGAAATATGGGGACAAATAACCCTTGTCAAACTGCATACCCTCGGTGAAATCAAGTTCGATGCCGAATGTGTTCGACTCTTCAACAGTTACTACACCGTCTTTGCCAACTTTGTCAATCGCATCAGCAATAACTTTGCCGATTGTTGCATCGCCAGCCGAAATTGTGGCGACGCTAGCGATATCACTCTTGTCGTCAACTTCTTTGGCCTGACTCTTCAACGATTCAACAACTGCAGCGACTGCCTTTTCGATGCCGCGCTTGAGCGCCATCGGGTTCGCACCAGCAGCAACATTGCGCATGCCGTGACTAACCATGGCCTGCGCCAAAACTGTCGCCGTCGTCGTGCCGTCACCGGCAACGTCGTTGGTCTTTGTCGCAACTTCTTTTACAAGTTGCGCACCCATGTTTTCGAATGGGTCTTCAAGTTCGACTTCTTTGGCCACCGATACACCGTCATTGGTGATCGTCGGCGCACCGAACTTTTTGTCAAGCACAACGTTTCGACCTTTTGGTCCGAGCGTCACTTTGACTGCATCGGCCAATTTGTTTACGCCGGCTTCAAGTGCGCGACGCGCTTCTTCGTTGAATTTAAGAATCTTTGCCATTTTTGTGTCCCTGTACTAAATAGAAATAGTTATTGAATTGGTTAATTACTTGCCGACGATCGCGAGAACATCACGACTCGTAAGAATCAAAAGATCATCGCCTTTGTGCGAAACTTCTGTGCCGCCGTACTTCGAGTAAAGAACGACATCGCCGACCTTGATATCGAGTGGTGTGTGTTTGCCAGTGTCATCGCTCCAGCGACCTGGACCCACAGCAACAACAGTGCCTTCCTGTGGCTTCTCTTTGGCAGTGTCTGGGATCACGAGACCCGACGCAGTTTTCTCTTCGGCTTCGTTTGGCTTGACCACAATCCGGTCATCAAGTGGCTTTAAGTTCATATCGGTCCTTATTCTCTCTAGGTTTTCTGGGTTAATTACTGGGCTTGTTTCTCGACTTACTTGCGTTCGATTTTCAATTAGCACTCGAACCGTGCGAGTGCCAATGCTATTGACAACGGGCTATTTTTCCAACACAAATCAACTGCCCGGCGCGCCCAACTCCCGCAAATTCAGGCCAATATGGGCAAGTCGCTCGGTCAACAGCCACACCGGCAGTCCAATCACCGTGTCCATCTCGCCGCGTACCTCGGCCACCAACGCCGCCCCCTGCCCCTGCACGGCATATGCCCCGGCCTTGCCCATCGACTCACCCGTGCCCAAATACCACTCGAGCATTTCAGGCGTCACCTCGCGCATCATCACGCTCGCCGTATCGAAGCCGTTGGCACTTCTGCCGTCACATCTCACGCTTACTGCGGTGTGCACGCTGTGAGATTTTTTCGATAATTTTTGGATCATCCTGCGCGCCTCATCTAAGTCCCGCGGTTGACCAAAGATTTCACGATCCAACGCCACAGTCGTATCAGCAGCAATGACGATGCAACTTTGTTCATGTCGCAACGCAACTTTGTCGGCTTTGGCTGCCGCAATGCGTTGCACATAGCTCACTGGATTTTCGCCTTGTCGTGGCGTCTCATCAATCTCAGGTGGATCAATCTCAAAAACCAAACCAAGTTTTTCTAAAATTTCTTTTCGGCGCGGTGATCGCGACGCCAAAATTATTCGACTAGTCACTACACCCAGCCAGATTTACAAGACAACTTCAGCCACCGCTCATGTGCGTCAGCGTCGCATCATCTGGTGCGACGAGATCATCAAGACTCTCCAAAAATCCGTGTGGCAAAGCAATGTTCACCGGCCCGTTGTGGTGACCACGCACAAATCTTTCACCACCAGCAACTATCGACGCATCTGGGTCACATTGTTCAATTAACTGACACAAATGTTCGATACTCAAAATTTCGCCAAACTGCCGACGCAAGTCGCCGCCGACTGGATATCCCGTCAAATACCAACCAGCATGTTTGCGAAACTCACGAATGCCTCGGCCTGGCGGAAAGTGCGCTTCAAGCGCGATCGCATGGCGCAACATAACTTCAAGCACCCAACCGAGTTTTGGTGTCACTGGTATTGGCTCACCGTTGAACATCGCCACCATGTCACGAAACAACCACGGCTTTCCCAAACAGCCACGACCAATCACGACGCCGTCGCAACCAGTCTGATTCATCATTTCTCGAGCATCACTTGCTTCCCAGATATCGCCGTTGCCCAGAACCGGTATCTCGGTCACGGCACTCTTCAACTCAGCAATCGCTTCCCATCGCGCAAACGGTGCATAATGCTGCTCGGCGGTGCGTGCATGCAACGCAATCGCCACGACGCCAGCGTCTTGGCAAATTAGTCCGGTGTGAATGTGCGTCAGTAAATCGTCATTCAAACCGATGCGAAATTTGCATGTCACTGGTATGCCAAACGAACCGGCCGTTTTTACGGCGACATTAACAATCTCACGCAACAAATTTTTCTTCAGCGGCACCGCCGCTCCGCCGCCCCGCCGCGTCACTTTTGGCGCTGGGCAACCAAAATTTAAATCAATGTGATCAACCGCATTGCGCCGACCAAGTTGAGTAATCGCATCAGCCATAATTTTCGGGTCGCTGCCATAAAGTTGCAAACTTCGAAATGATTCATCAGCCCCGAACGCAATCATCGCCTCAGTTTTTGGGTTCTTATAAACCAACGCCGCCGCCATCACCATCTCGTTGACATAAACAAGACCCGACGCAAACTCACGACACAGCGTACGAAACGGTTGGTTCGTCACACCCGCCATCGGCGCCAATACGACCGGGGGCCAGATGCTTCGCTCACCTAGTTGCAGCGGTTTTGCGGTCACAACTTCGTTCATACGCCCGCCACCGTCAAACCCAAGTTCGGATACGCCCCTGCGTCGAGTGTCGACTCACCGCTCAGTTGTAACCGATGCCAACCTGCCGATGCAATCATCGCCGCATTGTCTGTGCACATCGCCAGTGAGGGTAACACCAATCGAAAATCTTTTTGCTCACACGCACGAGCGGTCTCACTGCGCAACAACGAGTTCGCCGCAACTCCACCGCCAAGCGCAACAGTGCTTGCACCGAGATTTTCTGCGGCGCGCATCGTCTTTGCAACCAACACATCGACCACTGCACGTTGAAACGACGCGACAATGTCACTCGTCTTGGCACCATCATTCTTGCGAACATAGTTGATCACCGCGGTTTTTAATCCGCTAAACGAAACATCGAGCCCGTCATGCAACATCGCTCGTGGAAAATCAATCGCTTCGGCATCACCAGTTTTCGCCAACGCATCAATCGCCGGTCCGCCTGGGTAACCCAAATCTAGAAACCGTGCAACTTTGTCGAATGCTTCACCAGCGGCGTCGTCGCGAGTTTGCCCGACGATTTGATAAACACCAGGCTTGCGCACTTCAACCAACATCGTGTGCCCACCCGAAACAAGCAACACCAACATCGGAAACTCGACATTCGGGTCGTCGAGCATCGCCGCATAAAGATGCGCTTCAAGATGATTTACGCCAACAAACGGCACATCGAGTGTCAATGCCAAAGATTTTGCCGCCGCCACACCAACTAGCAGCGCGCCAACTAGGCCCGGGCCAACGGTTGCGGCCACTGCGTCAACACGATCAAAACTCAAGCCAGATTTTGCAACGGCCTGGTCGATCACAGGCGTTATCGCCTCGAGATGCGCGCGACTTGCGATCTCGGGCACGACGCCGCCAAAACGCGCATGCACCTCTAACTGCGATGCAACTACCGACGACAAAACATCATTGCCACCCATTACGAGAGCCGCGGCAGTTTCATCACAACTTGTTTCGATGCCAAGCACGACAGTTGCGCTATCGATTTTCAGTTCGCGCTTCACATTTGAACCGTTCATATTCGGTCCAGTTCAATTCTGCGCAACTGCTCTACAAATTCAGGTTGCTGCACTCCGGCGCACCACATCACAATGGCGTCATCACGGTTTTCATAATATTTTTTGCGCACACCAGCAGGCACAAAACCAAAACGGCGATACACCTGCTGGGCCGCAACATTCGTGTGTCGCACTTCAAGCGTCATCGCCTCACACCCGCGACGATTCGCTTCCCACGCCAGGTCAAGCAGCAACTCAGTCGCAATTCCGCGACTGCGCCACATCGGATGCACTGCCAAATTAGTCACGTGCGCATCATTTTCGACATATAACAGCCCGCCGTAACCAACCAATTCGTCGCCAATCGTGCCAACCAAATAGTGCCGTTTACCGACACGAACCTGTTCAAGTTCTTCGACAAAAACTTGTGCAGTCCACGGTCGCGGATAAACCTGCTGTTCAATCGGCATGATTTTGCGAATATGCGCACGACGCATCGGCACGATCACCAGGTCTTGCGACTGCTCACTAGTCTTAGCCAGCGAATCTTCATCACGATCAAATGCTTTCGCGCGGATGAACCGATCCAAAATACTCATGAATTCACCCGTGTTGCCCAATTTATTTCGGCATCAGGCGCCCGCAAATAAAGCGCCTGCAACTCGGTCGCGGTCTGCCACTGTTCAACCAGAGCCAACTCGGCAGCGATCAAGGCCAACACCGCGGCACTGGGTTGTGCAAGTTGCTCGCTCGCCCATTCGATCGACAAACCCGTCGTCTCGAGCATCTCGCTCAACTGCTGGCGATAGCGCAACGCACCGTTGCCAACAATCAAGGTTTGTTGGCCGCGATCCACGATGTCGACAACACAGTCACCAAGACCGCCGACTCGTGGTGGCTTTACTTCGATACTCGAGCCGATGTCGTTGCGATACATCGCCCAATAAAGTTCGCCGCGACGGGCGTCGATCGTCGACAACACGACACGCTCGGTCGTTGTCACCGAGCGCGCCAAAATATCCAAACTTGAAACCCCGACAACTGGCACATCAAGCACTTGGGCAATCGTCTTGGCCGATGCGATGCCAACTCGCATGCCCGTAAACAAGCCAGGGCCGATATCAGCGGCTACAACATCGACTTCGCGCATTGAGATTTCTGCCTGAGCACACACGCTTGAAATCATCGGCGCAAGCAACTCGGCATGACGGCGATCACTCGTCACATGAGCGCTCGCCAGCAACTGTTTTGAGTTGTTGACCGCCACACTCACGGCATCGGTCGACGTATCAATCGCCAAAATAATCATCAGTCTCAGCCTCGCGCCAATACTTTGAAATTCGCCGCCAATTCTTCAACTAGTTTGCGAATTCGGCTCTCCCATTGGGCTCCGCGTGCCAAAACTGTTACGCCACGCACCTCGGTCTGGGCTGTTTGACTGCTTGCATTACTAGTCGCGTTACTAGTCGCATCACTAGTCGGGTCGTCAGCATGCTCAAACCGCAACACCAATGCGTCACCCAACTCATCGCCGACAATGTCTCCCCATTCAACGGCGATCACGCCGCCACTGTCTTGCAGATCGTCGAGTCCTAAATCTTCAAGTTCGCCGGTGCGCTCAAGACGATAAAGATCGGCGTGATGCAACGACATTCTTCCCGAACCGTAATTGTGCAACAAATTAAATGTCGGTGAGGTAATCAAATCAGTTATGCCAAGTGCACGTCCAAAACTCTGCGTAAATGTCGTCTTACCCGTGCCCATCTCGCCGGCCAAAACGATCATGTCGCGAGGTCGCACATGCGCGGCAATAATTTCTGCGAACCGCTGTGTGTCAGTCAACGACCCAAGCAAATACTTCATTGCGTCTAAGCCTTGTTTTCGAAATAAACGCGTGGTACGCGCGCGCTAACGCCACAAACAATTTCGTATCCAATCGTGTCGAGTCGAGTCGCAATTTCGTTCGCCGAAATTACTTCATCGCCTTGTGCGCCAAGCAACACAGCCCGGTCGCCGATCTTCACATCAATCTCGCCACAATTGACCATCAGCTGGTCCATCGTCACGACACCAACAATCGGGCAACGCTTGCCACCGATCAAAACTTCGCCCCCGACACTCCACAACCGACGCGGCACACCATCGGCATATCCAAGTGGCAGCGTGGCGATGTTCGCCGATTTTTCTAATCTCGTGCGCAGTCCATACGAAACACCTTCGCCCGCCGCAAGCCGCTGCACATGACTAACGCGAGCATGTAACGACATCGCGGGCCGCAAACCACGAGCAACTGTTTCAGTTTCGTTGCTCGGTGCAATTCCGTAAATCGCGACGCCAACTCGCACCATGTCGTTACTCGCATTCAAATCTCGCAACACCGCTGCCGAATTCGAAATATGCACATATTTCGGACGCAACTTTTTGCGATCAAGTTCGGCGACAAAGTCGTCAAATCGTCGCTGCTGCTTGGTGGTCTCGTCATGACTCGGCAAGTCAGCAGTCGCGAAGTGTGTATAAACACCCTCAAGTTGCAATGATTTCGCTGCGATAATTTGCTCAACGCGCGCCATCGCATTCGCAACAGGCACACCAACTCGATGCATGCCAGTATCAACTTTTAGGTGCACCTTGCCAACAACGCCGAGTCTCGCCGCTACCGCCGCATAACTATTTATAGTCGCCTCGTTATAGACGGTGGCTACTACTTCATCGCGCAACATCTGTTCAAACGCAACCTCGGGTTGCTCACTGACAATCAAAATTGGTGCCACAATTTTTGCTTGACGCAATTGATGCGCCTCATCAGCCAAAGCCACGCACAAGCCGTGCGCACCCGCGCTTAATGCAGTTCGCGCAACCTCTACGGCGCCGTGGCCATATCCGTTTGCCTTGACCGTTGCCCAAAGTTCGGCACGCCCTACCTGCTTGACGAGCACCGCAACATTTGTTCTTATCGCCGTTAGGTCAATTTCGACCCACGCCCAGCGATTAATCGAATTCATCGCCGAGCTTTTTGCTCAGTTGCTCGCGACGACAGCGATCGCTGTGTCGTCGGTGTGCGAAAGCGAAACAAGCCAACTCTTCACACCTTGTGCTTGCGCAAGTTCAAGTGCTCGACCAGTGACAACTAATTCAGGCGCGCCAGTTGTCGAATTACGGATCGAAACATCGCGCAAATCAAAAGCCCCGAGCCCGACCCCAAGTGCTTTCATCGTTGCTTCGCGAGCCGCAAAGCGAACAGCCAAACTTGGTGCACTATCTGCACGACCCGCAAGCGATTCAAGTTCGGCTGATGTAAAAACTCGTGTACGCAAATTTGGCGTGCGATCTAGCGCTTCACGAAATCGCTGCACACTGACTGCATCAACACCCAACCCGATCATCGCGACTACGCCTTCGGGCGCCAGTGATCGGCCATCTCGCTGATCGGCAAGATCAACAAGTCGGCAACCGAAACTTCGGCCAGTCGATCTTCTCTAAACGCACCTTCAGTTTCTGTCACCCAGTCGACGAGTCGGTCATAGCGACGGTCGTAGCCCTGCAATACCGCGCGCATTGCCGTGGCCGGCAAACGGTCATGAAACATCACATGCAACAGGGTGATACCAGTGGTCTGCCCACCTTTTGTCTCTGGCACCATAATCACCGTGCGGTTGTCGCTACGACCGCGTGCCACGAGCACTTCTTGGTCACTTGCCACGCGCCGTTTCGTACCCACAAGTTGTGAATTGCGATCAACCCGCGAAGTCAAGTTCTTCGACATTCCACCTCGATCGACGATTGCGATCGTCGCCGAACCTCCGGCGATATCGCCTTCAATTTGATATCGCGTAAACCCGGTCACGGCGCTTACTGCTGCATCTAGATCGGCAACGATCTTCAACACGCGATACGAAAGTCGCTCGCGCGCCACGCCTGCTTCAAGCAACGATTTCACCAACTTGCGATCGAACAACCCTTCGTCACTGCGCGAAATACCCACCGTGACAGTTTTTGCTTGATGCTTGATCGCATCAACTGGGCGCGTCAATTCGTCGACGCCACGCGTCAAAGCACTCGTCAAATCGTCGAGCAACAACTCTGGCGAAGCAATCTTGCCCGAACTGCGCTGATATGCCTGCACGGGGTCGCTGGCCAATGTGTCGCGCAACATCGTCACGATTCGCACGGCAGTGCTGGCTTCTAAGTTGCCGTCATAGTTGCCGGTTGCGAGCGCATCGGTAAACCGCGTCGCTGGCGCACCCAACTCGGTGCGAATCTTTTCTAGCAATTTGTTCGCCTCACCACCACGCTCAACTGCATGCTCGACAACTTCGCGCGCTTCACGCAACGGTCGAGCCAATGCATCAATCGCCAAAGCCGCCTCGTAGCCGAACAAATGTCCGACCATCACACTCAAAATAAACGCCAGATGCGTCTCGACATTTGGCACCAACAACACTGCGGCCGCCGCATCAAACCGCGTCTGGCCCGCAGTGGCAACCACAATCGGCAACGCCTTATGCGCACGATAAATCGCGATCTCTTTTGCCACATCTGATGCATTGCCCTCGAGCAAACCCGTGGCACAAACGAAAATCAACGGCTCACAAGACAAGTCGATGTGCTTTTTATCTTCGGTCGAGTCGCTTGAAATCGACTTATAGCAAAGCTCAGACAATTTGATCCGCACTTCTTGTGCCGCGATCAAATTCATGCCGTTGCCGACGACAGTCCAATAGCGACGCGAAGACGCAAACTGCTTGGCAGCCGCCGCAATCGCTGGTCGCGTCGCCAAAACTTCAACAAGCGCATCGGGTATCTTGCGCAAACCCGACAACAGTTCATGTCGCACACGATCAGAAGATTTGCCGAGAGCTTTCGACAACGCACACGCGTAGAGCGCACCGGCCGCAACTTGGGCATAGAACGCTTTGGTGCTGGCCACGCTCATCTCAACATCACGACCGTCAGATGTATACATCACGCCATCTGCTTTCGCCGACAGTTCACTGCCACGACGATTGACAATCGCCAAAACACTCGCACCTCGTGCTCGCGCCAAGTCAACGGTGCGATTCGTGTCTGTTGTCGTGCCGCTTTGGCTTACCGCGACAACGAGCGTGTCGCTCATATCGAGTTGCAAACCAAAACCCGAAAGTTCGCTGGCCAGCAAAGCTTCTGCACTCAAGCCGATGCCAACCAGTTCGTTCAGCAACTTGGCCAACGCTTGACCCGCAACTGCCGCAGTGCCCTGACCGATCACGCGAACCTTTGTTATCTCACCCAACGCCAAGCGATCACAAATCGCTTTTGGTAGAACATCTTCACCCAAATCGGTTGTCAACATGCCATTGTCTTCAACGATTCGTCCACGAATCGTCTTTCTAAAACTTTCTGGCGCCTCGGCAATCTCTTTTGCCAAAAAGTGTTTGTGCTCGCCACGATTGATATCTCTCGTCGTTATCTCTGCGGTCAAAACTTTGTCTTGACTCAGCTCAATTTCACGCCCATCGTAAGAAACCAACTGCACGCCCGATAACTCACCGGCATTCGCGCCCGAGAGCATCACTACTTGACCTCTGCTCGAAGGGTTATCTGGGTCGGCAAGCGCTTCGCCATCCATTCGCACATAGTTAAGAGTCTCTTCGACCAAGCCATACGGTTCGCTGGCGACAACAAATCGATCTTCAGCAAGACCGATACATAAGCCTTGACCACTGCCGTGCAGAGCCAACAAAAGTTTGTCAGGCTCTGTCGCACTCGCAACTGCAATAGCTACTGAACCTTCAAATTGAGCAACAGTTTCGCGAAACGCATCAGTCAAATTTTTGGTCGTCGCTAATTTTCTTGAAACCAACGCAGGGATAACTTTTGCATCGGTTGTTATTGGCCCCGCGACACGCAACCCATATTGCACTCGCAGGTCAGCATGGTTGTCAACGTCGCCATTTAACGCTGCGACAAGATATGCATCGTCGTGCTTGCCCTCGAGCTCTTCGCTATTCACCGGGTGGGCGTTGGGTTCAGAAATTATGCCGACACTTGCCCACCGCGTGTGCGCCAACACGGCGACTTGCGCATTGGGCTGTGAAATGCAAAGTCGCAACAGCGCGTCAGCCATCACCGCGTTGCGCATCACGCGAGTGTTGTCGCCAAGTTCGCCAATTTCGGCGGCTGCTTTATAAACGAATGACCACGCGTTCTCGGTCATCCGCACAGCACCAGACATAAACAATGCATCTTCACTTCGGTTTGCCAACAATGCCTTGACCTGTTTATCGGTGGCTTTCAGCGCGTGGTTTGAAACCAGCACATGAATGCCGGCCGAATCGCGACCACGAACCTCGAGCCGATCCAGACCTGAGAACGCTTGTTGAATCGAAAAATATCCCCTTCGTGCCGACTCTGTTGCACCTTGGCCAGCCAACGCATCAACAAGCTTCGCCGTGCGTATGCGATCGTTACGCATCTCCCAGATTGCATCTTTTGCACGAATTATCTCATGCAATGCATGTTGCGATGACTCGGTCTGCAATCCTGCCGACTTTTCAATCGATTGTTCGTAAGCGACAACAATTGCATCGAGTTGATCTATCCGCGATGTCATCGACGCGATCAACTGATGATTGTCGGCCATACATAATTGACCAGCATCGCCGCGCAAAAGCCTGTCGGCTATCGTCACGGCTTGGGCAAGTTGGTCAATGTCGCTCTTTGCGCCGGCATCTAACGCGGCATCCAACAGAGCCAAAATCTCTTTGGCGGTCGGGGTGGCTCGTCGAGTCTTTCGACTGAGCACGCAGATGATTCCGCACATGGTTTCTAGTCTACTTTCGCATCACTGTCAGCCGAGTCGCGCAGTTATCGCTTCAGCCAATGTCGCAGCAACCTTCTCGGCAACATCTTGTTGCGGTGCTTCAACCATCACGCGCACCATCGGCTCGGTGCCGCTCGCACGCACCAAAACTCGACCGCTAGCGCCGAGAGTTTTTTCGGCTGCTGCGATTTCGCCTTTAAATAGTTGATCAACACCATCAACTCGCTTACCGACACGCAAGTTAATTAACACCTGCGGAAAACTAGTCATTGCAGTGTTGGCAATTTCTCTCAACGATTTTTTCGAGTCGGCGATCAAAGCAGCAAGAGACACCGCCGCAAGCAAACCGTCGCCAGTTGTCGCCAAGTCTCGATAAATAATGTGTCCACTTTGTTCGCCACCCAGCGAGAGCGATTCATCGTCAAGTGCGAGCAATACAGACCTGTCACCGACGGGCGTGGTGACTACTTCGATTCCGGCATTTTTCATTGCTTGATGAAAACCAATGTTCGTCATCACCGTCACGACAACTTTGTTGTTGCGAAGTGTGCCCCGGTGCTTCATATCTAGTGCGCTTATCGCCAACAAATGGTCACCGTCCACGATCTGGGCGTCGCCATCAACTGCAATCAATCTGTCGCCGTCTCCGTCAAAGGCAACACCGAAATGTGCCCCGACACTCTTGACCACTTCGCTCAACGGTTCGGGATGTGTTGCGCCACATTGCAGATTTATATTTCTGCCATCGGGTGTCGCATTGATCGTCGTCACAGTCGCCCCAAGTTTCGAAAAGACCTCTGGCGCCACAAGGCTGAATGCGCCGTTGGCGCAATCAAGGGCAACATGCAGGTTCTTCAACGCATCAGGTCGCACCAAACCAACTAGCCAGTCACAATATTCTTGTAATAATTCTGGTCGCGCTACGCCAGAATTTGCGCTGCTCGACGCCATGTCGTCAGCCGCTTTCGCATTCTCACCGCGCGCCAACATGGCCCGCTCGATGCTCTCTTGCTCTGCATCCGAAAGCTTGCACCCGCCCGCGCCAAAAATCTTGATTCCATTGTCTTGATACAAATTGTGTGATGCCGTAATCGCGATCGCCACAACACCGTGCCTTCGTGCCGCAAACGCAATCGCCGGCGTCGGGGCAACACCCATCAATTGCACTTCAACACCCATCGTCGCAAGCGCCTTGGTTATTGCCGTTTCGAGCAACACCCCAGACTCACGAGTGTCGCGACCGATCACAACCAGGTTGCACTGCAAAACTTGCGCAGCAACCTCTGCGAGGTTCGCTGCATAATTTTCGGTCAGTTCTTTACCAAATTCGCCACGAACCCCGTCGGTACCAAATGTCAACATCTAATCACCAATGCCTTGTCGTAACACAGAGTGTTGAACGCGAATTTCAAATTTAGTTTCAGCACAGCAAACGCCATGCGCCGTAGAAGCGAATTAACGCTTGGTGTACTGCGGCGCCTTGCGCGCCTTTTTGAGACCGTACTTCTTGCTCTCTTTACGACGCGAGTCGCGTGTCAACAAACCGGCTTTCTTTAGAGCCAACCGTTGTTCGGGGTCAAGTTCAACGAGTGCTCGTGCAATCGCCATGCGCAAAGCACCCGACTGCCCAGCAATGCCACCACCGAAAATGTCGGCGTCTACGTCGTATGTCTTTTCGGTGTTCGTAATTCGCAACGCTTCGGTCGATGAATTGCGTTGCACCTCTGACGGAAAATACTCGTCGAACGCACGATCATTAATTTTTACGACGCCAGTACCTGGTCGCAGTCGAGCACGACAAACTGCGTTCTTGCGACGACCGGTTGTTTGTGTCAATGGCTTTGTTCCCACGAGTTAGTTCCTTTTTTTCGAATTTTCTACGACTCAACGAGCCTTGGCATGCGGAATCTCAAACACTTTTGGTGATTGCGCTGCATGCGGATGTTCTGCACCTGGATAAACCTGCAACTTCTTGAGCATCTGTCGACCAAGTGAACCTTTTGGCAACATGCCACGAATCGAGCGACGAATCGCATCACCAGGTTTGCGGTCGAGCAAGTTTTGATATGTCTCAGACTTCAGACCACCTGGGTAACCCGAATAGTCGTAAACCATTTCGCGATCTGCCTTGCCCGAAGTGAGCACGATCTTCGAAGCGTTAATGATTACAACATGGTCGCCGGTGTCCATGCTTGGTGTGTACATCGGCTTGTGCTTACCGCGCAACAGCGTTGCAACTTCTGTGCAAAGACGACCAAGCACCAAACCCTGTGCGTCAATGATGTGCCAGGCACGCTGCACTTCGCTAGATTTTGCTGAATAGGTACGCATTAAAAGTTCCTTAAGATAAAAATTGCTTCGGCCTGAATGCATTTCGCACCCGTGTTAACGACCTGTTAAGGATAGGGCCGTAGCCCCCTAAATCACAATCGGCCCCACATAAATATGGGTTATTGGCTCAGGTTGCATCGCTCGGGTATCCGACCTCGGTCAGAAACAAACCTTGCGGCGGGGCCAGTTGCGACGCTTCAGCACGATCGCCTGAGCGAATCAACGCCATCATGTCGCTACTCGGACGTTTGCGTGCGCCGATTTCAATGAATGTGCCAACGAGCGAGCGAACCATCTGATGACAAAATGCGTTTGCTCGAATATCGAAGCGAAACATTGAATCACCAATCTCGCGCCAACTGGCCTGCATCACACAACGACGCAAAGACTTCTCGCGCGCAATTTCGCTAGAACCATCGAGAGTTTCTGGGCCTTCGAGATCTGGCTCGGTGTCTGGTTTTGGCCGTCGACAAAACGCCGAAAAATCATGGGTGCCGATAATCGGGTCGCATGCCAACTGCATCGCATGCAAATTGAGTGGTGCAATAACATGCCACGACGACGAAACCTTGAAAGGGTCTGGAAAGTCGGCGTTGTAAACAAAATATTGGTAGTGCCGCCAGATCGCCGAAAACCTCGCATGAAAATCGCTTGTCGTCCAGGCAATATCTTTGACGATTATTTCTGGCCCACAAAGCGAGTTCAGTTGCTTGCGCAAAGTCGCCAGATCACAGTCATCGGCGACATCACAACTAATCACTTGTGCAGTGGCGTGAACGCCCGCATCGGTTCGACCTGCCGACACAAGCGGTATCGGAGTCTGAAAAATCTGTTGCAACGCCCCACCGAGCGTTCCTGCAATTGTCGCAACTTTCGGGTTGATCGCAAAACCGTGAAACGGTTGCCCGTTATAAGCAACAACCAAGCGCACTCGACGCATAGGTTTTGTTTTTTACTAGATCAGTTCGATGCGCGCCATTGGAGCATTGTCGCCATGGCGTGGACCAAGCTTCATGATTCGCAAGTATCCACCATTTCGCTCTAAGTATCTTGGGGCAACAACATTGACAAGTTTGTTGGTCATTTCTTTATCGCGCAAATAGCTCTGAATCTGGCGAATGCGGTGCACTCGCATCGGGCTGGTGCCCTGTGCTTTTTTAGCCTTGGTGATCAACTTCTCGGCGATCGGTCGAAGCGCCTTTGCTTTTGTCTCAGTCGTCACAATGCCTTCGGCAGCGAACAAAGACGATGCCAAGTTGGCCATCATCAATTTTTCGTGCGACGAGCTACCACCAAAACTTGGTCCGCGGCGTGGTCTTCCTGGCATATTGAATCGTCTCCCTTATCTAATTTCGTTTAGTTCAGTCGCTCAGATTCGCAACGAGAGTCCGCGCTCATCAAGCTTTTGCTTGATCTCGTCCAGGCTCTTCAGACCGAAGTTGGTGATGTTCATCAAGTCTTCTTCAGAGCGAGTCAACAACTCGCCGATTGTGTTTACTTGACCGCGCTTCAAGCAGTTGCGTGGTCGCTCTGACAAGTCGAGATCTTCGATTGGCATGTCGAGGTCGCCGGCGCCACTTGAGTAGCCAGAAACTTCGCCAAGTTCAAGAGCAACTGGCTCTGCAGTCAGGTTTGCCACAAGATCTACGAGAGATCGCAATGTCGCACCTGCCGAGGCAAGTGAGTCGACTGGCGCAATCGAGCCATCAGTCTCGATGTCGATGATCAAATTGTCATAGTTGGTCGACTGCTCAACGCGAGTCGGCACAACTTCGAAAGTCACGCGACGAATCGGCGAGAAGATCGCATCAATCGGAATAATACCGATTGTCTTGCGAGCACCATCACGATCAGACGACATGTATCCCTTGCCGCGCTCGACCGTAAGTTCAAACACGAGTTTGCCCTTGGCTGAAAGTGTGGCGATCTTTTGCGACTTGTTCAGAATTTCTACTTCTGGTGGACACTGAATGTCAGCAGCCGTCAGCTCAATTGGGCCCTTGACGTCAACGCTCAACACGATCGGGTCGTCCGAAGTCGATTGCAACACGATGTCTTTCAAATTGAGGATGATTTCGGTTACATCTTGTGTAACGCCCTCGATTGTGTCGAACTCATGCAGTGCCGATTCAAACTTGACTGATGTAATTGCCGCGCCAGGAATCGATGAAAGCAGCATTCGGCGCAACGAGTTGCCGATCGTGTGACCAAGACCTGGCTCGAGTGGACCAACCGAAAACTTTTGGCGGTTGTTCTCTGGTGAACCGATTGGTTCGACTGTTGGGCGCTGGATTACGAGCATGATTTCTCCTCTGACTCTTTTTTGGGGTTACTTAGAATAAAGTTCAACGATTAATTGTTCACGCACAGGCACATCGATTTGCTCGCGCACTGGCAACTCACGCACGGTGACTTGCTTACCGGCTTCGGCAACATCAAGCCACGCCACAACCTTGCGGTCAAGTGTGTCGATGTTGTGCTGAATGACAATCATGTTGCTGCTCTTCGTCGACAGCGTCACGACTTCACCCTTTTGCAATGTGTATGACGGAATATCTACTCGCTTGCCATCAACTTTGATCAAGCCGTGACTCACAAACTGGCGTGCCTGTGGGCGCGATGCTGCCCAACCTGCGCGATAAACCACATTGTCAAGACGCAACTCTAAAAGACGCAAAAGGTTTTCACCGGTTGGGCCGGTCAGACGAACTGACCTCTTATATAGGTTGCGAAATTGACGCTCAAGCAAGCCGTAAATGAATTTCGCTTTTTGCTTCTCTTGCATCTGGGCAAGATATTCGCTGCCTGCACCTTTACGGCGCGAACGACCGTGGTGACCTGGCGGAAACGGACGACGCTCAAGGGCTTTTGAGCCCTTGGTGTTTTCGAAAATATTGACGCCGAGACGGCGCGAGATGCGAACTTTAGGACCTGTGTAACGAGCCACGAGTTATGGTCGCTTTCGTTTTGGTTGACGGCAACCGTTGTGCGGTACCGGTGAGAGATCTTTGATGCCCGAAACTTCAATACCAAGATTTTGAATCTGACGCAAAGCGGTGTCACGACCCGAACCTGGACCTTTTACATGCACTTCGGCGCGACGAAGACCAAGCTCCATTGCGGCACGGCCAGCTTTTTCTGCCGCCATCTGTGCGGCAAACGGCGTCGACTTGCGCGAGCCACTAAAGCCAACGCCTCCAGATGATGCCCACGAAATTACGTTGCCCTCGGTGTCGGTGACCGAAACAATCGTGTTGTTAAAAGTGCTCTTGATATGCACGATGCCTGATGTGACATTGCGACGCTCGCGCTTGCGCTTGCGAGTTACTGGTTTTGGTTCAGCCATGACTACTTCCTTACTGCAATCTTTTTGTTAGCGACTGTCTTTTTCGGACCTTTTCGCGTACGCGCATTTGTATGCGTACGCTGACCACGAACCGGCAAACCTTTGCGGTGCCGCGTGCCCTGATATGAGCCGATCTCGATCTTGCGCTTGATGTCTGTCTGCACATTGCGACGACGATCACCTTCAACGCTCAAATTGTTTTCGATGAACATACGAATCTTGTTGACCTCAGAGTCGGTCAAATCACGAACTCGGGTGTCTGGGTTG
>JAQCDG010000111.1 GCA_027731085.1 Actinomycetota bacterium | reverse complement strand
GGCGCTGACTGCAGCGTCGGCCGCCATCTCAAGATCGGCATCTGGCAAAACCAACATGTGATTCTTCGCGCCGCCAAGTGCCTGCACGCGCTTGCCATTTTTTGTGCCTGTCTCGTAGACATATTTTGCAATCGGTGTTGAACCGACAAAACTAAGCGCCGCAACATCGGGGTGATCGAGCAAACGATCTACCGCAACTTTGTCGCCGTGCAACACGTTGTAAACACCGTCAGGCAAACCTGCTTGACGCAACAAATCAGCGACGAACATCGATGCCGATGGGTCTTTCTCACTTGGCTTCAAGACAAACGTGTTGCCACACATAATCGCGTTCGCGAACATCCACATTGGCACCATCGCCGGAAAGTTGAATGGCGTAATGCCAGCAACAACGCCAAGCGGCTGACGAATCGAATAAACATCGACGCCTGTCGAAGCCTGCTCTGAATAACCACCCTTGAGCAATGCCGGCACACCGCAGGCAAATTCGATGTTTTCAAGACCACGAGCAACTTCACCAAGCGCATCACTCGGCACTTTGCCGTGTTCTTGAGTCAGCAACGAGGCAATCTCTTTGCGGTTAGCGTCCACCAACTCGCGCATCCGAAACATGATCTCGGCGCGACGCGACAAGTTCGTCGCCCGCCATGCCGGAAACGCCGCCTTCGCCGAAGCAACGACCATATCAACGTCGGCAATATTTGCCAGATCGACTTCAGATTCTTGTTTGCCCGTTGCAGGGTTGAAAACTTTGCCCGTCTTGCCCGAAGTGCCTGCGACAACTTTGTTGTTCACCCAATGACTAATGCGATTCATGATTTTGTGTTTCTCCTGGTTGTTTTTTGTAGAAATTAATTCAGATACTGACAGAGTCCGCGCTTAATAAATTTGCCATGGCCTTTTCGTCCGAGGTATTTGTCGTTTTCAATCACGATCATGCCACGCGAGAGCACGGTGTCAACTTTGCCGTCAATAACCGTGCCTTCCCACGACGAATGGTCCATATTCATGTGATGCTTGTCGTTGATGCCGATCTTGGTTTTCTTGTTCGGGTCCCACACCAAAATGTCGGCGTCCGAACCTGGCGCGATGATGCCTTTTTGCGGATACATACCGAACATGCGAGCAGGTGTCGTGCAACACGTCTCAACCCATCTCTCGAGTGACAACTCACCCAACACAACGCCCTGATAAATAAGTTCCATGCGGTGTTCGACGCCACCCATGCCGTTTGGAATCTTCGAAAAATTACCGAGCCCAAGTTCTTTTTGATCTTTGTAGCAGAACGGGCAATGGTCAGTTGAAACCACGGCGAGTTCATTCATGCGCAAACCCTTCCACAAATCGCCATGATGGTCATGCTTGTCATGCTTGCTGCGAATCGGCGGCGAACAAACAAACTTTGCGCCTTCGAAACCTGGTCGAGCCAAATGATCTTCGAGTGTCATATATAGGTATTGCGGACATGTTTCGCCGAATACGTTCAGACCCTCGTGGCGTGCTTCAGCCAATGCGTTCAGCGCTTCAGAGGCCGACATGTGAACTATATATAGAGGCACGTTGCCGGCAACTTTGGACAACACGATCGCGCGATTCGTCGCTTCACCTTCGAACAAACTTGGCCGCGAATAAGAGTGATATTTCGGATCAGTTTCGCCGCGCGCAATGTGTTGCTGCACCAGCACGTCGATCGCGATGCCGTTTTCTGCGTGCATCATGATCGTCGAGCCGTTTTCGCTGGCAGTTTGCATCGCTCGCAAAATCTGGCCGTCATCACTGTAGAAAATGCCTGGGTAGGCCATGAACAACTTGAAACTCGTTACGCCTTCATGGTCGACCAAATAAGTCATATCTTTCAACGACTGTTCGTCAACACCGCCAATAATTTGGTGGAACGCATAGTCAACCGCGCAGTTGCCGCCTGCTTTGCGATGCCATTCGGCAAGACCTTCGTGCACATTTTCGCCATAGCGCTGCAACGCCATGTCGACGATCGTCGTCACGCCACCCCACGCCGCGGCAATCGTGCCAGTTTCAAAAGTGTCAACTGCCGCGGTGCCACCAAATGGCAACTCCATGTGCGTGTGCACATCAATGCCGCCAGGCACCACGTATTTGCCAGTGGCGTCGACAACTTTGTCTGCCGAGATCTTCAGCGATTCAGATTTTCCACGCTCGAGCAAAGCAAGAATCTTCTCGCCCTCGATCAGAACATCGACGTCATGTCGACCAGTCGGGCTGACGACGGTTCCGTTTTTAATAAGTGTGCGTGTCATGTTTCCTCCCTGCTCGTTGATTCATCGAAAACTTATAACTAACTTTTAGCGCTCTACTAATTCGTCATACGCATCTGGGCGGCGGTCGCGATAAAACGCCCAACGATCGCGCACAGTTTTAATTTTGTCCATATCCAGATCGCGCACAATCAACTCAGGCTTATGCGCGTCACCTTGATTGCCGACAAACTTGCCTTCTGGGTCAACAAAATAACTCTGTCCATAGAAGTCGTCGTCGCCGAGTGGCTCAATGCCCACGCGGTTAATCGCGCCAACATAATAAATATTTGCAACGGCTGCCGCTGGTTGCTCAATCTTCCAGATGTATTCGCTCAATCCACGACTTGTCGCCGACGGATTAAACACGATCTCAGCACCGTTCAAACCAAGCGCACGCCAACCTTCAGGAAAGTGTCTGTCGTAGCAAATGTAAACGCCGACTTTACCAACTGCCGTGTCGAAAACGGGATATCCGCCGCTGCCAGGCGTGAAGTAATACTTCTCCCAAAAACCTTTCACTTGCGGAATATGTTGCTTGCGATACTTGCCCAAATACTTTCCGTCGGCGTCAATCACTGCTGCCGCGTTGTAATACAAACCTGGTTGCACGATTTCATACATCGGCAAAATAAGAACCATGCCGAGTTCTTTGGCGAGTGCCTGAAATCGCTTGGTCGTTGGTCCATCCGGAATCGGCTCGGTGTACGAGTAATACTCTGGCTCCTGCACTTGGCAAAAGTACGGGCCGTAAAACAATTCTTGAAAGCACATCACTTGTGCGCCTTGCTTCGCGGCTTCACGGGCTTGCACCTCGTGTTTGTCGATCATCGTGCCTTTGTCGCCGGTCCAATCGGTCTGCAATAACGCCGCGCGCACTGTACGAGCCATGATTTCTCCCCTTGAATTTTTTTACTATTTGCTCTTCAAACTATCAGTCAAAACGCCCTCAACGTAAGCCCGAATCTTCGTATTGCCGTAATCGTGCACCATCAACTGATCCCGTATCCAACCGCTATCGCGCTCCCACTGCTCATCGCTCACATTGTCTAAATATGCGAAAACTCGTTCGTGCTCACGTGGATCATTGCTACGGCACCAAAAGGCACCTGAGGCGTCCAGGCCACTTGAAGACTGAAAGTCACGATCATCGAAAATTTTCGAACTTGGCAAGATAAACCCAACCGGAACACCGGTCACCAGGCTCTCATAACCGAGAGTGCTGTGACCAGAAATAATCCATTTGTTGTTTCGCAACTGGCTGTACGAGCTATTCTCTTTGCGAAAAAATCCTAACTCATAATTCGTTCGAGTAAACACACTTGAAAAAAAATCAGACTCAAGTTGCTGTTCGGCTTCCCAAGAGGCGTTACCAATTATCAAGAGCTTGCAACCTCTGTCGGCTAGATAAACATTTAGCGATTGGTACACAACTAGTTGTGCATCATTCATTTCGCTCTCTTTGGAACGGAATGTCGAAATTAGAGCAACTCTTTGATCAATATCCTTCACTTTCTCTATTTCTCTTAGACTCTCAAAAGAAAACGTATTCAAAACGATGTTACCGATTTTTTCAAAATCAACCGAGACCCGATTTTTAACCAGATCAACTGTGTTGCTTCCAAATACAAAATATTTGTCTGACTTCAAAGTTTTAGAATAGTTATCTGAGCGCAATTCAATCGACATTGAGCGAACAAACCGCGTGCGCCAGCCGTTTTGAACGAGGGCGACTTGGTAGGTGACATTGGGGCGGCGCTTGAGTTGCCACAAAG
>JAQCDG010000110.1 GCA_027731085.1 Actinomycetota bacterium | reverse complement strand
TGTTGCGTCAAAAAGCAGGTCTCGAAAAGGCCGCCAAGAACCCGGGCAAAGAAGTTGCTGGTTCGGTGACCGAAAAAGATGTTGAAGAAGTAGCCAAAATCAAGATGCCTGACTTAAATGCCAACGATCTTGAGGCTGCCAAACAACAAGTCCGCGGCACAGCCCGTTCTATGGGTCTGACAGTCGTCGGGTGATCAAGAAGTAATTAATAAGCAATAAATAATTAGCCTGATTCGGAAGAACCTCATCCGAACGGGTCAACAACGAGGGAGGCGAAATGCCACAGAATAAAACCAAAACAGACAACAATCAAGACAAAAATCACGGCAAGAACTATCGCAATGCGATTGCGTCTTATGACCGCGAGACATTGCACACGCCGGCCGATGCTGTCGCCAAAGTTAAGTCATTGGCAAAGGCGAAGTTCGACGAAACCGTTGAATTGGCCGTGCGCTTAGGTGTTGACCCACGCAAAACAGAGCAGAGCGTTCGTGGCACCGTTTCGATGCCGTCAGGTACCGGCAAATCGGTGCGGATCGCTGTTTTCGCAGCGGGCGAGGCTGCTAAACAAGCTCGTGATGCTGGCGCCGACATCGTTGGCAGCGACGAACTTGCTGCTGAAATCGAAAAAGGCAAAATGGATTTCGATATCGCGATTGCGACGCCAGACATGATGCCGCTCGTCGGCAAGTTGGGTCGTGCACTCGGACCTCGCGGTCTGATGCCGAACCCAAAAACTGGCACCGTGACGACAGATGTTGCGCGAGCAGTCGCCGAATTTAAGGGCGGCAAAGTCGAATATCGCACCGACCGCTATGGCAATGTGCACATTCCGGTGGGCAAAGTTAGTTTTGAAGCATCGGCTTTGGCGATGAACGTCGCGGCCGTCGTTGACGAACTAAACCGAGCACGTCCGGCTGCTGCCAAGGGTCGCTTCATCAAGAAGATTTCAGTGTCTTCGACCATGGGACCTGGCGTAAAGATCGACCCGGCACTCGTTGCAGGCGAGTAGAACCGAGCAGAAATTCGTCAAACCAAAAATTATTTTGGGTGTGAGGTCAAAAAACGCCCGATATCGTAAGTAGTCGTTAGAAGTTAATAAAGCAGCAATCACAGCAATGTGAAGGTTGCCCACCGCAGAAATTTGGTCTGAAAGATAAGTTTCAGATAATGAACTAGCAATAGTTCGCCAGACGAGGTGAATGAATCTGGTCGCGAGTTTTCGCGCCGGGTTGTTCCGCACTGCGTTGAGCGCCCGAGCATTGTCAAACTAGAAAGTTTTAAATTCATGGCAAATGCAAGCGCAGAAAAAATTGCGGTGGTCAAAGAGGTGAGCGAGAAGCTCTCCAAATCGAATGCTGCGATCATCACTGAATATCGCGGGTTGTCTGTCGGTTCGTTGGCGACTTTGCGCCGCGCACTTCGCCCTCATGGCGCCGAATACAAGGTCTACAAAAACACGCTGGCTCGTTTTGCCGCGCGCGAGTCTGGCTACGGCGAACTCGAACAATTCTTGAAAGGCCCGGCTGCGATCACTTTCGTCAATGGTGATGCTTCGGCTGTTGCCAAAATTCTCAAGACGCATGCCAAAGAAAATCCGCTTCTCGTTTTGATGGGTGGCGTCGTCGCCGGAAAAGCGATCAACGCAAAAGAACTCAAGGCGCTTGCCGATCTTCCACCACGCGAAGTCATGCTCGCTCAACTTGCCGGCATGTTGCAAGCACCACTCACCAAAACGGCAAATTTGCTCGCTGCATTGCCGCGTAAGACCGCGTATGCCCTCAAGGCACTCGTTGAACAACGTGAAGCGGCGTAAAGAACTAATCAAATTAATTAATTAACAAATAAAAGGAGAAACAACAATGGCACTAACAAAAGATCAGATTCTTGATGGAATCTCAGAACTCACAGTTCTTGAACTCAAAGATCTTCTCTCGGCGTTCGAAGAGAAGTTCGGTGTGACAGCAGCAGCCCCAGTGGCAGTTGCCGCAGCAGGCGGTGCAGCGCCAGCAGCAGAAGCGGGCGCAGAAAAAGACGAGTTCACAGTCATCTTGAAAGATAGCGGCGCTCAGAAGATCGCCGTTATCAAGGCAGTGCGCGAGTTGACACAACTTGGCCTCAAAGAAGCCAAAGACCTTGTCGATGGCGCACCAAAGCCAGTATTAGAAAAGGCCAGCAAGGACGACGCCGCCAAGGCGAAGGCCAAGCTCGAAGAGGCCGGCGCAACCGTCGAACTCGCGTAATAACTCGCTCTTGGCGCCCGGGTCATCCGAGCGCCTGGACCGTGCATTTTGGTCTTCGGGTTGGTGAGTTTCATCTATTCACCGATAGGCTCGGATACCGCCGTGCAATGCCCTTTGAGTGATTCAACAAAATTTCTCAGCGGGCATTTCACTCTAATTTTTCTGCTTGCCAATTTCTAACCTTAGGAGTACACTCGTGGCCCTTCGTGCTGACGCACGCGAACGTTATTCGTTCGCAACACTTTCCGATGCAATGGAAATCCCAGACTTAATTGGCGTTCAACGAGAGAGTTTCGAGTGGTTTCTCACAGAAGGGTTGCGAGAGGTCTTTGAAGATATTTCTCCAGTCAAGGGTGTAAGCGATGATTTGCAGCTTGAACTTACTTTCGATCCCGATGATGCAGATCTAAACCCAAAACCAAAATTTACTGAAGCCGAGTGTCGCGATCGTGACATGACATATTCGGTGCCGAAGTTCGTCAAGGCGAAATTCTTGAATCGTCCGACGGGAGAAATCAAAGAGCAGACCGTTTTCATCGGCGACTTCCCGAAGATGACCGACAAGGGCACGTTTATTGTCAATGGCACAGAACGCGTCGTCGTTAGCCAGTTGGTGCGTTCACCGGGCGTAATCTTCGAACCGGGCGAGCGTTTTCGTTTGCGCAACTTGTCGAAGTATCAACTTGTAAAGGGCACGATTCACCCAAGTCGTGGCGAGTGGCTCGAGTTCGATGTCGAGCACAAGCCTGGCAAAGAAGTAACCGCAGGCACCCGTGTTGCACGCAAGCGTCGCATGGGCATCTTTACGATCATTCGCGCGCTCGGTTACGACGAAATTAATGCTCCGGGTTTCATCGATCGTTTCGTCAACTACTTCGACTTTCTCGAAGATCAGTGGCGCCGCGAAAAAGTTGTCGCCCCGACTCGCGAAGAAGCATTGCTCGAAATTTACAAGCGTGCTCGACCAAGCGAACCGCAAAACGTTGAAGCGGCTCGTGTTTACTTCGAACAGGCTTTCTTCGGTGTGCGCTACAACTTGTCACGAGTTGGTCGCTACAAACTGAACCGCAAACTTGGCGGCGAGTTGAAGAAGATTCAAGAAATGTTCGGTCTCAAAGTCGGGCCAGAACTTGGCAAACTCGATTTTCCAACAGATGATCAAGATGTGTTGAGCCGTTGCGAAGTTTTGGCGACGATCAGTTACATGTTGCATCTCGTCAAGCAAGAGCCTGGCTATCGTCTCGACGACCAAGACCATTTTGCAAACCGTCGAATTCGTTCGGTTGGTGAACTGATTCAGAACCAAGTTCGCATCGGTCTTTCGCGCATGGAGCGCGTCGTTCGCGAGCGCATGACGACCCAAGACTCTGAGGCGATTTCGCCACAGACATTGATCAATGTGCGACCTGTAGTTGCAGCGATCAAAGAGTTTTTCGGCACTTCTCAGTTGTCGCAATTTATGGACCAAGTCAACCCGTTGTCGGGTTTGACGCACCGTCGTCGACTTTCGGCTCTCGGACCTGGTGGTCTTAGCCGAGAGCGAGCAGGTTTCGAAGTTCGAGACGTTCACTTTTCGCACTATGGCCGAATGTGCCCGATTGAAACGCCAGAAGGCCCGAACATTGGTTTGATCGGTGCGCTTTCGACGTATGCACGAATTAATCCATTTGGTTTCATCGAGACGCCGTATCGCCGTGTGCGTGGTGGCATCGTTACCAACGAGATCAAATACATGGCTGCCGACGAAGAAGAAAATTACGTCGTTGCTCAGGCCAACACCCCAATTTTGCCAGACGGTCGTTTGCGCGACGAGCGCGTGCTCGTGCGTCGTTCGCCACAGGCTGCAAGTT
>JAQCDG010000109.1 GCA_027731085.1 Actinomycetota bacterium | reverse complement strand
CAAACGCGGAGTAGATGACGAGCAAGATCGAAAGTTGGCGGGAGAACTTAAAGAGAATCCAAAAGAGCGCGCCGAGCATGTGATGTTGGTTGACTTGGCGCGCAATGATGTTGGTCGCGTCGCCGAATTTGGCACGATGAATGTCGATGAATTTATGACCCTCGAGCGATATAGCCATGTGATGCACTTGACTTCGCAGGTATCTGGCACATTGCGTGCGGGCCTCGGGCCAGTTGATGTTTTGCGTGCGACTTTGCCTGCGGGCACGGTGAGCGGCGCGCCGAAAGTTCGGGCGATGCAGATAATCGATGCGCTCGAGCCGACAAAACGTGGGCCGTATGCGGGCGTTGTTGGTTATGTAGATTTTTCTGGCAACTTAGATACGGCGATTGCGATTCGCACGATGTTTGTCGGTGCACACGGGGCGACGTTGCAGGCCGGCGCGGGAATCGTCGCCGACAGTGAACCGAGTGAAGAAAATCTCGAGTGTCGCAATAAAGCGGCGGCACTGATTGCGGCGATACCGGCGGCGCGCCGAATGACGAAGGCGCGCAAGCAGGCACGTGTGCAGTCGCTAAGTGACAACGACGATGCGGCGCGCAAGCACGCGCAAGTGGCGGTCAAGAAGTGAGCGCGTTTTATTTCGAGCACGATCGCGATGTGCTGCAAGTTGTCGGTAGCGATACGCGAAAGTTTTTGCATTCGCAGTTGGCTAACGATATTGCGTCACTAAAAATTGGTGAGATGCGTTACAGCCTGTTGCTTGAGCCGACGGGCAAGATCACTTCGCTGTTGCGAGTGCGCTGTATTTCGGAAGAACATTTTGTTTTAGATTGCGACGCAGGTTTTGGCGAAGTTTCGACTATTCGTTTGTCACGGTTCAAGATTCGCATCAAATGTGAAATCTCAAGCAGTGCGCAGAGGTTCGTTGCGGTTAGAGGTTTATCCGCAATTGAATATGCGGCTTATGTTGCACGTGATTCGGCGATGTCGGCATGGCGAGAAAAAGACCTAGCCGTTGATTTTGCTGTGAGCGATTTTGTTGCGGGCGATTTGCGTGAAGGCTCAATCGATGATTATGAGTTGTCGCGTGTGCGGGCGCAATGGCCGACGATGGGTGTCGATATGACGATTGAATCGATGCCCGCAGAAACTGGTTTGACCGATTGTGCGTTGAGTTTTACGAAAGGCTGTTATCCGGGGCAAGAACTAGTTGAGCGAATGGATTCGCGCGGTGCGACGGCGCCACGGCAATTGCGTTTGATTCAAGCCGAGGCTGGCGCGCGTGCGGGTGCGCCGGTAGTTCTGGATGGTCAAGAGGTCGGGATTTATACGAGTGTTTGCCAAGATTTTGCGTTGGCTCTGATCAAACGGTCGGCGGACAGCCGTTCAATCGAGATTGGCTCGTAAACTGCAACATGCCTTTTATTTTCGCATTTGATCACAAACACCGTCGCGCACCAATGAGCATGAAAGATCTGCTCGGCGGCAAAGGCGCAAACCTCGCCGAGATGATGAGCGTGCTGAAGTTGCCGGTACCGCACGGTTATACGGTGACGACCGATGCGTGTCGCGCCTACATGAAGGGTGGTTGGCCGAAGACGCTCGACAAAGAACTTGCAACTCATGTAGCGCAACTCGAAAAAAAGATGGGGGCCAAGCTCGGTGACCCGGTGAGTCCGTTGTTGGTGTCGGTTCGATCGGGTGCGAAGTTCTCGATGCCGGGCATGATGGACACAGTTTTAAATTTAGGTCTGAACGATCGCAGTGTGCAGGGTTTGGCGCAGTCGACAAAAGACGAGCGATTTGCCTACGACAGTTATCGCCGATTTATCGCAATGTATGGACGAATTGTGCTCGGCATTGAAGGTGCGAAATTTGAACATCCGTTCGAGGCGGCAAAGAAATCGGCTGGCACTACCAGTGATGCTGCGTTGTCGGCGAGTTCGTTGAAGGCGCTTTGCGAGACGTTCAAGACGGTTGTCAAGGCTGAGACTGGCAAAGAGTTTCCGCAAGAGCCAGCCAAGCAATTGCGTGGCGCAGTCGAAGCGGTGTTTCGTTCATGGAACGGCGCTCGAGCGATTGCGTATCGCGTTCGCGAAAAAATTAGCCACGATCTCGGCACTGCTGTCAATGTGCAGGCGATGGTGTTCGGTAACCGCGACAACAACTCGGGTACTGGTGTTGGTTTCACCCGTAACGCCGCGACGGGCGAGAATAAACCGTACGGCGACTATTTAATTAATGCGCAGGGCGAAGATGTTGTTGCCGGCATTCGCAACACTGAAGATCTGGATGCGTTAAAGCGACAGTTTCCAACTGTGCACAAAGAATTGTTGGCGATCTTTGATCGACTTGAGCGTCACTATCACGACATGTGCGACACCGAGTTCACGATTGATCAGGGCAAGTTGTGGATGTTGCAGACTCGCGTGGGCAAGCGCACTGGTGCCGCAGCGCTGAAGATGGCAGTCGATATGACCGCCGGAACGGGAAGCGGCAAGCAGTCATGGAAGATCAGCAAAAAAGAAGCGCTGATGCGAGTGAACGCAGAACATTTAGATCAGGTTTTGCATCCGCAATTTATTAATAAATCGAAAGCAGTTGCCAAAGGTTTGGCTGCATCGCCTGGTGCTGCGGTGGGCAAAGTTTATTTCACTGCCGATGAGGCCGAGGCCGCTGCCAAAAATGGTGAGGCGGTTATTTTGGTGCGCAGCGAGACGAGCCCAGAAGATGTGCACGGCATGATGGTGGCAAAAGGTATTTTGACTTCACGTGGCGGACTCGTGAGTCACGCAGCGGTTGTTGCGCGCGGTTGGGGAACACCTGCCGTTGTTGGTGCCGATGCTGTGCAGATCGACGGCAAGATGTTTCGCGCCGGCGATGTTGTGGTGCGCGAAGGCGATGTAATTTCGCTTGACGGCACGACAGGTGAAGTTATGTTGGGCGCGATGCAGTTGACTGCGGCTGAACCGACGAAAGAGTTTCAGACGATTTTGAAATGGGCCGACGAAATTCGCAAGGGCAAACTTGCGGTACGCGCGAATGCTGACACTGCCGAAGATGCGTTGAAGGCGCGCGAATATGGCGCAGAGGGCATCGGGTTGTGCCGCACCGAGCACATGTTCTTGGCGCCCGATCGTTTGCCGGTTGTGCGTCGCATGATTTTGGCGAACACACCTGCCGAAGAAACTGCGGCGCTCGAAGAGTTGCGTAGTGTGCAAAAAGAAGACTTTGCTTCGTTGTTGCGAGCGATGTCGGGCTTGCCCGTAACCGTGCGATTGTTAGACCCGCCGCTGCACGAGTTTTTGCCGAATGTCGACGAACTTGAAATTAAGGCGGCGACTACTGGTCTCGACGAGCAAGAACGCAAGTTGTTGCGCGCGGCGCACGATTGGTCAGAGGTTAATCCAATGCTCGGAACTCGCGGAGTGCGACTTGGCGTGATTAAGCCTGGTCTTTATGCGATGCAGGTGCGTGCGTTGATGCAGGCTGCCGATCAAGTGGCCGACGAAGGTTATGAACCGATTGTTGAAGTGATGATTCCGTTGACGGTGACTCGCGAAGAGTTGGCCCTCGCGCGAGGGTGGGTTGAGGGTGTGTTGGTCGAGCACTCGACGCGATTAAAAGAAAAGAGCGCTGGCCTCGGCAAGCGCAGCAAGCGCGGTAAGAAGATCACGCGGCCAAAAGTTACGATCGGCACGATGATCGAGACGCCGCGTGCGGCTTTGCGCGCAGATGAGTTGGCTGACCACGCTGATTTCTTTAGTTTCGGTACGAACGACTTGACGCAAATGACTTTTGGTTTTTCGCGTGACGATGTTGAGAGTCGAATGATGCCGGCGTATCTTGAGGCGGGTTTGCTGAAGCGAAATCCGTTCGAGACGATTGACCAAACTGGTGTCGGCGAACTTGTCGAGATTGCTGCGAAGCGGGGTCGCAAGGCCAAGCGCAAGTTGAAGCTCGGTGTTTGCGGTGAGCATGGTGGCGACCCTGAGTCGATTGCGTTGTTTTATCGCGCGGGTCTTGATTATGTGTCGTGCTCGCCATATCGCATTCCAATTGCACGCCTCGCCGCGGCGCAATCAATCATCGGTGGCCTCAAAACCGAAACCAAATA
>JAQCDG010000012.1 GCA_027731085.1 Actinomycetota bacterium | reverse complement strand
ATGGCTTGGCAACACGATGGCTTAATAAAGAATCGTTTAAAAGAAATTGACTTTGCCGGATCAATTGTTCAACCGTTACCCCGAGTCTCTCTAGTCGAGAGAAAGTCTTAACATGGCGGCACTTGTCTACGGTGGCAGGTCGCCGATCGCCCTTGCCTTGTGTAAACAACTCGCTGGCTCGGGACAAGAAGTACATCTAATAACACGAAATCGCGACGAAGCAATCGTCAACCTTGCGAGTGAGCACCATTGTGAGCACGTTCATCAATGTGACCTAGAAAATGCAGAAAAGTCGATTGCGCTGGCTTTAAAAATCGACGACAAAGTTGGCGGCCTTGAGGCAGTAGCTTTTGTGCACCGCTACCGTAGCCAGACTTCAAACCCTCTGAAACAATACGAAGTTGAGGTTTATACGCCATACGAAATAGTCGAAGCATTGGCAACACAAAACCGAAGAAAACAGTGTGCAATCGTCTTGACTACTTCGCCCGCTGCACGCAACATTGTCGGTGATCAAGATTTTCAATACCACGCGTCAAAGGCGGCTCTCTCGCAACTCGTGCGTTTTGGCTCAATACGTTTCGCGGCAAATAATTTACGCATCAACGGCGTAAGCCCTGGATCATTTATATTTAAACAAAGAGCGGCCGAATTCTATGCAAAAAATCCAGACGTTGTAGCGAGGGCAAATCAACTAATTCCGCTTGCGCGAATGGGCACCGTCACCGAGATTGCAAACGTCGCCGCGTTCCTACTTTCCGATAAAAGCAGCTATATAAACGGTCAGATCCTAGAAATTGACGGCGGATTGTCAAACTTTGACCAAGCTTCGCTTTCTAAGCCGAACTAAATTTTCGCACCAAGCCAACCGCTAGTTGGTAACACTTCAACTTGGGGCCAAACCTTGGCGAAAGCTACCTTCAATTTTTGTGCCTCAGTGTTTTTTTCAAATATCTGCTTGACATATTGTGGGGCGAGAATCAAACAAGTTCGTGCCTTTGGTGGATTCATAAATATCTCTTCGCGAGATACGGTCGGTATACCGAACCCAGGGCTCTCAAGATTCTGGCGATATGGATCGTCATCAATTAAGGCTTGCAAATACTGACCGATGCCCAGTTGATAGATAAGTGTTGTAGCCCCATCTGATGTGCCGTAACCAACAATTCCATTTGAGAATCGTTGTTCACAAAACGCGGCAGCAGAACTCTTGGCATGCGCAAATGTTTGCGATAATTTCCCCCATGCTGACGACAAAAAGAGCCCCGTCGCATTTTCGTAATCCTCGGCGTCAAGCACAGACTGACCAACCGCATATTTAGAATTCTTGTGTTGAATCAAGCAACGCAACGACCCGCCTTTTGATGGCATCCGCTGCACTTCAAACAGTTCGAGACCATGGCGCTCTAGATACGCCGACAGAGAAACTACCGAGAAATAACTCAAATGTTCATGTACGAGTGTTTCGACGAGAAGCTCAGAGACAATATCTGAAACATAATTTGTTTCCATGGTGAATACACCGTCTGGTGCTAGAACCTTGACGACTCCAGCGATGAAGTCATCCAAGTCATCAACATTGGCTACAACAAAGTTGGCGACAATCACCTTTGCAGAACCGTGCTCAGCAACTATTTTTTCTGCAAGACTCGCGGTAAAGAATTCAGCCACGGTCGGCACACCAAGTTCTTCCGCTGAAGCAACCAAGTTCAATGCTGGGTCTATTCCTAAGCAGCGAAATCCTTTCTCTGCGAAAAACGAGGCAAACAAACCGTCGTTGCTGCCGATCTCCAACACAAGATCTGAGGCAACTAGATTAGTTAACTCAATGAGTCTTGGAACCGAATCTCGATATGACTTGCTCAAAATCGTATTCACAGATGCGGGTCGGGTTAGACAATGCCTGTAGTGCTCCATCTCAGTTGCTGTAACAGTTTGAAAGTTTCCGCATTTATTACACCGATTAACGCCAAACGGAATCAGGCTTGCAGACTTGGCGCCAGCTCCTTTAGGCAAATATTGGTCACCCAGCGCGCTTGCCTCAAGTGTGAGCACACTCTCAAGATCTGAAGACCCACAAAGTCGACAATTTGTTACAAATCTGAAACCTGTACTCATGATGTTAAATAAAGCCTACTTAACCGTTTGACTATGCAACCACCGCGGCTTCTCAACGCGAAGTTGAGATAAGAAAGTGACTAGGTTGGTGAGTGCATGACGAGTCGCGTGATTCTTGATCCGACCAGTGAGAAGCAGCTGGGTTCGCGCGAGTTGCTAGCCCGACCGGCGACTATTTCGGGTCAGACGATCGGCTTGCTTGATATTTCAAAAGCACGAGGCGATATTTTCTTGAATCAACTCGAATCGCGACTGACAACTGCTGGCGCAAAAGTCTTGCGCTTTCGCAAGCCAACATTTGCCAAGCCTGCGCCAGTTGACTTGCGCCACGAAATTGCCACGAAGTGCACGCTGGTCATCGAAGCCCTCGCCGATTGAGGCAGTTGCACGTCGTGCAGTGTGCACGACATAGCCGATCTTGAAACTCGCGGTGTGCCAGCGATGCTCATCGCCTCAGATGTTTTTGTCCAAGCCGCCGAATCGCAAGCCAAGGCACTCGGCTTCAGCACCGTGCAACGAGTTTTTGTGCCCCACCCGATTCAAGATCGCACCGACGACGAAATGCGTGCGATAGCCAACTCGGCATACGACTCGATCATCGCCGCGATAACAAACCCGAACTAGCTAGCTAGTTAATTACTCCCAGGCATCTTCTGGGTTGTATGGCCGCGCACGTTTTGGGGCGCTGTCACGCTTCCAAACCAAAACGCGTCGTCTGAAATAGCAAACTTCGTCGCCGGCTTGATTGAAACCCTTCGTCTCAACCGTCACGACACCGCGATCGGGCTTTGACGCCGAAGGCTTGACATCTAATACGCGCGACTCAGCGTGAATCGTGTCGCCATGAAAAGTCGGATGCTTATGTTGCAGCGTTTCAACTTCAAGATTCGCAATCGCCGAGCCACTCACATCGGGCACACTCATGCCAAGCACGAGCGAATAAACCAAGTTGCCGACAACAACATTGCGACCCTGCACGCTTTGCTGCGCGAACCAATCATTCGTGTGCAACGGGTGATGATTCATCGTGATCATGCAAAATAGATGATCATCAGCCTCTGTAATTGTTTTGCCAGGCCAGTGGCGATAAACATCGCCGACTACAAAATCTTCGAGGTATCTGCCGAATGGTCGCTCGTGTGTCGTCACGATCTACACGCTAATTGCCACGACGACGGTCGTCACGTGACTCTTCGCGCGACTCTTTAATTGTCGGCGTGACAGGCAACTCATCGGTATCGGCAAGGCCATATTTCGGGTCATATTTCGGCAACGGAATTTCACGCGTTCGGTCAGTTGTCGCATTACGTTCAGCCCACTCGTAACGACTGGTGCGTTCCTTGTTTCCAGCCACCGCATATCTCTGCAACGACTTCAACTCGCTGGCCCGTTGCAAAGCAAACTTTCCGAAGCGCAACGAGACATAACACACCCCGCCGACCAACATCGGCAACCAGAACTGAACCAATCGATAACTCAAGACGCTCACGGTTGCGGTCGTCGTTGACAAACCAAAGCCGACAAGCGACGGAATATAAATGCCCTCAACAATGCCGAGCCCACCCGGCGTAATCGGTATTGATGCAAAAATATTTGCGAGACCAAATGAGATCACAAGTCCAGTGATATCAACCGATCCACCAAACGCTCGAATAAAAACAAAAAGAGCCACGATGTCTAGGCCCCAATTTAGAAGTGACCACATTATTACTCGTCGCAAAAGTCCTGGCTCATTGGCAAGACCACGCAACCTCTCGCCGAGATGCACCGCGACTTCGCCAGCCTTGTCTGGATCAAATCTCAAATGTGCTGCGATCCATCGCGTCACGCGCTCAGCCCGACCCTCATGATCAATCAACCCGAGCACCATTCCTCCCGCCAGCAACATCACAATCACACCAAAAATTGCCGCAGTGCCGTAAAACGCGTTGACTCCCCGACCAGGTATCGACACAATCAGTGCAACCCACAAAATCAAATTCAACACAACCGCCGAACCAACACCAGCCGTCGCCAATGCAAAACCTGCGTCACGACCGTTTGCCCCGGCCAAAGTTATTAATCGAAAACCCAACGCGTTGCTTGTCGCCGACCCACCAGGCACCAAACTGCCGAGCGACCGCGTCGACAACTGAATTCGAAATAGTGTGAAAATGTTCACTTTGTCAGCATCCTGACCCAAAGCAACATGAGTCAGCATCGAATAACAAAACAGTGCCGCAAACTCAAGGGCTACACCCAGCAATAACCAGGATGTTTTAACTTCGCTGAGTTTGCTCAGCGCATCACCAAAACCCGGCACGATCGGCAAAATAAACAGCCAAAAAACCAACAGAAAGATCGGCCACTTCGCCCATCGAAAAGTTGAACGCAGGCCACTAGATCTGCGTCGCTTGGGGGCGCCGTTCATCTGACTATATTACGGCTTGGTAGTGACAATTTCGGTGCACCTAAGTAGCGTTTAGTGATATGTCAGATTCAACAAGCACTGCCGATCTAGTAGTTGCAGCGCGGACAATTGAACTCGCCGATGCGATAATCGGCAAAGGTGTTCGCACTCTCGCCGCTACTGGTGGCCCAGACACACAACAAGTTCTCGCCTACGACCTCGCTCACGCCGGTGCCGCTGTCGAAACTGCGCGCTCGATGCTCGACTATGGCGCAAAAGGCGAACTTGAGGCGCAACTCACTTGCGCATTCGTCGCCGACATGGTGCACGACCTAATCACGCGATTGATCGGCCGCGAAAAACTTTGGGGCGTCGATACGTCAACTCTCGCCGACTCACACGACTTCGTGCAAAAATATCGCGAGCCAGAATTTTTGTCTTCGCTGGCAAACACTCCAGGCCCAAGACATCTGGCTGACGATTACGAAATGGTGCAAGATACATTTCGCAGTTTTGCCGGCAAAGTGATCGCTCCGCACGCCGAACACGTCCACCGCGAAAATCTGGATGTCCCCGAAGAAATAATTTCGGGTCTCGCCGAGATTGGTGCGTTTGGTCTTTCAATCCCCAGCGAATATGGCGGCTTCAGCGAAGGCGGCGACGGCGAATACATGGCCAGTTGCATCGCCACAGAAGAACTCTCGCGTGCATCACTTGGTATCGGCGGTTCATTGATCACTCGCCCCGAAATTCTCACGCGCGCACTCGTCAAAGGTGGCACCGAAGCACAAAAACTTGAGTGGCTTCCAAAACTCGCAACCGCCGAAGTGATGGTCGCAGTGGCCGTCACCGAACCCGACTATGGCAGCGATGTTGCATCGATCAAAACGACGGCAGTTGCAACGCAACAAGACGGCAAAGACGGCTACGTCATCAACGGTGTAAAGACTTGGTGCACATTCGCCGCACGCGCCAATGTGTTGATGCTTCTCGCGCGCACCGACTCAGACCGCACAAAATCGCATAAGGGACTAAGCGTGCTGATCGTGCCCAAACCCCGCGGCGAAGCCCATGGTTTCGTTTTCACGCAACCAGGTGGCGGCAAATTAGAAGGCCGCCCAATCGACACAATCGGCTATCGCGGCATGCACTCATATGAAATTGCAATCGAAAATTGGTGGGTGCCTGCAGATCATCTGATTGGCGAAACAGCCGGTCTCGGCAAAGGTTTCTACTATCAAATGGAAGGTTTCGAAAACGGTCGTCTGCAAACTGCCGCCCGCGCAGTCGGCGTGATGCAAGCGGCATACGAAGCCGCATGCGACTACGCGCAAAATAGAAAATCATTTGGCAAAAATATTGGTGAATATCAAATCATCCAGGCCAAACTCGGTCGCATGGCAGTCGTCATCCAAGGTTCACGACAATTCAGTTACGCAGTTGCCAAACTCATGGGCAAAGGTCAAGGCGCAATGGAAGCAAGCATGGTCAAGGCCTATGTTTGCAAAGCCGCCGAGTGGGTCACGCGCGAAGCAATGCAGATTCACGGTGGCTACGGCTACGCCGAAGAATATTCGGTCAGTCGTTTGTTCGTTGATGCTCGCGTATTGAGCATCTTCGAGGGCGCAGACGAAACCCTGTGCCTAAAAGTTATTGCGCGCAAACTCGTCGAAACTGCAAAATAACTAATCTCAAAAACTAACTTACAAAGCGCACGAGTTCGTGCAGGCTCTCAATTCGTTCACAGTCCTTATCCAGGTGAAACCCGTATGGGTCGAGCAATAACGGATGCAAATTTGCGTTGCGTGCACCACCCACATCGTTGACAAAAGAATCGCCAATATAAGCAATTCGATCTCGTGGCACATTCATCACCGCGATGGCCTCATCAAAAATTTGCGGTTCAGGTTTTGCCACGCCAACAACATGCGAGTCAGTAACGATCAAAACTGGCACGCCAGAACCGTCGCCCACTTGACAAACATTTTCGTTGGCCAAAGTTCGCTCGATTTGTCCGCTGGCATTCGACACAATGCCGATTCGCACACCCAATAAGTGCAACCGCCATAAACCTGCGACAGATTCGTGAAGCGGAAACCGCCACAAAAACGCCGAGAACACCTTCAACAGAGCCTCGGCGGCTTTGTCGATTTTGTTCGCTGGCACCCCTGCTTCACGCGCGTATGCCTGTCGATACGAGATCCATGAGATCTGATCAATCGATCCAGCCGCTTGCGACGCCGTGGCTTCGTCAATTGCCGCCATGCCCGCGTAGTGGCATCGAACCAGCGCACCAAGACTTGTCGTGCCACCAAATGGCTCAAGCACCATGCCAGTTGTCAACGGGTCGGGCACGACGAACACACCACCCGCATCAAACAACAGAGCATCAAAGCGTTTAGCCATAAATTTTGAATCGCGATCTATAAATAATTTTTACGCTGCGAAATTATTTGCTGCGCTTCAAGCCAGCGCGACTGCCGCGCGAAATGAACTTTAAGGCCATCTTGCGACTCGCTTCGTCAATCATCTCGTCACCGAACATCACGGCACCTTTACCTTCACCTTCGGTCGCCGATGAATATGCGTCCAAAATTGCCCACGCCCGATCGAACTGCTCTTGGGTCGGCGAGAAAACTTCGTTCAAGATCGCAACCTGATCTGGGTGCAACGCCCATTTGCCGTCGTAGCCCAGTGTTCGCGTGCGTTGGCAATAATTCTTGAAGCCTTCCGAGTCGCGTATATATAGGTATGGTCCGTCGATTACTTGCAAGCCGTTTGCGCGACCAGCCATCAAGATCTTTGAAAACACATAATGAAAATGATCGCCAGGATATTCGGCGATCTGCACACCACCCGTGAGTACCGGCATCTCCATGCTCGCCGCGAAATCGGCCGGCCCAAAAATTATCGTCTCGAGACGAGAACTTGCCGCACAAATTTCTTCGACATTAATCAACCCGCGCGCAGTTTCAATTTGGGCTTCAATGCCGATGTGGCCGACGGGCAAACCATTGGCGATTTCAACTTGGCGCAATAACAAATCTGTCGCCACAATCTGGGCAGCAGTTTCAACTTTCGGCAACATAATTTCGTCGAGCCGCTCGCCTGCACCTGCGACTACTTCGATGATGTCAAATGCCGTCCACTTCGTGCTCCAGTCGTTGACGCGCACGCACATAACTTTGTCGCCCCAGTCTTGGGTGCGAATCGCGGTCGCAATTTTCGCGCGCGACGATTCTTTTTCTTTTGGTGCGACTGCATCTTCAAGGTCTAAGAACACCATGTCGGCGGCAATGCCCGGACCTTTGCTCATCATTTTTTCTGAAGATCCTGGGATCGATAAACATGAGCGACGGGGCAAGTCTCGTGAGCGTGCTGACATGGTTAAATTCTACATCGCACGCGATTACATCGCGCTGTGACGAAGCATCTCAGTCGTGGGTGGGCACTCGGCTTCAAATGGTTGTGACAAATCGTCGCTCACGCCATTTTTAGAGATAACCCGCGAAAACAAACTTGTAGACAACAGATCAACTTCGTTGGCCGCGTCACCGGCAACCATCGCCGACCACAACGCAGTGGGCAATCGGGTGCCACATGCCGTCACCAACCACACAGGTTTTTGCAAACAATATGCCAGCGCAGCAACTGCATGACTACCGGCACTGCATAAAACTTCTGTCGGCCCAGCGGCCAACGCTTCGACAATGACAAGATCACAACCACTAACAACTCGCGAAAGTTCTTCGAATTGCACCAGCGTCGCTTCGACATCCATAGATACAAGTCGCTCGACCGCGGCATCGCCATCGCCGTTGCTTTCGACGACAAATATTCTCACATCGCCCCGAGACGCCAACGCATGCAAAACCGCAGTGGGCCAGCCCACAACACAAACAACGGCATCTTGCGGCACAGCATCACGTAAACTTTTAATCGTTGCATCGTTTTTAATTTCGTCTTCGCAGTCACGCATCTTCGCAAACGGGTCGAGAGCACCAAGCACATGACTGCACAACCACCACAACGGCCCGCAAGTCGGGTGTCTTTGCACGATTCTTCGCGTCGCCAGCACGATGCCCGCTGGTTCGTGACCTAGGCCACTTAGTGCTGCCGCAGTCTCACGCACCAGCGAAACAGGGTCGGCTCCGCGCGCCCGCGCCACATATCGCAGATGCTCAATCGGGTGCATTTCCGAAACGCTATCCCCGACTTGCTACGGTCTTTGCTGATGATTATTTCACCAAGTCTTGACACCCAACTTCAGCCGCTCAAAGGCAAAGCCCGCCCACTCGAAGAATGGCTGACGACTTTTCATCTCGCTTCGATCGTGCTCGACCCGTTTACCAACGAAAGTGCTTGGATCCTGCCCACTGCGGTGCGCATCTTGCGCCAATTCGCTGGTGCTTCGGTTCGCACAAATTTCGTTATCACTGCAACGCCTGATGAAGCGCGCGAATTTCTTGGCCCATTCGCCGACGAGTTTCTCGTGTTCTGCGATCCGTCACGCACATTCGTCAAGCAACTTGCGCTCACCGAACTTCCGGCGTTCGTTTATCTGCAGATTGACGGCACAGTGCCAGTCAACGCACAAGGATGGAACGCCAAAGCCTGGAGCAGTGTCGCCGAACACATCGCCTCCGTAGTCTCGTGGCGCAAGCCCAGCATTCCATCTGCAGGTGACCCAGGTTCTTTCAAAGGCACACCCGCACTCGTCTAAGTCGGTTTTGTGAATAGCCTGTAGACGTGGCAAAAAAACAACCCGAGCCATTCGTCAACTCGCCGTTGCTGCCACTTGGCGCAGACAAAACCGTTTATCGCAAAATCACTAGCGAAGGTGTCACCACCGAAAAAACAAGCCTCGGCACATTTCTTCGCGTTGATTCAAATGCGATCACAACGCTCACCGAGCATGCAATGCGTGACATCGCACATTTGTTGCGCACCGAGCACCTGCAACAACTCGCCGATATTCTCAAAGATCCACAAGCTAGCGCCAACGATCGTTTCGTCGCGCTTGACTTGCTGAAAAACGCCAGCATCAGCGCGGGTGGCGTGTTGCCAATGTGTCAAGACACGGGCACGGCGATCGTCAAAGCCTCAAAAGGCCAACTCGTCTTCACGGGTGGCGGCGACGAAGAAGCAATCGCCAAAGGCATCTACAACACATACCAAACCTCGAACTTGCGTTACAGCCAACTCGCACCAATCACGATGTTCGAAGAAGTCAACACCAACACGAACCTGCCCGCAGAAATTAAAATTTCAGCAACAGACGGCGACGAATTCAAATTCTTGTTCATCGCCAAGGGCGGCGGCTCGGCAAACAAAAGTTATTTGTTTCAAGAAACAAAAGCCTTGCTCAACGAAAAAGTCTTGTTGCCATGGCTGTTTGACAAGATGCAAACTCTCGGCACTTCTGCCTGCCCGCCTTATCACCTTGCCGTTGTCATTGGCGGCACATCGGCCGAATATGCGGTCGAAACTGCGAAACTCGCCAGCACGAAATATCTAGATTCACTGCCGTCACAGGGCTCGCGAACGGGTCACGCATTTCGCGACATTGATCTTGAAGCCAAAGTTCTCAAACTCGCCCAACAAACCGGCATCGGCGCACAATTCGGTGGCAAATATTTCTGCCACGATGTTCGCGTCATTCGCCTGCCACGACACGGCGCGAGTTGCCCAGTGGCGATGGCGGTTTCATGCAGCGCCGATCGCCAAGCACTCGGCAAGATCACCAAAGACGGCATCTTCCTCGAACAACTTGAGCAAGACCCCGCAAGATTCTTGCCCGAAATTTCCGACGAAGATCTCTCGGCAGAAATCATCAACATCGATCTCAACCGTCCGATGAGCGAAGTGCGCGCCACTCTTTCGAAATATCCGGTGAAAACTCGCATCATGCTCAATGGTCCGATGATCGTCGCCCGCGATCTCGCGCACGCCAAACTCAAAGAGCGCCTCGATTCAGGCAAAGGCCTGCCCGATTACTTAAAGCAATATTGCGTCTATTACGCCGGCCCGGCAAAAACGCCGACAGGTTTCGCATCAGGTTCCTTCGGCCCGACAACTGCCGGCCGTATGGATAGTTACGTCGAAGAGTTTCAGCGCGTCGGCGGCAGTCTCGTGATGTTGGCCAAAGGCAACCGCTCGACGCAAGTTACACAAGCCTGCAAGACACATGGCGGCTTTTATCTGGGATCAATTGGCGGCCCCGCAGCACGCCTCGCCCAAGATTGCATCACCAAAGTCGAAGTTCTCGAATACGAAGAACTCGGCATGGAAGCCGTCTGGAAGATCGAAGTAAAAAACTTTCCAGCGTTCATCATCGTCGACGACAAGGGCAACGACTTTTTCGAAATCGTCAACGCGACAGCGCTCGGCACGCCAGTTCAAATTCGCAAATAGTGTCGCTGGTCGAAGAACGAATCTCTTGTCCGCTCGGGCAATGGAAGGGCGAACCAGGTCGCTGCCAACTGTGTAATACGCTCATCGGGTCAACTCGCCGTCGAACTTGGTGCTCGAACAAATGCGCACGTGATTGGCAGCGAAATCACATTTGGCGATTTGCCAGATCAGCGGCCAAACGCCGCGCAAAATATCGATGTCAGCGATCAGGTTGCACAGCAGAGCGTCGCGACTGCGAGGTCAATCACATCAACCCACGCAACGGCGCAGGTTATGGCCCGGGTTGTCATCATCACTTGAATCCGGATAGTCGTGGCATCGGCGGGCTCGAAGTTTTATGCCATGCCCACCACGCCGAAGTCACAGCCGCCCAAGCCAAAGCGCGCGCTGCCAAGCGTGCCGAAGCACAAGCCAAAGTTAAAACAAAAACGACTAAAACTAAAAAATTAAAGTAACGACTTCATCGCCGCGCGCGTGTCGGCGATTTCTTGCGGGTCACTACTAAATTCGACAGCCGCAAAATCTGTCACGCCGATGCCAGCCAAATCAGCAACGCGTTGCTTGACTTGCTCTGCAGTGCCGGCAATCACGATGTCGGCTGGCCCGGCCGCACCTTCATGGTCGAGCATCGCGCGATAACTCGGCAGTTGACCGTAAATCTGAAACACCTTGGCCGCAGTTTCGGTTGCACGCGCAACATTGTTCGTCACACACACAGGTAGCGCCGCGATCACTCGTGGCGATTTGCGCTCGGCTTTTTTCGCGGCTTCAACAATTGTCGGCACCGTCAATGACTCCAACGTTTTTGGCCCTGTGCACCAAGTCAGCGTGCCGTCAGCAAGCGTGCCAGTGACACGCAGCATCTGCTCGCCTAGCGCGGCAACAACAACCGAAAATGGCGAAGAACCGACACCTGAAAGCGAACCACGTGTTGTCAAAGTCTCGCCTGCAAAATTCGCATTCTCGCATCGCGCAAGCGGCATCAAGATCGAAAGATACTCGCGCAAGTGTCGCACCGGTTTTTCGTACGACATGCCGAGCATGCCTTCAATCACAACTTTGTGACTAAGACCGATACCCAAACACAGTCGCCCCTTCGAGGCAGCGTTGACCGTGTGGCATTGCTGCGCAATCGCCATTGGATGCCTCGGGTATGTCGGCACAACACTCGTGCCCAATTCGATTCTCGGCACCTCACGACCGACTATCGCTAAAGCAGTTAGCGCATCATGACCAAAAATGTTTGGGGCCCAATAACTCGCAAAGCCATCTCGCTCAGCCTGTCGTGCTTCGGCGACAACATCATCAAGCGTGCCTGAATTTACGGTTCCACCAAAGATTCCAATTTTCATTTTCTGTCGCCCCTGTCACGCTTTTTGATTTTCAATCACGCTAGACGGTGCGCAGCACAACATCACAGTCGTGCGCGATCAGGGCGTCGTCTCCGTGCTCGGTTCAACCACCGAATCAACCGGCTCGGGCATCACATCTTTTGCCGCCGCAGAGTCGTCGCGAAATTTTGATTCAAGACATGCACCTTCTCTAAACGGAGCAATGTCTAAAGCACGTGCAACCGCGACAGCAAAAACACTGCGTCCTTTTGGTGAGAGATGCACACCGTCTTTGTTAAGCACGCTCTTTTCTTTCGAAATCGTCTCCCAGTCGAGAACCGAAACATTGTCTGACTCGCCCGCAACCACGTTGATCGCTGCATTCACTTCGCGCTGAGTGTTGCGAAACAAAGAAGTAGTCACCAACAGCACGGGGCGCGGCGCGAGTTTTGCCACGATCTTGCGCATTTGCTTCGCATACGAGTCTTTGTTCCCTTCGTAATTTGTGCCAAGAAATACAACCGCAGCATCCCATCCTGCTTCGGCGTTAAGCCTCTGTCCAAGCACGCGCACACCAAACTCGGCGAACCTGCTGGCTTCGGCCTCGATCGCAACTTGCCACCCAAGTGGCACGAGTGCATCGCACATTTCGTTGCCGTAGCGACTCGAAGTCGACGCCATGATCGAATCACCGATCATCAATAATCGATTACCGCTAACTTTTGGGCCAATCAGTCCGCCAGTAACTTCTGGCAATGCAATTTCAAAACCTTCGGGCAAAGTTATTGCCGTGCCAAAGTCATAGCCGGGTATCCGTCCAACACCTGACAACACATCAGAGTCGCCACTGCCGATATTCAAAGAGCCGCAACCTGCCAAAGTTGCGGCCACAACCACGCAAACTAATTTCTTAATTAAGCCACCGTCACTTCAACTCGTGCATCATTGAAACACGCGCCGCTTGCCAAGTCATTTAATTCATCGGGAGCAAACGCATTAGATGTCAAACCAGTTTTTGTTGCGCGCAGCCACAAGCCTTTGGGCATGAAACAAACTCCAGGCCGCAAAGTTTCGTCAATCACCAAATCAATCTCGATCTCAGCAATATCATTTCGCACCCTCACCCGCTTGGCATCACTCAACTTGCGTTGCGCCGCATCTTGCGGATGCATCGAGATCGCAACTCTCGGTGGGTCAGTGTCAGCAAACATCGAGTTGATCGTGTGTGAGGTCGCCGGCGAAATCAATACCAACGGATACTTTTTATCTGCTGGGCGATATTGCGGCAACGGCAATTCGCTCTCGGCAACAAACAAGCGTGCTCGCTTGTCGACAAAAGTTGGCCAAGTGTCTTTAAATTGCGCCGTCGTGCCGACTTCGCGCAACTTTAAAGAGTGTTTTTTCTGTTCGGCGATTCGATCGGCGATGAATTGCGGGTTGCTGTTGAATTCATCGGCGCTGAGACCTAATCGAGTTGCCAACCCGGTGGCGAGTTCATTGTTTGTTCGCGACTCGCCGACGCGCTCGATCACAGGGCTGATCACTTGTGCCGTATACGAACCATATGAGCCCACAAGATCATGAACCTCAAAATGTGTTGTCGCCGGCAAGACAACATCGGCAAACTTTGCCGTGTCTGTCATCACTTGATCATGCACAACCGTGAAAACATCCTCGTTCGCAAGTCCTGCCAGCATGCCAACCTGATCTACGGCAGTTACGGCTGGGTTCGCACCTTGAACCAAGAACACTTTCGCTTGAACCGACCAAGCGCCAGCATCGCCACGCAAAACACGACCGACATGATTCATGTTCATAGTTCGTTGCACTGGTCGGGCAACATCTTTTGGCCAAGGTGCATGAATATCAACTGAAAAACCATCGCTGGTCGACGCCAAAATGCCAGATCCATTCGTGCCGAAGTGCCCCGCGATCAACCACAAACCGAGAACAGCCAAGACACTGCTGCCACCGTTGCGATTTCGCTCTGGCCCGTAGCCCATTCTCAAAACTGCCGGCTTCGTGTTGGCGATCAATTCAAAAAGTTCGCGAATCTTGTCAAGCGGCACATCGCAAATTTTGCTCGCATCGTCGAGCGAGTACTTGCTCGCCGCAGTCAAAAACTCTTTACTACCCGTTGTATGCGCATCTAGAAACTGTGTGGCGGCTTTGCCTGTACGAGCAAGTTCATTGCTCAGCGCATACGCCAAAACCACATCGGTGCCAGGTCGCACCGCCAAATGCAAATCGGCTCGCGATGCAGTGCCCGTCGCTCGTGGGTCGACTACGACAAGTTTGCCCCCAGATTTCTGGACCTTCGCCAAAAGTGGCAACAAATGCGTGCCGCTCACTGCCGGGTTGGCGCCCCAGACGACTATCAGTTTTGCATCTACGACATCAAGAGTGTCGATGCTTAACATTTCGCCAAACATCTGATCCCACGCAGCACCATAAGACGCAGCACAAATCGTATGCAAAATTTCTGGCGCACCTAAACGAGCAAAAAGATGTGGCGTCAAATAGCTCGCTTCAAGTTTTGGTGCCGATGAGTTATATAAATAGGGCAAGACCGAATCAACGCCGTGACTTGCAATAGCTGATTTAATTTTCTCGGCAACCAAGTCGAGGGCTTCATCCCAAGTTGCCGATCGAAACTCACCACTACCCTTCGTGCCAACACGAATCAACGGCGTCATGATTCGCTCTCGTGAATAAACCCTGTCGGCGTGATGCTTTACTTTTTTACAAATCCAGCCGTCTGTCAGCGGGTTTGACAACTCGTCAACTGGCGCCGCATCAATTTTCGTGATTCGACCGAGCGTCAGAGTCACCTCTAGCGAACATGCATCTGGGCAATCTAAAGGGCAGGCCGTTCGCACCAAAACTTCATCCGCAACATTATCCACGCATCTATTATCGCACGGGCTTCGCTCGCCCCCTGCAGGCTATTTGGTTGTTGTTTCTTCGGTAGAAAGCTCGTCGAAAGTGTCGATGTTACGCAATTGCTTAAATTTGTACCAAAAAATGCCGACTATGCCAAGGGTCGCGACGCCACCGCCGACAACAGTCGACTTCACCCCGACAAGTTGCGAAACAACTCCCGATTCAAAAGCACCTAATTCGTTTGTCGCGCCAATGAAAACATTTTCAACCGCAGAAACTCGACCGCGTTTGTCGTCGGGCGTCACCAATGGCACGATCGCGCCACGCACGAACACACTGATCATGTCACCTCCACTCAAAATCATGACTGCAAAAAAAGCGACCCAGTAGTTGTGTGTTAGCCCGAGCACGATTGTTCCTGCGCCAAACACGCCGACTGCGATCAGCATCGACCGACCGACATGCCGGCGAATCGGTTTAAATGCCAACAACGCCGCGGTACTTGCCGCACCAATGCCGACTGACGCTCGCAACCATCCATATGCAACATCGCCGACCATCAATTGATCTTTGGCGATCACCGGCAACAACGCAATCGCACCGCCGAATAATACGGCGAACAAATCGAGCGAAATTGCCGCCAACAAAATTGGCGTACGGAAAATAAATCGCAATCCTTCCATTGCCGAATGCAGTGTTGGTCGTTCGGTATTGACGGTAGGCGCCGAAATGATCTTTAACTTGATTCGAGAAATCAAAACAATGCCTAGGGCAGTCAAACCTGCAGAAGTTGCATATGCAATCCACGGTGCGGCTGCATATAAGAAACCCGACATTGCCGGGCCGACGATCATTGCGCCCGTCCACACCGCCGAATACATCGCCACCATTTGTGGCAACCCATGTTCAGGGGCAATCATCGGCGCGATTGATCGCATCGCCGGCGAAACAAATGCACGAGATGCACCAAACGCAACTGCGATCATAAACATCGGTGCGACACTCGTTGGGTTCGTGCGCGCATAAAACACCAGCGCCAACGCACAAATCAACTCGCCGATCATCGCCGTTACCGCCACACGGCGACGGTTGTAGCGATCAGCAACTGTGCCAGTTACAAATACGAGCAACGCAACGGGCAAAAACTCTGCCAGGCCAAGCCAACCAATATCAATCTCACGACCTGTGATGTCATAAATGTGTTTGCCGAGGGTCGCCGCTTGCAACATCAAGCCCACATAAAGAGCCGAGCTGGCGATGATAAAAGATTTAACCGCGGGCGCCTGAAAAACTTCTCGCGCAGTGAGTTTGACCGGTTCTACAGAGCCTGAGTTACCTTTAACATTTGAGTTATCTGACGCATTCACGGCGTCACTAACTTAGTCTGCCTTTGCGCAAATCATAGATATATACAAGACTTCACTTGTGCCATTATCTGACTTCGCCCGACAAACACAGTTCGTCGACGGTGTCGGCCAAGCCGAACTCGTCGCGACTGGCAAAGTTTCGGCAAGCGAACTGCTCGAGGCCGCAATCGAACGCAATACTGCGTTCAACCCAGCGATCAACGCGATCAATATCACCTGGCTCGACCATGCACGTGACCTAGCAAAAAATTTCAAACTAAACCCGAACAAAAAGTTTGGCGGCGTGCCGTTCGTGTTAAAAGACTTGGGTGCACCATACGCGGGCCAACACATGTCAAACGGCAACATTGCTCTGAAAAACGCCAAATATATTGCGCCAACGAATTCAAATTTAGTTCAAAAATTTATTGACTCAGGCCTAATTACTTTTGGTCGAACAAATTCGCCTGAGCTTGGCAGCGTGCCAGTCACCGAGCCGTTGGCTTGGGGCCCAACGCGCAATCCTTTTGATGTCAGTCGCACTTCTGGTGGTTCAAGCGGTGGCAGCGCAGCAGCAGTGGCCGCAGGCATTGTGCCGATGGCTCATGCCAGTGACGGTGGCGGCAGCATTCGCATTCCGGCTGCATGTTGCGGTCTTGTCGGTTTAAAAACTTCGCAAGGACGCATCTCGCTTGCGCCATTTGGCGACGAGGCAAACGTCAGTGTTCACTTTGCGGTCACTCGAACCGTGCGCGATACAGCAGCATTGCTCGATGCAGTGCATGGCCCCGGTGTTGGCGACCGAGTCATCGCTCCCACGCCAACTCGTCCATATATAAATGAAGTCGGCGCTGACCCAGGCAAACTTCGCATCGGCTTTATTGACCATCATCCGACTGGCGCCACAATCGACACCGACTGCGTGCAAGCCGTGCGCGACACTTGCAAACTTCTCGAGTCACTCGGGCACCATGTCGAAAACTCGTGGCCACAAGCACTCGACAATACGGATTTCGCCGGAAAGTTCACCGCGATGTGGTCGACCAACATGTCAGTTGGTTTGAACTCACTCGGTCAGATGCTTGGTCGCGCCGTCACTAAAGACGATGTTGAACTGATGAACTGGACAATGGCCGAATACGCGAAGGGTAAAACCGCAACTGACTATGCACAAGCCGTTTATCTCTCTGTGATGTTTCGTCGCATGCTGCAACAATGGTGGGCCGATGGTTTTGATCTCTTGGTCACCCCAACTACGGCGCAACTACCGCTGCCAATCGGCACGATTCGCAATATGCCCGAAGATCCGATGGCAGCCCTACGCATCGCCGGCAACTGGATTCCACTCACGCCACCGTTCAACACCTCGGGTCAACCAGCAATCAATGTGCCCCTGCAATGGACACGCGACGGCATTCCGGTCGGCGTGCAGATTGTCGCCGCATATGGACGCGAAGACTTGCTAATTCGCGTCGCATCACAACTTGAGATCGCCCAGCCTTGGGCACACCACACGCCAACTCTGTAACACCCTTGGGCGAAGATGTCTCTTCCCCAAAAAGAAACAGAGCAAACAATAAATGAATACGTTCACTGAAAACTCAGTCAAATACGAGCGAATCGCAAAACCAAAACACGGCAGCGAAAACTGGCTAAGACTGCGTTGGCGCGACAGCAATGGTCGCTGCACATTCGGCGCATCCGACGCACCGGCACTCATGGGTGCTTCACCATATTCGACTCGCTCAGATCTTTTCTTCGATAAAAGTGTCGACCCAACGGTCGAAGATGACAAACCAGTTTTCCGTCGCGGCAATGTGCTCGAGCCGGCGCTTCTCGAAGAAGCTTCACACTTATTGGGCATTAATGTGTTCACTCCGTCGGTCATGTATCGCGCTGGTCGATTCACAATTTCAAAAGACGGTGTCGACAACGAAGAATGCCCTACTGTCGGCGTCGAAGCCAAAACAACTTCGCGCTACAGCGTGCACACTAGTGATGATCTGCCTTTCGAGTGGCGTTGGCAGGGTTGGGCTCAACAGTCGGTGCTTAATGTGCCGTTGTTTTTCATCGTGCTTGACCGCGATCTGCGCATCAGTTTTGTCGAGTTGCCGCGCAATCAAGAAGCCATCGATCAATTGTGGGCCGAAGCCGAACGCTTTGGTTCTCTCGTCGACTCTGGCGCTCGTGCCGACTCTGAGATAAATCAGTTCAGCGCCGAACAAATCTCGTCGCTTTATCGCGCAACGCCAACTGCGATCGAACTGCCCGAATCGGCGCGTGCAGTTTTGGCAAATTTGCGCGACGCTCGCGAAACTCGACGACTGGCAGAAAAGCAAGAGACAATCGCCAAAGACGAACTCGCGAGATTGTTGCTCGAAAATGAAATCGGTCTACTTGACGGCGAGCAGGCCGTCACTTGGCGCGAACATGCCGGCAAACAAGCGCTCGACTCAAAGCGTTTGCGCACTGAACTACCCGAGGTCTACGAAAACTTTCTCAAAATTGGCGACCCTTTTCGAGTGATGCGGGTCAAATAAATTATTTCGCACTGGCTAGTCGCGACATCCAGTGCTTCCAAATAATCACCATCGCCGCAGTGTCGAGTTCACAATATTGCAGCAGCATTTTCTTGACTGCGTCACGATGTTTGGCGTCATTGCGACTCAAGCCATACATCATTTCTTGATAAGTGCGCATCGCACCAATGCCATCGCGCACCGCTTCAACCGCAACTTCTTCAGCATCTTCGTCGGCGATGTTGTTGCGCTCGGCTTCTAAAATTAGACCAGTTAAGGCGCTGTATGGGTCAAGTGCGCCGTCAAGGCTCTCGCGAAAATATTTTGCGAACCACGGGTCGCGCCAAAGTTCTTCACTACTGCCCCAAATCGCCGGCAACACATATTTAATGCTCATACTTCCGCCCATGTTGGGGTGGTAGTAATGCTCGCGACAAAGTTCGAGCAGGTCTTGAACTCTTCCGCCATCTTTGCGATCAGGCACGATCTCATCGATCCATGTCGCTATTTTTTTATCGGCGTGGTTATAACTCGTCATCTGACGGCGAATATCACGCAAAGTATTCTGTTCAAAGTCGCTCCACACGAAAATCGTCCCACTTTCACCCACTGCGTCGCGTAATGCACCAGCAAAATAAAAACTCGGAAACGCATCGTCGACGTTTATCCATTCTGTGTGCTGCAACTTAGTGTCACCTTCGCGCGAAATCGTGTGACAACTAAATTGAAATGCAATCTGCTCGTATGGCTTCATGCCTTTGTGGTACGGCACTGCCAATCGCGAAGTTTCAAAATCAATAAAATGCAACGGATACTCGCACGCGTCGAGTTCATCTTTTAGCAGTGGGTCGATCCACTCGGCGCCAGTTTTTGTGCATTCAAGTTGTCGAATCTGTCTTTTGCCAGTCGATTTGGTCTGGTCGATAATTTTTGGCGGTATCTCGACAAGTTTTGAGATGCCGTTCTTCATCAGCCAACTCAGACCTTCCTTGCTGTTGCCCGCAGCGTCAGCCAACAAACCAGCGCTATATAGATCAACAATGTGAGGGTCGCCCGCCGCGAGTTCGCCCCAGCATTCAGCAAATCCGTTGCGCAAACTGCCAATGTTGCGATACTCACAATCACGACATTTGCTACCAAGCGGTGGATCAAGAGTTATTGTTGGGTCAGCGGCTATCTTCAACAGCGAGTTGCTCTGCGAGCGCACGCTGGCAATCAACTCGTCGACTTCGAGACGCACATTCAGAAAACCCAAAAAGTGTTGACTGCGCAAAGCCCCAATATCACCGTGATAAATCGCCCGTGGTCCGGTGCTGCCGGGGTCTTTGTCGATGATTAATTCAACTTTGTTGAAGATCGCTTCTTCTAAACAAGTCTTCGAAGTGTCGACCAAGCAGAGTTCGGGCACGACTTGCATTTTTGGATACGCAAGTTCGAGCACATTTGTTTGATACGCAATATCCAACAGATATTCGCGCCAGCCACTCAAAATGCCTTCGCGCTTGCCGCGAAACGGCGTCTCACTTTGGCTCGAGTCAAAACTTTTGGCTTTCACTTCAACCAGTCGCAGCACATCGTCTTTGCGCTGCAAAATGTCGACTCGAACCAGCATGTCATTCACGACAAATGTCGGCTCGAACCACACGCCATCGCCCGGCACTGCCATCAGTCGCGCAGTCGCCTGCTCTGGCGTTTCACCTGCTTGCGGCACGACCCACACGCCATCATCAAATAGCGCTCTCGCCAGCGCTTCGACCATGAAACCACCGTCAGCAAAAAACTCGAGAAACGAATTTAAATTATTCAGCGACGGGTAGCCCGACTTGAAATATTTCAATTTGACGGGGCAATCACACCCCAGCAAGAAGTTTGACTTTGAAAGCAACTTCCCGCGATCGGTCACCAAAACAACTTACAACTCATCCGTCGCAAAGTTTGCGACTATTGCGTCGCCGAAGCAACCCGATCGTCGCCTTCAGGGTCGCGCCATGAGCGACCAGCAGGCTCAACAATCACGCGTTGCAAAGCCGAATCGGTAAATGTAAACGGAGACTCAACGCCGCGAATCACCGATGACCCGCGCAAATAACCAACCGTCATACCGAACACGCCGAAAAACACCGGCACTGTTGCGGGTATCGCACCCGAGCCGACAGGCAGATCGTCGTAATACAACGACACCTCGCCTTTGAACCGACCAGTTGATTTAAATTCAACTCGCAATGTATGCACACCAACTGGCACATCAACTTCTGCCGACACTGAAAAATAATAAAGATCCAAAAAGTTGTGCACATAATGCAACCGTTTGTCTTTGACGTAAACGGCATAACCCCCTGCGCTACTGCCTTGGGCAATAATCGCGCCTTCAACTCCAGTCGCAGGCACCGTAACTTCAGCCAAAATATCAAACGATCGATTGCGCAAATTCGGGGCAACCAATGGCGGTATCGCACCAATGCCTGGTCGATATTCGTATCGCTCTTGTCGATAACGCTTGTCGCCAAATCTGCCTGGTTGGTTATTTAGCGGCAGAATTTGTTGCTTGTCTGCGAGATCCCACCAAAGTGCAATCATCTCTTTTAATTTCTCAGGATGTTGAGCAGCAAGGTCGTTCGTCTCTGCGAGATCTTTTTCAACGTGGTACAACTCCCATTGTTCAGCGTCGAAACTTACATTTGGGTCGGTGCCGTCGTAACTTGGCGTGCCAGGCAAACCAGGTAATTGGTGAAATACAACCGCTTTCCATCCGTCGTGATATAGCGCGCGCGAGCCGAGCATCTCGTAACATTGCGTCACGTGTTTGCTTGATGCTTTTGCATTGCTGAGTGTGTGCGCAAAACTCACACCTTCAATTGGTTGCTGTTCAACGCCGGCAATATGTGTCGGTGGTTCAATGCCGATCAGTTCGAGCAAAGTCGGCATCACATCTACCGAATGCAAATATTGCGTTCGCACTTCGCCCTTAGCGGAGAGTTTTTTTGGCCAGTGGATAATCAACGGGTCGGTGACTCCGCCCTCATGTGTTTCACGCTTCCATCGTTTGAACGGTGTGTTACCCGCCCAAGCCCATCCCCACGGATAATGATTGTGCGCCGCTGGCGTGCCGAGCAAATCAATTCGCTTGATGTTCTCTTCAAGACTTTCCGGCATGAAATTGAAATAAAACATTTCATTAAATGAACCTTTTGGTCCACCTTCAGAACTCGCACCATTGTCGCTCATCACGAGAACAATCGTGTTGTCAAGTTCGCCAAGTGACTCAATGTGTTTGATCACTCTGCCTACTTGTGCATCGGTGTGAGTCAAGAAACCTGCGTAGACCTCCATCATTCGTGCGTAAAGTTTTTTCTCATCGGCACCGAGACCCGCCCACTCTGGCACCCAATGTGGTCGCTCACTTAGAACTGTGTCGCTCGGCAATAAACCCGATTTTTTCTGACGTGCAAAAACTTCTTCGCGCCATGCATCCCATCCGTGATCAAATTTTCCGCGATATACATCGATGAAACTTTTCGGTGCTTGGTGCGGTGCGTGACATGCACCAGGTGCAAACCACATGAAGAAAGGTTTTTCAGGGTGTGCGGCACGCAAGTCATTGATAAATAGTTCTGCTTTGTCAGCCATGTCTTCGGTGATGTGATAACCCTGCTCGGGTGTGCGAGGTGGGTCAACTTGGTGATTGTCATAGACAAGATCCGGGTGATACTGATCGGTTTCGCCGCCAAGAAAACCGTAGAAGCGTTCGAATCCGCGGCCAAGCGGCCATCGCTCACGGGTTGATCCCATTTGGTTTTCACCTTGCGGCGAAAGATGCCACTTGCCCAGAAGATAGGTTGCGTAGCCATTGCGCACGAGAATTTCAGAAATCATTCCGGCACTCGCGGGCATGATCGAGTTGTAGCCAGGGAAACCAGAAACGATGTCGGCGACCCGACCCATGCCCACGCTGTGCGGGTTGCGACCAGTCAATAGAGCGGCGCGAGTCGGCGAACATAGTGCAGTCGTGTGATAGTTGCTGTATCGCAAACCGTTGCCCGCAAGTTTGTCGAAAGTTGGCGTCGCAATATCAGAGCCATAACAACCAAATTGTGCATAGCCCACGTCGTCGAGCAAGACGACGAGAATATTTGGCGAGCCTTCGGGCGGGGTCGTTAATGGCGGCCACCACGGCGTCGAGTCGTCAAATGTCCGACCAATCTTGCCCTTGAACTCGTTTTTCACACTCACCCCCAATACCAAAAATTAGCCTTTAGTTGCCCGCTGTTTCGCATTGGCGCAATTTGAATTCAACTTAATCCCGCAGTGCTAGTTGGCAGTTATCATTAGCAATACCAGCGCTCGTAGCTCAACGGATAGAGCATTTGACTTCGGATCAAAGGG
>JAQCDG010000108.1 GCA_027731085.1 Actinomycetota bacterium | reverse complement strand
TTATGCCGTGGCGATGGTTGGTGACGGGGTCAATGATGCTGCTGCGCTTGCACAGGCTGATGTTGGCATCGCCATGGGCACCGGCACAGACGTGGCAATGAACGCCAGCGACCTAACAATCGTCAGTGGTGATTTGCGACTGGTCGCCGATGCGATTTTGCTTTCACGAGCCACTTTGCGCACGATCACGGCCAATGTTTTTTGGGCATTCGCATACAACACAGCAGCAATTCCATTGGCCGCACTTGGTTATCTCAACCCGATGTGGGCTGGGTTGGCAATGGCTCTTTCGAGCATCTTTGTTGTCACCAATAGTTTGCGGTTGCGAAAGACAAAACTCACGCCAAACACCGCGTTCGTGCACGCAACTCGCTAATTGCTTGCGCGCGCCAAGCGCGAGCCGTTCGTTCTGCGATGCCATAGCGCTTAGCAATCGTCGCCGCTGTTTGACCCTCGGCTACCGCACGCAAAACTTCGACATGTCGAGAATCTATTCCCTGGGTAATCGCCAAACTCAGCAAGTTTTCAAGGCTCACTTGTGGTTCAAAGTCGTCGCTTTGCGGCGCGGCGACGATTTCACTTAGCAGTCTCGGCTCGACGGTAAAAATTTTGACTTTCTTAGAACGATTACCTTGCACGAACGCAAAATATTCGCTGTCCAGAACAAGATTTGAAGCAACTTTGTTTGGGCGACGATGCCATGGATATTGACGAATCACCGTCCATGCACTCGGCAAAACATCTGAGATCGCGGCATCGATGCCTCCTTGCATGATTTGCCCACGACGCCGAGCAATTGAAATCAACGGTGGCAATATTCTCTGTAAAACAATTCTCGCCGCAAGTTCGTCAGTTGACGCTCGCTTGACCAACAGCCAGAGATAACTGTCGCCTTGTGAATCATCGCGCGCGGTGTTGAAACCTGCACGAGTTAAAACTTGATCGAGATTTTTGATTTTGTCGCCCGGTAATTTCCATGAGTTGACAACATCAACTTCTTTGCGTCGCGAACTAATTAGTTCCCATTCTTTGATCAATTTCGCGACTGGGCTGTTGGGTCGCTGGGTCAACCCTGGGCTCCAGACCAATTGAGGAGGATGTTTTACTGATTGTTTTTTGTCGTTTTGGGTCATGCCCCAAATCGTTGAAACTCAATGTCACTGAAACTGCAACTCCAGAACTCACCACAACTCTCACCAACAAAGATTTCTCCGGCGTTTTTGGGCATACTTGATGAATGCGAATCACTTTGTTGTCAGGCACCCAATGCGAAATTGACAAATCGGTTAAAAATCCCACAATGGGGCTGGTTATCGCACCCGACATCTTCGGATTGCGCCCACTTTACGACGACCTCGTCAAAAAATTGGCCAATGACTGGCGGTTTGCGGTTTGCGCAGTTGAACCGTTTCCAGGCCTAACTCTGGGTCCAGAAATCGAACCTCGGTTCACCGCTGTTCCATCTTTGAGCGATGAGAATCATCTGCGAGATTTGACCGAGGCAGCAGACTCACTCGAAACTCCAGAGGTTGGGTTAATCGGCTTTTGTATGGGTGGGATGTACTGCTTCAAATCTGCACGGTCTGCAAGATTCAAAAAAATCGTTTCTTTCTATGGAATGATAAAAATTCCCGGTGCTTGGCAAAGCCAAACACAAGGTGAACCACTCGACTATCTAAACACCGGCCACGCCGATCGCGTACTTGCAATCATTGGTGGCAAAGATAACTACACGCCACCCGCGGATGTTGCCGAGTTGGTTCAACTCAAGGTACACACGAAGATTTATCCAGATGCCGAACATGCCTTTGCGCACGATTCATCACGACCAGCTCATCGTACGCAAGATGCGGCCGATGCGTTCAGCCGAGCCCACTCGTGGCTCGTAAATTGATCTACTAACTGGCGCGAAACTCTAGTTTCGCTCGCATCAAGATGCGATAGCGACGATCGTGTTGCTCGAGCCAACCAAGACGAATGAAACTTGCGATTGCTTTGTTGACTCGCTCGCGCGATGCGCCGACCATTCCTGCAAGTTCTTCTTGCGTGATCGGCAAGACAAATTCATCTTTGCCGCCTGACAACTCGAGCAGTCTCTTCGCGGTTCGGCCTGTGACATCAAGAAACACGCTGTCTGACAAGACTTCGTCCATCGTTCGAAGGCGTCTTGCCAACAATTTTGTCACGCCCCACAACATTGACGGATTTTTTTGAAGTTGCTCGCGCACGATCGCGTACGAGATTTGTAAGACTGATGAAGATTCAATCGCCCTTGCCATTGCGCTGCGCTCTCCGCCATCAAGCAAAGCAAGTTCACCGAACAAATCACCGCGCTCCATAAGCGCGAGCATGCTTTCGCGACTATCTAAAGGTCGATTGCCGATTGCGATTGCAATACGACCAGACAACACGATGTACATCGATTCTGGTTTGTCACCCTCTTTAAACAAAACATCACCGCGTTGCAAATTACGCGTCTCACCTTGAGCAGCAATAGTCGCCAACACTTCGGCAGATGTCTCCGCAAAAAACTCGCTACCTTGAAGAAGTTCGTCGTGTCCCATTAGGCAATGACGGTACTACCCTAAATGGGCATGAACACCGTCTCAAGGCAACGAGTTGGTGAAAAAATCTGGACGATTGTCGTGGCCGCTGGCTCCGGCTCAAGATTTGGAAGCCCCAAGCAGTTTTCACTAATTAACGAGCGCCGAGTGGTCGACTGGGCCGTTGAAACTGCGCGTCTGGCTAGTGACGGTGTGGTCGTGGTTTTGCCGGCCGATCAGGCCACACGAGAAGGCGGGGTTGTGGGTGGTGCCACTCGAAGCGCCTCGGTTCGCAGTGGTTTGGCTGCGGTACCCAATGACGCCACGATTATCTGTGTTCACGATGCAGCCCGACCATTTGCCTCAGAGTTTTTGTTTGACGAAGTCATCGATGCGGTGTGTGCAGGCGCAGACGGCGCGGTACCGGGCCTACCTGTGGTCGACACAATCAAGTTTGTCGGCGAAAATAATGTGGTCGTTTCAACGCCGAATCGACGAGATCTGGTTGCAGTGCAAACCCCGCAGGCTTTTAGGGCCAAGACACTTCGACAAGCGCACGCGCACAACCCGGAAGGTACCGATGACTCGACTCTGGTTGAGAATAACGGTTTCAGAGTTGTCGTCGTAAATGGTGATCCGTTGAATCGAAAAATCACCACACCCGAAGACTTAAATTGGGCTCGCACAATTTCGCGTGGTGAGGTGTAAAGATTTAGTTATGACGGTGCGGGTACGAGTGGGTCAAGGTTTTGATATTCATCGTTTTGTTGATGCAAGCGATACTCAACGCAAACTAATTCTTGGCGGTGTTCACTTTGCCAACGAACGCGGGCTCGTCGGGCACAGTGACGCAGATGTGGTGGCTCATGCTGCAGCCGAAGCGATACTTGGTGCCTGCGGCCTTGGCAATATTGGTGAGCACTTTCCTGACACTGATGAAAAGTATAAGAATGTCGACTCAATAAAGTTGCTCCAACTGGTTGCAAAAATGGCACGAGACAATAATTTTGAAATCGGCAATGTTGACTGCAGCGTCGTCTGCGAGCAGCCAAAAATTTCGGTTCATCGAGACGAGATGCAACGCATTCTTTCAGCCGCAGTAGGTGCGCCAGTCACAGTGAAAGGTCGTCGAGCCGAAGGTCTTGGCGCACTGGGTCGGTCTGAAGGCATTGCCTGTTGGGCAGTTGCAGTCGTCACTCAGGGCAACTAGAAAAACAATTCGGATGCCAAAAGACTCAAGGTCAAACAATCGCAGCAGTCGCTCAAAAAATCGCTACGCCAGTAGCGGCAATCGACGAGGCAACCCAAATAGTCCAAAACGAATCGATCTTTCGGGGCGTTCAAACCGTGGCGGCAATCGCCCATCGCAAAAAGAATACGGACTAGGTGGAGAGCAAATTGAAGGTCGGCAAGCGGTGCGCGAATTATTGCTCGGCCAGCGGCGAAGAATCCGCGAAATTTGGATTGCCAGCGACATCGAGGCCAGCCCCGTAGTCGAAGATATTTTAGATTTGGCGCGCGACCAGCGAGTTCAGGTGATGAATGTTTCGCGCCGTGAACTCGACCGCGAAGCACGCAGCGAAGCGCCCCAAGGTGTGCTGGCAAAAGCCGACGCAATTGAAGAGACTTTGCT
>JAQCDG010000107.1 GCA_027731085.1 Actinomycetota bacterium | reverse complement strand
CGTGCAACAACTAGCAACTCTGTAAGTATCAATGCGGTGAGTTCAACGGTGCCGACGCGGGGAATTCGACCCAGTGAACTGATGGCGATAAAGCCGTTTCGCCTGTTATGGATAAACAGTTTTTTGTTCATCCTCGTGCAGAGCACTCAGCGCTTTGCATTTGTCTGGCTGGCCCTCGAACTCGGCGCTAAATCTGACATCAGCGGATTGATTCTTTTTGTGATGGGTATTCCGGTGTTGCTGATTTCTTTGCCCGTTGGGGTGATGAGTGATCACATGAATCGGCGCACGCTGCTAATGGTGAGTCAACTTGGTGCGTTGGCGATCACGACCGTGATTGCCGTGATGGTTACGACCAAACAGATGACGATCAACTGGGCGATTATCGGGTCATTCATCGCCGGCATATTTATCGCCATCGGTTCGCCCGTGCGCTCGGCGATTGTGCCGTCTGTCGTGCCGAGAGACAAACTTGTCGGCGCGATTGCAGTCAACACGATCGGCAACAATCTTGGTCTGATCATTGGCCCAGCAGTTGCTGGTCCAGCGATTGCAATTTGGGGGATTGAAGGCGCGTTCTTTATTCAGGCGTTGCTCAACTTGTTTGGGTTTTTAGCCCTGATTAATTTGCAATTGCCTGCGAGTGTGAATACAGAGCGAAGAAGACTGCGCGAAGAAATATTTGGTGGTCTGAGTTTTATTCGTGAACACAAAGAAGTTCGGGCCTTCTATGTTCTGCTCTGCGGTTCAATTTTGTTGATGATGTCGCCATGGCTCGTTTTGGGTCCACAAATTGCAAAAGAACAGGCTGGCGCCACAGGTAGTCAGACGACATACATGTTTGCGATGCTCGGTGTGGGTCAATTCGTTACTTCTGTTGCAATCTTGCGTTACAACCACAAGATGATCCAAAAAGGTATGTGGTTCATGGTTGCTTTATGTTGGGGAAGTTCAACGCAAATTATCCTTGGGCAGTCAAGTTCGATTTTGATGATGAGCGTGATGCTCTTTGCCTGGGGAATGGGTGGTGGCTTCTATATGAACTTGAGCCAGACATTGATTCAGAACAACACGCCACCGCAAGTCATGGGTCGAGTAATGGCGATTCATTCGCTTATATTTTCGGGTCTCGCGCCACTTGGCGCATTAGCCGTTGGCATTATCGCCCGAAACATTGATTCTGCGCCAACAACTTTTTCAGTTACAGGCTTGTTGATGTTAGCGATAGCCGTTTATTTCTTGGTCACAAAGAAAAATCTGCGCGCAATGTCATGATCGCGAGAATAATTTTTAGTTAGCCACGACCCGAATAAATTGTGGCGAATTGGCCGTAAAACCAGTTTGTAGCGCTGTCGCCAACTGTTGTGGCGTCGAAACTTGTGTTGTGGCCCAGCCAAAACCTTGGGCAATTGCAACTGGATCGTGCGAAGATACATCGACGCCCATTTGTGGCGCATCAACATCGTCGAATGTTTCGCGAATTTGTTCGTAGCCGCGGTTGTCCCACAGCAACAAAACGATTTTGCTGTTCAGATCTTTGGCGGCTGCCATTTCGGCAACGGTGAACAACCAACCGCCGTCTCCGACAATTGCTAAAACTGGTCTGTTTGGCGCGGCGATGCTTGCGCCAATTGCCATCGGCAGCGCGCAACCGAGAGTGCCAAAGCCATATGGTGCGAGCCGAGAGCGTGATTGTGTTGCTGGCAACCACCAGTGTGCGCTGTAGGCCAATTGTGTTGAGTCGAGTGCAACGATTGCGTCGCTTGGCAAATTATCTTCAATTGTTTGCAGCCATGGCACGAATTTGGCATTTGTTTTTGCTCGTGCGTGTTCGCGCCAAGTTTTAGCTCGGCTTTCACCCGTTGGTGACGCTCGCTTTGTGATTTTGGTTGTTAGTTCGCGCAGCGTAACGGCCGCGTCACCGACTAAGGCAACGGTCGGCTCTACGCGTCGAGAAATTTGTGCTTGATCGATGTCGATGCGCACAACTTTGCCTGCGAAATTCAACGCGCGGCCGCCGTTATAAAGGTCTGTGTCTGAGAGTTCTGTGCCAACGACAACTACAACATCAGCCGACTCGACATCGCGTTGCACGCGACCAAACACGAGACAATTGCCAGCGCACAACTCGTGGCTTGATGACATCACGCCTTTGGCGTTGCCAGTTAGCAGAACTGGTGCATCGAGAGACTGCGCGAACGCGACAAGTTCTGAACCTGCATTAACACAACCGCCGCCAGCGATCACGACTGGGTTTTGCGCCGAGTTGATTAGTTCAGCGGCCCGCAAGATTTCGTTCGGCGATGCAGTCGGTTTTGTCGCGACGAGTTTCTTTCGCGCGAACCTTGCGCACGGCTGGGCAAGAACATCCATTGGGATTGCAATATGTACAGGTCGCGGTCGTGATGAATTAAAAACATTGAAGGCGCGCTCGATCAGCGCAGGCAAATGTTCTGGGTCAGTAACTGTTTCGCTGAATGCGCACACCGATTCGGCGATTTTGGCTTGATCGGGTAAATCATGCAACGGCCCAAAACTTTTGCCGAGTGCATCAGTCGGCGTGGTCGATGCCAAGACGAGCATTGGTCGCGAATCGTGAAACGCCTGAGCGATTGGGGTCAACGAATTGGTGACACCTGGGCCGCTGATTAATACGCACACACCGGGGCGGCCCGTCACGATCGACCAGCCATCAGCCATGAACCCAGCGCCTTGTTCGTGTCGCGGCGAAATTGCTCGCACGCCGGCGCGATGCAGACCGCGGTAGAGCTCGATGTTGTGCACGCCCGGGATGCCGAACACGACATCGACGCCGTATTCGCGGGCGAGTAGATCGATGATTGCTTCACCGACGCGAAGTTGGTTGTCGGTCATCTGTCAGTTATTTTCTGCACAGAGTTTTTCGGCGAGTTTTCTGATTCTGCCGCACGCATCGCGCAAGATTTCAGAATCAACGGTTAGTGCGATACGAATATGACCAGCGCCGCCTTTGCCGAAACTTTCACCAGGCATCACGCTGACGTTTTGTTCGTTGAGTAGTTGCCAGGCGAATTCTTCGCCCGTGAGTTTTGTGCGTCGTACATCAATCATCACGAACATGCCACCTTCTGGCATACGGGCGGTGATTGCTTGTGAGCCTTCAAAAGATTTGATCAAAGTTTCGGCGCGCTCGCGAAAGGCAAGGCGTAGTCGTTCGACCTCGGGATGTTTTTCGTTTAATGCAACTGCGAGTGCATCTTCGATGAACGGTTGTGAGCCAAACAACATTGCCTCGGCGACGAGCACTAGGCGAGGTGTTATGTCTGGGTGAGATGCGACCCAGCCTGCGCGAAAACCTGGCAAGGCGTGCGATTTAGAAATTGATGAGACTGCCAAAGTGCGATGACGTAGGTGCGGTCGATCAAACGGCGAGCAAAAAGGCACATCGAATGTCATGTCGGCGTAAACCTCGTCACAAATTATCCATAAATCGTGGCGCTCGCAGACAGCGCCGATTTCGTCGATTTCTTTTTGAGTCAGCACTGCGCCGGTCGGATTGCTCGGCGTGTTTAAGAGTAGAACTCGCGTGCGCTTGGTGATTGCGCGTTCGATTGCTAGGGCGGTGATATGAAAATTATCTTCAGGGCGTGTTGCGACAGGCACGAAAGTTGCGCCAGATGCTGCGACCAAACCTTCGTAGGTCGCATAATAAGGGTCGGGCACGAGAACTTCGTCGCCAGTTTGCACGAGAGTTAATAGCGCGGTGCACAAACCGTTTTGCGTGCCTGCTGTGAAGAGAACTTGCTCTGGCGAGACCGGCACACCCGAGCGTTGAGTGAGATGATTGGCAATTGCAGCGAGTGTGTCTGGTTCGCCTTGACCGTGCGCATATCGTGTGCGACCAGCGCGCATTGACGCCGCCGCCGCGTCGAGCACGCTTGCTGGCGGTGGCAAATCTGGTTCACCAATTGATAAAAGTATTATCGGCTCGCCCAAACTGGCCCGACGTAAACCTTCTGCGTGAACTGCCCACTTGGCGGCACCTAATCCACTTAAGCGATCTGAGATTGGTGCGAACTTCATGACTCTCTAATCTACGAAGATCAGGCGAATAAAAAATTTCGCCTGAAATTGCTAAGCAATGGTGGAGCTGGGGGGAATCGAACCCCCGTCCATCAGCCGTTGAGCGCCCGTGATACGACTATTC
>JAQCDG010000106.1 GCA_027731085.1 Actinomycetota bacterium | reverse complement strand
CGCTGACACTTGCGCAACTTGTGAAGGCCGAGGGATCATGGTTGACCACTCGATGCTCGACTAATTTTCTGGGTATGAATACGCATCTTGCTCAGATGTCAGCGAAAGTGCGTGAATTCTCCCAGAATGCGTATCTGTGGCTCGGCGTTTTATTTGTTCTTAGTTTCGCTGCGAGATTGAATCGACTGACTGATCCGCTAACTGGTTATTTCGAACATCGAACAACTCAGACAGCTTTTGGAATTAAGTCGCTAGCAGAAACTACATTAAATCCATTTGTTGCTGAGATGCCCGCTCTTGGGTCGCCATGGAAGGTGCCATTTGAATTTCCTCTCTATCAGTTTGTGGCCGCACTTTTGGTGCGAACCCAACTTTTTGAAATCGACGAGGCAGGACGAATGGTTTCAATTCTTAGCTTGACTGCATTGGCGTATTTTGTCTTCAAAATAGCTGGAAGCGCACACGGTAAATTTATCGGATTGCTCGGTGTGGCGATTGTCTTATTTTCGTCCTATGGATTATTGGTTGGATCAGAAGTTTTGATCGACGGTTTTGCCGTAGCGCTTTCGCTTTGTGCATATTGGCTGGTTAGTCGTTGGAAACTAGTCGCGCCTGATTTATTGAGTGTTGTTTTGGTTTGTGCTTCCGTCGCATTGAGTGCTTTGGTTAAATTGAACACGGCGGCGATTTGGGTTTTGGGGTCCGTAGTGTTGCTAGCTTTTAATCACACGATTGAAAGAATGAGCAGAGTAGTTTTGACAGGTCTTCTTGGAGTCTCGTTGATACCAAGTTTGATTTGGACTTCATTTGCGGATGATGTGAAGAGTGAAAATAGATACACACAATGGCTGGTTAGCAGCGAATTAAACGAATGGTACTTTGGCACGGCAGCAGATCGATTTGACTTTGCTTCGATTGCAAACTCGCTATCGCGATTTACTCAAGCAACAGTAGGTGGAACGGTTTGCTTCATCCTTTTGGTTTTTTTTGCGTTAATCGATAAAACAAAGCGTGTAAGTTCGGTTTCGTCGCTCATAGTTGTTGTAAGCGGACCCTTGTTATTTATTAGGCTTTATAACGTTCACAGCTATTATTGGATGGCTGTTTTACCAGCTGCGGTACTTTTAGTCTGTGCAGGATTTTCCACCATTGGAAAGTTTTTGACAAGATATTTTGCATGGCAGAGTTTTCGACTTGGAGCTCTTTTTTTAACTTGTTGCCTTATCTTTTCGACGTATCTCTCAAATTCTGGATCCGAATATATGAACATTTTTATTTACCGGAGGCCGTTACCAGTTGCGGCAGCTGTGATCTCCGAAAATACTGAGTTGGACGATTTGATTATTGTGATTGGCGACGACTGGAGTCCGGCAACGCTTTATTTTTCAGGCAGACGAGGTTTAACGTTGCGTCCAGGGGCGCCAAAGCCTGAGCCAAGCGAACTAGGCACTACCTATTCACATGTGTATTCGTGGGAGTCCAATCCAGCATGGGAAGAGTACTTTCCTGCTGACGTCAAACTCGTTGAGGTGGGGGACCATCTTTTTAGATTTGGGGAGTGATGGCGTGTTGGCACAGATAGGCTCTGAGGTCAATATGTACGCAATTATTGCTTCAGGTGGAAAACAAGAAAAGGTCGCAAAGGGCCAGCAAGTTCAGGTTGAACTGTTGGGCGTAGCAACTGGCTCTGAGGTTTCATTCACCCCGGTCATGCTCGTCGACGGCGAGAATGTTCTCGCTACTCCTGCACAACTTGCCAAGGCTTCGGTCAAGGGCAAAGTTTTGGGCGAAGTCGCTGACAAAAAGATTGATGGCTTCATGTACAAGCGCCGCACGAACCAGCGTCGTCGGTTCGGCCATCGTCAGCGCTATAGCCTCGTTGAAATTACTTCGATAGCGAAAGGCTGATTCATGTCAAAGACCAAGGGTGGCGGTTCTACTAGAAACGGCAGAGATTCAAATGCTCAACGCCTCGGCGTAAAAGTGTTCGACAGCACGTTGGTCAATGCGGGCACGATTTTGATTCGTCAGCGTGGCACGAAAGTGCACCCGGGCAAAAATGTTGGCAAAGGCAGCGACGACACATTGTTCGCGCTCGTCAATGGCAACGTCAAGTTTGCCGAGCGTCGTGGCCGCAAGGTTGTCGACGTTAACCCAGCGTCTAACTAAACAGTTTTCGCCGCATTTGCGAGCGGGTCGAACAATTATTTGTCAGTAAGCGCTTCGCGCAACATACCAACGAATTGATCGCGGTTGACGCGCAACACCACTCGACAATTGTCGCGGTTATTGATGATGTCGAGATGGTCGACGATGGTTTGACCACGTGTGTCGCCAAAACCAAGATTGACACGCACATGCTTTTTGATCTCTGAGCTGACGATCTTTGGGTCAAGAGCGACAGCCATCGCGATCGGGTCAGGCAGATCGAAGCCATCAAGTTTTGTTTCGGTGCGACAGAACTCGCGCACTTGGCGTTGAATCTTCATCGCAAAGCTGCCAAGACTGCCGAAGCTGCTTAACTCGGTTGCGAGTTCATCTGAGATGACAGCATCGGCAACCGAGACATCCCAACCGACCATCTCGAGGGGCAGGTCAGAGTCGAACACAATGCGAGCGGCCTCTGGGTCAGCCCAAACATTGAACTCTGAAGCAGCAGTGACATTGCCGGGTAGAGCGCCCGTACCGCCCATGATTACGCAGCGTCGCACCCAAGTTGCAAACTCGGGCTCAATCGACAAAGCGAGTGCGATGTTGGTTAGTGGCCCCAATGTGACCAGATCAATTTCGTTTGGCGTTGCACGAAAAGTGGCGATCATTTTGCTGATCGCGTGAGTTGAAGTTGGTTTTCGGCCCGTGAGTTTGAGCCCGATGTCGCCCATGCCATCTGTGCCATGCACATTTTGCGCCGACGAAAAACTTCGGACGAGTGGTTGATGTGCGCCGACATGCACCGGTGTTTTTGCGCCACACATTTCAATCGTGTAGAGCGCCGCCTGCACACCCAAGTCGATTGGCACATTGCCGGCGACGATCGAGATGCCGATTACTTCTGTTGTTTTGCTTTTTAAGGCAAGAATCAAAGCCACCGCGTCGTCTGACGCCGTGTCAGTATCGATCCACATTTTTTGCATGGTTAAAAGAGTTTCATCTCTCGGTGCCGATGCCCTGGGGCAGTTGTGATTCTGGCCAGTTGAGAAGCGACATTGCTTGACGACAGGCGAAACGATCGGTCATGCCGCCAACATAGGTGACGGCAAGTTTCAGCGCCTCGGTGCTATTCGGGTCGAAAAGATCGCGCTCACCAGGGCTATGCATAAGTTTTGGATTCGCAACATAGTGCTCGACAAGCGCTCGCAGCAAACTGATTACCGACTCGGCTTGGGCGCGCGACTCATGGCGCATATAAATGCTTTCGTAGTTGAACTTGCGAAACGCGGCCAGCGCATCAGCGCATTGACTGATCATCGCCACGCGACCAGTTGCGGCAGTCGCGTTGATCATCGCGCTGATGAATGCGCGAAGTTGATCGTCGCGCCTAGTGCCGCAGACCCTGCGTACAATTTCGGGCAATTGCTCTGTCGTTACAACACCCGCGGCAACGGCGTCTTCAAAATCGTGACAAACATATGCGATGCGATCGGCCCACGAGACCACTTCACCTTCGGGTGTTTTAGGCGCGGGTCGCGACCACGAGTGATTGCGAATGCCGTCGAGAGTTTCGACGCACAAATTGAGAGGCACGAGCGTGACATCGGCACCCCAAACGGCGTGGTCGTAACCGCCGTCGACATATGGCGATAGTGCGTCTTCGCTGGCATGACCGCCAGGACCGTGACCACAATCGTGACCCAAGGCGATGGCTTCGGTGAGTGCGACATTGATGCCGATCGCGCGAGCCACAGAAGTTGCAACTTGGGCGACTTCGAGTGCGTGGGTTAACCGCGTTCGCTGATGGTCTTGCGGAAAGACGAAGACTTGTGTTTTGCCCGCAAGCCTGCGAAACGAAGACGCGTGAAGAATGCGATCGCGATCGCGTTCGAAACAAGTGCGATATTTGTCGGGTTCTTCTTCGATCGCGCGATTGCCAGCGCTGAAACTTCGTGTCGCAAGCACCGTCAACTTTTGATCTTCGAGTTCTTCGCGCTTGCGACGATCGACTAGATCACGTGAACCTGAGCCAGCCCACGAGTCGGCGTGGGCAAGACGAATTTCGACATCAGAGTCAACGCTGTGACCGTGCATCGTTTCGGCCCA
>JAQCDG010000105.1 GCA_027731085.1 Actinomycetota bacterium | reverse complement strand
GCCAACAACTCGGTGCGAGTAACCGACGAGTTCATGCAGGCAGTAAAAGACGACGCCGACTGGAATTTGACCGCTGTTAAAGACGGTCGCGTCGTGCGCACCGTTCGCGCCCGAGATTTGTGGCACCAGATCGCCACTGCCTCATGGGAGTGCGCAGACCCAGGTTTGCAATTCGATACGACGATCAACAAGTGGCACACAGCCCATGCAGCCGGTCGCATCAACGGCTCGAACCCATGCAGCGAATACATGCACATTGACAACTCGGCGTGCAACTTGGCGTCGATCAACTTGTTGAAATACCTGAACGACGACGACACATTTGATGTTGAGTCATACATGCACACGATCGAAGTGATGTTCACCGCGCAAGAAATTCTTGTCGGTAACGCCGATTATCCAACAGAAAAAATTGCCGAGAACAGTCGCTTGTTTCGTCAACTTGGTCTCGGCTATGCAAACTTAGGTGCGTTGTTGATGGCGCTCGGCATGCCTTATGACTCGACAGGTGGTCGTGCATGGGCTGCGGCTTTAACTTCGTTGATGACCGGTCATGCATATGCCACGAGTGCTCGTACGGCAAGTCGCATGGGGCCGTTCGCTGGTTTCTCAGCCAACGAGCGGTACATGCTCAATGTGTTGCGCATGCATCGCGACGCCAACCTCGAAATCGACAACATTGATGTTGTGCAACCGAGTTTGGTTGATGCCGCGACCAACGCGTGGGACACGGCAGTGCGTGACGGCGAAGAATACGGTGTGCGCAATAGTCAAGCATCAGTGTTGGCACCAACAGGCACGATCGGTCTGATGATGGACTGTGACACAACAGGCATCGAGCCAGACCTCGGTTTGGTCAAGTTCAAAAAACTTGTTGGTGGTGGCAACATGACGATCGTCAATCAGACCGTGCCGCGTGCACTGAACCAACTCGGTTACGAGGCGCCGGTTGTTGATCGCATCGTGGCTTATATCGACGAACATAAAACAATTGTCGGTTCGCCAGATCTCAAGGCCGAGCATCTGCCGGTTTTCGCCTGCTCAATGGGTGACAACACAATTCATTACGAAGGTCACGTTCGCATGATGGGCGCAGCGCAACCTTTCTTGTCGGGTGCAATCTCGAAAACCGTAAACATGCCAGAAGAAGCAACGATCGAAGACATCGAAGAGTTGCACATGTTGTCATGGGAGTTGGGCGTCAAGGCAGTCGCCGTTTATCGCGACAACTGCAAAGTTGGTCAACCACTTTCGACAATGAAGAAAGACGGCGAGCAAGGTTCGTCGACGGGTGGCGATGCATCAGGTGCAGCGACACAAATCGTCGAGCGCATTGTTGAGCGCGTCGTTCACCAACCAGTTCGCGAAAAGCTTCCACGGTCTCGCCGCGGTCGCACGTTCGAGTTCAGAGTGGCTGATTGCAAAGGCTTTGCAACAATCGGTGAATATTCAGATGGTCGACCAGGCGAAGTGTTCTTGACCGTGTCGAAGCAAGGCTCAACACTTGCCGGCATCATGGATGCATTCGCCAAGAGCATCTCGTACGGTTTGCAATACGGCGTGCCAATGCGTGCGTTCATCGAAGCTTTCGTCAATACGAGATTCGAACCCGCCGGCATGACCGATGATCCAGATATTCGCATGGCTTCGTCAATTGTCGACTATCTGTTCCGTCGATTGGCTGTTGAATATCTAACAGCTGATGAGCGCGCAGAGCTGGGCATCTACACCCGCGAAGAGCGCATGCAACCAACGCTGCCAGGCGTCGAAGAGTCGATCATTCAGACGATGCAGGGCACAGATGTGTTCGCCGATCCGAAGACGATTCCGTCGGCGAGCGACCTCGTGGCACAGATTGACGCCGGCACATATTCGGCGCCACCAAGTCATGGTGCTAAAAAAGCCGCTGGCACGGGCATGATCTGCTCGTCTTGCGGTTCGGCAAACATGCAACGCGCAGGCGCTTGCTATGTCTGTGGTGACTGCGGTTCGTCAAGCGGCTGTTCGTAAACGATCTAGGTTTCACCCCAGAATTTACCGAGAGTTAACTCTCTCTGACTATATTTAGCGCGTGAGCACCAACCGCCCGAGCGTTGAAGTTGCGTGGTTCGCCGCGTTGTGCGACGACGACTACGAGTTCTTGGGCGTTGCCGACGAAGATCTTCAATCGTCGTGGCTGCATTGCAGCGACATAGTTCGGCGCGCAGAATCAAATGGCTTTGACAATGTGTTGCTGCCGTCGGGTTACAGCCTTGGCATTGATGCCACGGCGTTCGCGGCAGCGATTGCGACTTTGACAAATGAAATTAGTTTGCTGCTTGCAGTGCGACTGGGCGAGCTGGTTGTTCCGCAGTTGGCACGACAGATCGCGACGCTTCAGCAAGTATCAAATTCGCGGTTGGTGGTTAATGCGATTTCGTCCGAGATGCCGGGCGAGCAACTTTCAAGCGAAGCGCGCTATCGACGCACCACAGAATATTTGTTTGCACTTGGCGAGTTGCTCGACGGAAGATCCGTAAATTTAGAGGGCGAATTTTTGCAGTTGCATATTGATCCGCCACGAATTTCTGGTCAGGGTTATGGTTGTCCGCCAATTTATTTCGGCGGATTATCAGAAGCGGCGCGTGACTGTGCCGCGGCGAGTGCAGACGTTTATTTGATGTGGCCAGACACGACGGCAAAAATTGCATCGATCGTGCTCGACTTGACGCAGCGTGCACAGCGACATGGGCGACCGATGAGTTTTGGTTGGCGCAGTCATGTGATTGTGCGCGAGACCGAGCGAGAGGCGCGAGAGGCGGCACGGCGATTGCTGTCACGACTCGACCCCGTGACTGGCGAAGCGATCCGTGCAAAGTCACTCGACTCGACTTCAACTGGCGTCAATCGCCAGAGCGAGTTGCGAAGTTCATCCGATGATGAGGGTTACATCGAACCAAATTTGTGGACAGGTGTTGGGCGGGCGCGCAGCGGTGCGGGCATCGCGATTGTCGGCGACCCCGATCAAGTGTTGGCGAAACTAACCGAATTGAGTGACGCCGGCGTTTCGGCGTTTATCTTGTCGGGCTACCCACACCTAAAAGAGTGCGACCTGTTCGCCAAATATGTCTTGCCAAAAATCAACCATGGCCCACTTTCATTGGCCCACACCCCAGCCACCCTCGACTAACTCGCAGCATTGGCGAAGTCAAGTTTTGTTCGACGAAGTGACTTCTAATTGCGCAAGTAAACTTCATAATGTGATGTTTGAGTATCGGAAACCAACTTGAAGCTGAGCGTTTTCGGTGCTGGATATGTGGGTCTAGTTTCGGCAGCCGGATTTGCTGATTTTGGTCACACAGTTTGTTGTGGTGACGTCAATCAGGAAATCATCAAGACATTGCGAGCCGGAGCGATTCCATTTAGTGAACCAAATTTGCACGAGTTAGTAGATAGACAACTGAGATCAGGAAGGCTTTCGTTTACTGCCGACCTCGCTGATCTGATTAGATTCGCAAACGTGATTGTGTTGGCGGTTGGAACGCCGCCGGCAGAAGGTGGCGTCGCAGATCTCTCGGCTGTAAATGATGTGGCGATGTTGATCGGGCAAGTAATGGAATCCGATAAGACCGTAGTAGTTAAGAGCACTGTGCCACCAGGTACATGTAATGCGCTTGAAGTTATTATCTCAGATCAACTTGCCAAGCGAGCCGTTGCGTTTAAAGTCTCCGTGGTGTCGAACCCTGAGTTCTTGCGTGAAGGTTCTGCCGTCGTCGACTTTTTACAACCAGATCGAATTGTTGTGGGCATTGTAAATCAATCTGATGAGTCTACGATGAAGTCACTTTATGCGCCTTTGATTCGCGATCAGTTCAAAATGCTTGTGATGTCGCGCGAATCTGCAGAACTCACGAAATATGCAGCCAACGCAATGCTTGCAACTCGAATTTCATTCATGAATGAAATAGCTCAACTCGCGGAGAGGGTTGGCGCCGATATCAAAAGTGTTGAAAAAGGTATTGGTACTGACAGGCGAGTCGGGCCAGATCATTTGTCGGCTGGCATTGGCTTCGGCGGAAGCTGTTTTCCTAAAGATCTGAAAGCTCTTTCAAGAATCGGGGCTGAAAATTCTCAAGAGATGCACCTAGTTGATGCGACCCTCAAGATAAATAGTCAACAAAGAAATCTGCTAGTTGAAAAAGCAGACAAACACTTCAAGGGTCTAAACGGCTTGAATTGTGCAGTTTGGGGTCTGTCATTCAAGCCTGGAACTGATGACACTCGCGACTCGCCAGCC
>JAQCDG010000104.1 GCA_027731085.1 Actinomycetota bacterium | reverse complement strand
ACGATGCCAATAGCCGAGACCAGTGGCCAAATACTCTGTGTTGTCAGATCTAAAGTTGAAGTATTGGCGTCACGAGTTGTGCCATCACTTGAGAATGCCGACAAACCGGCCAGCAATGCGCCAACCGCAATCAAGAAACTGATCGCGACACCACCAAGTGCAAATTTTTCGAATAAGGCATACGACATGATCAGGGCGACGACTGAAAGCACCGTCACCCCGAAGAAGTATTTAAAGCCAGTCGAAAACATCATCCCTACTTTTGAACGTAAACCACGAGCCACATTGCCGCAAAAATCGCCGACACTGAATAGCAATAAAGCGCGTGTGCCGAAACCAAATCTCGATCGCCTGCACGACCGGCCATCGATCTAAACAATGCGAGCAAAGTAAAGCCCATGCACACGATGATCATCACCAACATCGTTGCCGTGATCGCATAGAACATCGTCATGTAACCGCCATCGCGCACGCCGATGCCCATTTGCGAATAAACCGCAAGTTGCGCGTTGACTAGCGCAATCTCAGTTAAAAAAACCACACCGAGCGCCAATGATGCGTGCTTTGAGTCGTTGCGACGAAATGAATAAACGGCCCACTGCGCCATGACGCATGTAATCACAAATGTCATCATCATCGTGTTGGTTGCAACCTCTGGAATTTTGATGTTCTCTGGCAACCAATCACGCAACATCTTGCTGCCATCTGGTGATTCACGCAACGGTGCATTTGACCTGAAGTCGAGCCAAATCGCCAACATTGATCCCATCAACATTGCGCTGACGGCTGACAGCAAACCTGCAAGAACTAGCGCTGGTCGGCGCATGACGACAGTTGGTCCAGCGCCGAGGGCTGTTGCTGAAGTGTTCATGTCGCTTTAACCGTTGACGCTTTCAAAAAGTTCTGCCGATGTTGCGGTGCTGATCGTGCCCGAGCGAAATGATTTCGCCGCCAAAGCAAAAAACAACAGAATAACTAGCGCCATAAGAGCATGACCCGCAGCGACGAGTGAGTTCCATAACCAGATCGGACCCGAGTAATCAAAGCCGTTTGCTACTGAAGCTGGCTGGTCGGCAAAACCGGCAATGAAATAGGGCAACGAGGCCAACACTGTGGCGAAAAATCCAAGCAGGCCGAGACCAAGAACTGGTGCGGATTGAATTTCTCTGCCCCAAATTCGAGGCCCGAAATGGGCAACGGCGCCGATGCCACTGAGCACGACCCCGTAGCAGACATAAACCAACACGCCTTCTTCGAAAACCGTGTTGGCTAACTTGAAATTTAAAATTTTATATATGGCATTGCCGACCATGCCCGTGAGCACCATGCCGACGCCGAGAAATGCAGGTACAAACGCAGCATTAAGTTTTGCCTTTTCGTTCTTGAGTGCCAACAAGCACAACCCGAGAACGACGAGCACACCCAGAATCGAAAGGTCGTTGAAGAAGAGATACGGAATCAGAGATTTGAGAATGTCACTGATGTTGCCCGAAAAATTGACCGTATGTGACGACTGAGTAACCGCGCCAATTACGGCTGTCGACATCAAACCCACGCCAACAAAAAGACCTGCACGCAACGGTTGCTTGCCGCGAGTCATCGTCGCAACAATTTGGGCGAGAACACCAAGCGTCGGAATCGCGACGATGAAGATTTGCGGCGATGTTAACGCCCAACCGATCCAAGCGTTGACACCTTCGGTTGCACCAAATGTCGCGCGCTCATAGGCGTGATCTACTGCGACATAAATCAAAGCGCCGCCCAAAACAGGCAAGGTCAGCAACATTGAAACACTGGCGACTAGTGCCGACCAAGAAAAAATCGGGGTTTCAATCAGCGTCATGCCTGCGCGACGAGAAGCTAAAACTGTGGTGGCGACAGAGGCGCTAATCAGAAGTAGTCCTGCGATTACTAAGCCAAGACCAGCAAAAAACAAATCAACCATTTCGGCGTCGCCGCCACCAGGCCCGCCATTATTTAGGTAAGCCGAGCCGACGAGAACTACGCCGAATAGCCAAAGGTAGAAACCAAACATTGCCGCCCGAGCAAAAGCAAGGGCTCGTGCACCGACTTGCATCGGTACGACAGCCACAGCCAACCCCAACATCAATGGCGCGGCGACCGAAAAAATAAGGTCGAAGCGAAGCGCTGAAAATAACTGAACAATGATGCCTGCATCGACAATCGAACTTGAAGGACTAATTCTCTCGACGCCCAAGACTGCACCTTCGATCGCTGTGCCGATTGCAAAAATTGCAGAAACCGAAATGAGTAACCGGCCGATGCGCTTGTGGTCGCTGGCTGTTAAATACGCCCCAATTGTGCCAAGAAGCGTCGATCTAGTGGCTATCGGAACCGATGAACTAGATGAACTTGTCGCCGAAGGGCTTGTATCAATTGCCGTCATAACTCAGATAACGCTAACAGTCTGAGCGTTTAATAGGGAAACTTCTCTATTGCACTAAGTCGCTGAAAGTAAGACATCCACCATCAATGCTCCGAATAGCAAAGTCACATAAGTGATCGAGAAAGAAAACACGCGCATCGACCAAGCATCCGTTGGGCGGCGACTAAGCATCGCCGTGCCGACAATGAAACCAGTGCCAGTTAGTGCTGCGGTGACGCCGTAAATGATGCCGAGACCCGAAACCGGAATCATCACAAACGAAACGAGTGTCAGGACGACCGTATAAATGACCATCGTGCGAATTGTTTTTTCGATTGACACGACGGACGGCAACATCGGCACATTGGCTGCGCGATACTCGTCTGAATGTCGAATTGCCAATGCCCAAAAGTGTGGTGGTGTCCACAAGAAAATAATGATGAACAACCAAATTGCCGGCCAGTCAACAGAATTTGTGACTGCTGCCCAACCGACGAGAGTTGGCACTGCGCCCGCCGCCCCTCCGATAACGATGTTTTGTTTGCTCGTGCGCTTTAACCACAGCGAATAAATAAATACATAGAACATCGTCGCGCTGAGCGCCAAAATCGCCGAGAGTAAGTTTGCACCGACCCACAGCACGGCAAACGCGATTATTTCTAACGCGACGGCAAAAACAAGCGCGTTGCGTGGTTTGATCAGACCAGTGACAAGAGGTCGAGTTTGCGTGCGCTTCATCAACTTGTCGATGTCGCGATCAATATACATATTGATTGTGTTTGCGCCACCCGCGGCCAACGAACCGCCCAACAGAGTGATTGCGATTAGCGAGAATGCTGGCCATTGCCCGGCTGCCAAGACCATTGTTGGCACCGTCGTGATCAACAACAACTCGATGATTCGTGGTTTGGTCAATGCGATGTAGCCACCGATGACCGACTTTGGCGAACGGTTGGACTCGTGATTAAACAATCGCGACGGAACCACTGGACGAACATTGATTGGCACGCGCCAATCGTACGATGAAAATATCAAATTCGTACGCCACACTATAGATATGAGTGAATTCACCTTCGCCAGTTCACAGCCTGGTCAGGTGCAGGAAGTCGATCAGGCAGACGAGACAAAGTCTGATCGCCCATGGATTGTGATCGTGTGGAACGACCCGATCAACTTGATGTCGTATGTGACTTTTGTATTTCAAAAACTCTTTGGTTACAGCCTCGAAAAAGCCACCGAGTTGATGCTTGATGTTCACCACAAAGGGCGAGCCGTTGTTTCAAATGGTTCGCGTGAGCGCGCCGAATTTGACGTCTACCGATTGCACGAGCACGGGCTGTGGGCGACGATGGAACACGAGTCGTTGTGAAAAAGAATGGTCCGGTTGTCCGCCTAAAAAGCGGAAAATTCAAAATTGATCTAGCCGACGATCATCGTCAGTTGCTGACACAGTTGATCGAACAGTTGCGCGACTCATTGACGACAACGACTGACGATGCGAATTTGCGTCGGTTGTTTCCGACGGCATACAACAATGACGCAAAAAAAGATGCCGAATATCAGCGGTTGATGCGTGACGAACTTCTTGAGTCGCGACTCGCCGCGATCGATGTAACGCTACGTGTGGTCGCCCAAGACGATGAAATTACCACTGAAGAGATTGATGCATTTTCGCGCAGCATCAACTCGTTGCGACTCGTGTTAGGTACGACTTTAGATATCGCCGAATCTGACTATGGTTCGCAGAGCGACACGCAACATAGCGAAAACCCTGACAGTGATCAGACGAGCGAAGCCGACGAATACCTGATCCAAAAAGAGCTATACGAGTACTTGGGATGGCTACTTGAATGGACCGTAAGCGCTCAAAGTAGTGGACTTTGATTTCTTTTGCGTTTAC
>JAQCDG010000103.1 GCA_027731085.1 Actinomycetota bacterium | reverse complement strand
CGGTGACGGCGGTAGTGGCTGCGTCAGTTTTCGTCGCGAGGGGCCTGTTGTAAACGGTGGCCCGAACGGTGGTGACGGCGGCAATGGTGGTTCGGTGTGGCTTGAAGCCGATCGTAATGTTGCAAGTTTGCTGGCGTTTCGTGACCATCCGCATCGTCGCGCACAAGACGGTGTTTCGGGGATGGGAAAAGACTTGCATGGTCGACGCGGCGAAGAACTTTTAGTCAAAGTTCCTGAAGGAACGGTCGTCAAAGATCTTTACAGCGGTGACACACTGGCCGATCTGGCGACGCATGGCTCGCGATGGTTGGCGGCGCAAGGTGGCGAGGGTGGTCGCGGTAACGCACGGTTCTTGTCGAATCGTCGACGTGCACCGAAATTCGCCGAACAAGGTGAACACGGTCTCGAGCGTTGGCTGAAACTCGAAATGAAATTGATGGCCGATGTTGCGTTGGTCGGGTTTCCGAATGCAGGTAAAAGCACATTCATTAGTTCGGTATCGGCAGCCAAGCCGAAGATCGCAAATTATCCGTTTACGACTCTTGAACCGCATCTCGGTGTCGTGCGATTGAACAACACGACAGAGTTCGTGATCGCCGACATTCCGGGCATTATCGAAGGCGCGAGTCAAGGCAAAGGTCTTGGCGATCAGTTTTTACGACACATTGAGCGCGCGCGGGTTCTGTGCGTGCTGATCGATTTGGTTTCGATGGAAGAAATCTCGCCAGCAGATCAAGAAGAAATTTTGCTGCGCGAATTGAAGGCTTATCAACCAGAGTTGCTTGATCGTCCACGAATTGTTGTGGCGACAAAGACTGACAGTGCGACCACAGAAGCGATTGCTGCCTGGCAGGGACCGAAGATTTCGGCTGTCACTGGTGATGGTGTGCGCGATGTGTTGAATCAACTAGCCGTACTGGTTGCCGAAGCCCGAACGACCGAGCCTGCACCAATCGGACCGGTTACATTTCGACCGGAGCCGCAGGGCACTCGCGTCGAGCGACTAGGCAGCAACGAGTTTCGTCTGCATGGCCGCGACATTGAGCGTTCGATTGCATTAAACGATTTGACAAATGCCGATGCTTTAAATTACATCGATGATCGCATGTCGCGACTCGGCATACCGCGACTATTGGCGCGAGCGGGCGCGACAGAAGGTGCGGTCGTGCGGATCGGCGCTTTTTCGTTTGACTACACACCGGAGCAATAGCTATGCGCGTTGTTGTAAAAATAGGTACTTCGTCGATCACGACTGATTCAGGCAGCATTAATTCGGCTGCGGTTAGTGCGCTGTGCGACGAAGTCGCTGCGCTGCGCAAGGCGAATCACGAAGTTTTGGTCGTTACATCTGGCGCGGTTGCTGGTGGCGTTGCTGCGTTAAAACTCGGCAAGCGACCAACCGATATGCCGACGCTGCAAGCACTCGCGGCTGCCGGTCAAAGCCGATTGATGCAAGAGTACAACGTGCAACTTGACCGCAATCAGTTAGTTGGTGCACAAGTTTTGTTGGTGCCAAACGACTTCATCGATCGTCATCAATATCTGCATGCTCGACAAACGTTATTGCGACTGCTCGAGTTGGGTTGTGTGCCGGTGATCAACGAAAACGATGCGATCGCCAGCGATGAAATTCGATTCGGCGACAACGATCGAATTGCTGCGCTCGTTGCGCACAGCGTTTCGGCTGATGTTCTAATTCTGCTGACCGACTTGAAAGGTCTATACACGGCTGACCCGAATGTCGACCCGAAAGCAGTCTTTGTTGAAACCGTAAGTGCCGATGACGAATTGTTGTCGGTGCGTGCGGGCAACTCGGCCAAGACTGTTGGCAGTGGTGGCATGGCATCGAAACTTGCCGCGGCGCGAATTGCTTCGTGGTCTGGTGTGCGCACTGTTATTGCTGCTGCGCAACGGAAGAACGTCGTGATCGATGCCGTCAATCAAGTGCCTGGCGCAGGCACGCAGTTTCTGCCACGCCAGCGAGAACTTACGGCTCGCAAGTTATGGATTGCTTTCGCCGCACAAACGACCGGCTCGGTGACCATCGATGACGGAGCGCGCGATGCAGTGCTCAAGCGCAATGTTTCGTTGTTGCATGCAGGTGTCAAGTTCGTCTCGGGCGACTTTGAGTCAGGCGACACGATTGAAGTTCTGGATAGTGCAGGCTCAGTCATAGCTCGCGGTATGGCGGGCGTCAGTTCGGTGCAGGCGAGTGCTGGCGCTGGTCTAAAGAGCGCCGATCTTGGCGACGGCGTCTCAGCCGAAGTGATTCACCACGACGATTTAGTGGTGCTTGTTAGCTAGTTTGCGAAAGCGTCGCGGTTTTGCGGCGCAACAGATAGATCGCCACAACACTCGAAATTAAATAGGCAAACGAAAATGCCAAGCCCAAACCGAGTACGTCGTATTTGCCGACGAGCAAGATCGCAAAAACAATGTTTAGCGCGTTTTCAAACAAGTTGATGAAAAACGGCGTGCGTGTGTCGCCGTAACTGTAGAAACCACGCAAGACGAATAGGTAGATCGAGAAACCCGATAAGCCGAACCCAAGCCCGATCAGCGCGCGGGCAGTATTCGTCGTCGCCGATGCGTCAAAGTTGCCATATTGCAACAACAGCGCGACGATCGGCTTGGCGAAAATCACCAGAACAAGCGAAGCCGGAATTGTGGCCATTGCAGTTAGTCGAATGCCAGAAAAAAAACGACGATTAAATTCTTGTTTGTTGTTTTGCGCGACTGCTCGAGCAAGTTCTGGCACAAAAGTCGTGGCGATTGAAACCGCCAACAAACCATGCGGTAATGAAAAAAATGCATACGCCTTTGAATAGGCGTCGACGTTGCCGCTGCCCGGGCGGGCAAGGTTTTTTATTATCACGAGTGCGACTTGGTTGGCGGCGATGTATCCCACTGCCCAGCCCGAGAGTTTGAGCAATTGCTTGACGGCTGTGTGCGACAGATCAAAGTTCCATTTCAATGCGGTGCTACTACGGCGCAAAGCGATGAACATGCCGAGCGTCATCACGATGATGCCCGAAGTTGAACCCATGCCGAGCAGCCACTGCAGTGATTTGTTGTCAACAACTTCGTCGAGGGTTGGTGGGTCGATATTGCTGACCCGACTGACGAGCAGCAGAGATGCGATTGTCACGATGTTTGCCAATACGGGTGTCCACGCTGCAGCGAAAAACTGTTTGCGAGCATGAAGAATTGAAGTGCAGATCGAGGTCACACCATAGAAAAATATTTGGAGTAGCAACAGTCGCGTGAGAATCGTGCCGGCTTGTCGAAACAGGTCGGCATCAATTTCGCTCGCGGGGTTCAGCGAGAAAACTCTGAAGATCAGCGGCGCAGCAGCAATCGCAATCACCGTGATGATGCCAAGTGCGGCGATCGCAAAAGTGGCGATTGCGTTGACTGACTCGTCATCGCCATCTTGCAGATAACGCGTGAATAGTGGCACAAGTGTGGCGGCGAGAATGCCACCGAGCAGCAACTCGTAGACGACATTAGGTGCGTTGTTGGCCACGTCGTATGCGTCAGCGAGAGCAGTCTGACCGACAACGATGCCAAAAATAATGATGCGAATGAGACCAGTGAGCCGACTCAATGCCGTGCCACTGGCAACCGTGAGATTAGCTCTTAGCAGACCCGAACTGGCAGTTGGCATAGCCATGACTTCTAATCGTATTGTGCTTTAAGCGGGCGACAGGGGCGTCTTGCGCTTAGTTGCAGCAAGGCTTGACGGCTAGGGTTGTTCGGGTGAAACCTCGCTTTGAAGATGTTGCTACCGTTCGCAGCGGACTGAAAAACGAAAATTATCTTGCCGATGACGGCATTGCCGGTGTGGTCTATTTGGCAGATCGACTGGGCAAGCCAGTTTTAATCGAAGGACCAGCAGGTACCGGAAAAACTCAGCTCGCAAAGAGCGTTGCCGAGATGACCGGCGCGCGATTGATTCGTTTGCAATGTTATGAGGGTCTAGACGAGTCGAAAGCGCTATACGAATGGAACTACAAGAAGCAATTGCTTCGCATTCAAGCCGATAAAACGAGTGATTCGTGGAGCGAAGTTCACGACGACATATTCAGCGAAGAATTCTTGTTGACTCGGCCATTGCTCGAGGCGATAACCAGTGAAGAACCGGTTGTGTTGTTGATCGACGAAGTGGATCGCGTCGAAGTCGAGACCGAGGCGCTGTTGCTTGAAATTTTGTCTGATTATCAGGTGTCGATCCCTGAATTGGGCACGATTGTCGCCAAGCAGATTCCGTTGGTTTTTTTGACTTCGA
>JAQCDG010000102.1 GCA_027731085.1 Actinomycetota bacterium | reverse complement strand
TCATGCAGCGAGCTAAGCAATGTTGCAGTTGATGTTGTCGTCGGAGCCCAAAACAAGACCTTCGACCGCGAGGCAGCACTCATGCTGAATACAAACATCGAGATCCACGATGCCAGCGGAGAATTTGCGCGAGTAATGAGCATTGCTGATTTGGCGATAGGAGCAGGTGGCACAACTTCATGGGAAAGAATGTGTCTGGGGGTTCCGTCGATTGTTGTGAGTATTGCTGAGAATCAGAATTCTGCTTGCGAAAAACTTGGACGTGATGGCCTGGTCAATTACCTGGGTGCGCAATCATCTTTGAAGCCTGGCGCAATCAGGAATGCAGTAATTGACGCCGCGACCAAGTTTGCGTCTTTGTTCGATCAAGTCGAAAGTGGACAAATTCTTGTTGATGGCAGAGGATGTGAGCGAGTCGCTGATTATCTTGGCGGACCACACGCTTACAAGTGAAGGTAGTTCAAAGCAAATACTGATGTCACGTCGTAAACTTCCGGCTTTCGAATTTGGAAAGTAAGTGAGCCTGAAAATACTTGGTTCATTATCAACCGTCGATCAAGAATTCCTCTTAGCGCTCCACTCTCAAGATGAATTTCGATCGAGTTATTTGTATATCCTTTAGGCTCCAAGTCGATGCTTGCATATAGATCGTCAAGCGCTGGGGTCGCATCATCCATCGAGATTGACTCATGAATCTTGAATGAGATGTGAGCGAAAGATTCGATTTTTTTCATTTGTAGAGCTCTCTCTAAGTTTTGTCTGGCAATCGGAAAAGCCTCATTAATTGCAGCCATGTTTTCTCTAAAAGAACCGAAACTTTCGTAATCGTATGGAATTTTCGAAAGATAACGTCCGAATTGATCCTGCCATTCCATAAATTTTTTGGGATTTAATTCAAGACTATGTTTATCAATAGTTATCGATCCACCACCTTCTATATGCACAAATGATGAGTCGATCTTTGGTCTCCATTTTGCGTAAACGTCAGCGATCAGCGCCGGTGATGGCTGAGCAACGTATCTATTTAGTGAGCAAAATCGACCAGAAATTGCGTAACGACCACCAGCAGGAAATGAGATACGTGCTCCGAGAGCGTCAACTGATTCGACATACCTGTGGGCGGAAACGAGAGAATAGTCGTTGCAAACAGACTCCCTGTTGATTTCTGGAAAGCACTGTGGAAACTCACTAGCAGCACCACTGCCAACGCACGCTATGTCAATTTCGGAATCCATTCTGGATTCGACGAACTCTCTTACCGCTTTTAAACTTGATATTGACAAGGGGTTGTCAACCTTATTAAAGAAAATCTTGTTAGACGATATCTCTCTAATTATCAAAGAAGTATCAAGGTCAAAATTTATGTCGTCACTAAGGCCGGATGTGTTCGACTCGGCTTGTGGGACAATTGTGAACTCAAAGTTACCAATTTTGGTTGGGCTAAAAGGGTCAAGCTCGATTATCTTCGTGAATCCCAGCGATCTGATTGCGTTTCTGAGTTTATGATCATGAAATTTTTTGATCAGAAACGAGGTATTTGTGCTGGCCAGAAGTTTTAAAGTAGCCGGACTGAAGTGATCTGTGTGAAGGTGCGATATGTAAACCAATGCTGGGTCAGCAAGCTTTGACGATATGACTTTTGGATCCAAAATTGGAAAACTATGCCAACCGCCGTGACATGCCAGACCTAGCCAGGGGTCGCACAAGATCAGTTCTTCACCACTTGACACTGAAATAAATGAATTAGAAAAGTGTTGAATGATCATTTATCAAGTAGAGGCATGACAATATCAGTTGTTAGGCAGGCTAACTCGCCGACAAGAACTTTGGGTTGAAGCATGCAACCAAAACTCTGTCAATAGTTTTTCCATTGCGAACAAAGTGATCTTTCTGGATTCCTTCGACAAACCAACCAGCCTTCAGATAAGCGTTGATCGCTGAAGTATTCTCCGCAAATATTCCACCAAATAACTTTCGGATACCGAACTCTTCAAAAGCTATTCGGTTCCCTTCAGATATTGCCTTTGAAGCTATTCCTTTGCCATGAAAAGCCTTATCTCCAAGTAAAACCACTAAATCACTAATAGAGTTTGCTTTGTCGATCGGTCCAATCTTGATTGTTCCGATACACCGATCAAAATCGGCGACAAATATTCCGTAAACATGGACATTGCCTTGACTCTCGAAGAGTTTTAACTCATCGATTAATTCTGTCAAATTTGATTTCTTCGCAATGCCTCGATAAAAGAGCATTAGTTGATCGTCTTGAAACCATGAAACAAAACGCTCATCAATATCAGTTGACTCGAGTCTCGTTAGTTTGACCTCGCTAGTCACAATCAATCACGCTTTTAGTTCTTAACCAGATTAGATCCACTTATTTAGAGTAATCTAAAATAGATATAGCTACTGAACCACATATTTTGAGGTCTATAGATGAAACTTGAGGGGCGGGGAGTTGGGGCGGGGAGTGCGCCGTTGGTGATTGCCGAGATGTCGGGCAATCACAACCAATCGCTTGAGCGGGCACTTGAAATTGTCGATGCGGCAGCACAGTCTGGTGCGCACACGCTAAAAATTCAGACATACACGGCCGAGACGATGACGATTGATGTTGGTGAGCGTGAATTTTTCATTTCCGACGAAAAGAGTTTATGGAAAGGCGAGTCGCTTTTTGATCTCTATAAGAAGGCGTACACGCCTTGGGAGTGGCATAAAGCGATTTTTGATCGTGCAAAGAAACACAAGATGCTGGCGTTCAGCACACCATTCGACAAAACTGCCGTCGACTTCCTTGAAAACCTAAATGTTCCTTGTTACAAAATCGCATCTTTCGAGAATACTGATCTGCCTTTAATTAAATACGTCGCTGCAACTGGCAAGCCGATGATCATCTCAACTGGTATGGCTACTTTTGCTGAGCTTGATGAGACTGTTGAAGCAGCGCGCGCTGCTGGTTGTAACGACTTGGTTTTATTGAAGTGCACCAGCACTTATCCGTCAACACCGGATGACTCAAATATTTTAACGATTCCTGAAATGCGCGCACGATACGGATGCGAAATCGGAATTTCTGATCACACGATGGGGATCGGTGTGTCGGTGGCGGCAGTTGCACTTGGCGCAACAGTGATTGAAAAACATTTCACACTTCAGCGTGCAGACGGCGGAGTGGATAGCGCATTTTCAATGGAGCCACAGGAAATGGCACAACTTGTGATTGAAACTGAGCGTGCATGGCAGGCGATGGGCAGAATTCAAGACGGGCCGACGGAAAAAGAGAAATCATCACTTGTCTTTCGGCGAAGTCTTTATGTTGTTGCCGACATCAAAGCAGGCGAAAAATTGACTCCAGCAAATGTGCGAGCGATCAGACCAGGACTTGGAATAGCACCAAAGTTTTATGACGAAGTGATGGGCAAGACTGCAAAGCGAGACATCGCTCGTGGGACGCCACTGACTCACGATTTGATCGGCTGAACTAGCTAGTTAGTGGCTGTGTGAGCGGGCTGAGCGGGAGGCGGCGTGGATGTGGTCGACGGTGAGACCGCAACATCCGCCGATGAGTTGTGCGCCGAGATCAATCCAATCTGAGAAAAAGTTTTCGAGACGGTCTGGGGCGATCACATCGACGAACCGCCAGTCGGGCATTTCGAAATAACCCGAATCTGGATACGCCGACATCGGACCAGAAAAGTTTTTGCGAATCGCCGCAAGCGTCTCGCCAATAATTTCGGCACCTGTATGCATGACACCAGCAACGTCAACGCCGGTTTTTGGGATCAGCTTTGTAACCGTCTCGAGTGGCACTTCTTGGTGTTGATCAAAAGTTACGACGCGACCGTCTGGCGCGGGTCGGGCGCTCATGCCAAACCAAACTGGCAGACCAGTTGCAAGCGCGGCGTTCAGGGCAATCGGCACACGGTTTGGTTCATACATCATCTCGAGCATGATGTGATCAACGCCAGAAGACTTCAAGATATTGGCAAGTTCGCCAAACGCATGGGCGAGTTCGTCGTTTGATGGCACTCGGGCTTGATCAACTTTTGCCGTGCCAGCGGCAACTGGCACCATATGCGAGAGCGAACCGGCAACGGCTATTTTGCGACTCGGTGATTTTGTTGTCGCCAAATCTCGGGCACGCAACGCGGCCTCAACGGCGATGCGGTTGATTTCTTCAACGCGATCGGCAAAACCAGCAGGAGTGAGCATCAAACGCGATGATGCAAAAGTATTCGCCGTGATGACATCGGCACCCGCATTGATGTAGTCGAGGTGCACTTGTGTGAGTAACTCGCTGTTGTTTAGCGATGCAGGTCCGCACCACGCGGAGGGGTCCATTTGTGCGCCGCGGCGTTGCAGTTCTGTGCCAGTACCG
>JAQCDG010000011.1 GCA_027731085.1 Actinomycetota bacterium | reverse complement strand
TGTGTGCAATAACCCATAACTGACGTCGTCGCCGCGCACGAAAATCGGCAGCGGATTATCTCGCGTAATTGAGACCGGAAATGCCGTGTACCACCACGCCGTATATGCAAACTTTTTTTCGCGTGCGTCACGAACAGCCAATTTACGCTCACGCAAATCATCTTCACGACCGATCGCCCGCAATGGATACAGCGAGCGCCAACGATATTTTGAGCCAGCCTCAAACTGCATCCAAGCCTGCTCTTCGCTGAGCATCGCTCCGTGAATGCAAAGCTTCTCATCTCGAGCAAAACTAAACAACGCAAAAGTTCGAACGAGCGCATCTGGCTCGAGAGTTATGTCGTCATCCATCAACAAAATGTGAGTCGACCAACCTTCGTTACGCAGATGAATGATTCCGCGAGCGAACCCACCAGCACCGCCCAAATTCGGGTTCTGCACGACGGTAATTGGCGCATTTCGCTCGGTGTCAAATTCAATGTTTCGCGCGTTGTCGACGACGAGCACACGCATTTTGCCACGCAGAGTTTCAACAGTTTTCTCGAGATGCAAAACTTTGGTGACTGTCGGCTTAACATAATCTTGGCGATTGAACGTTGTGATCGACAGCGAAAGCCTTATTTCGCGAGATACTTTTGTCGTTGTCGACCATTCACCGTTGGTTACAACTACCCCGGTCTGCTCGGCGCTAACACGCACAAAGAAACTGCCGCATTTGCTGTCTCGAAAGTTCGGCACTTCGAGCACAGTCTTGCCGCTAGATGCAATGCCAGCCGAGGCAACAATTTTTTCAGTCTGTCGTGCGCCAAACATCGTGGTTTCGACGCCAACAATTTCGATTCGACCCGAACCAGTTGCAAAAACTGTCGCCGAGAGATTTTTGATTATCGTCACGCGCCGCCATCGACCTGCGGCAAAAACACCAAATGAAGTATCAAAACTCAGTTCGGCACCAGCATGCAGAATCGCCTGCGAGTCCGAGAATTGAACATCGCCAAATGGTCGTGCATATAACAAAGGTTCTGTAGTCTCGGCGCGTGGCAGCGACATTGATTGCAACAAGAACTGACTCACCTCAAACCATCGGATCTACAGAAAAACTTGGCATCGGCTGTTGCTTGGCGAGACACTCGAGCATCGCCTTTGATGCCAGCAACGCTTCGTGAATCGTCACATCCATGTCTAGATAACGGTAGGTGCCGAGCCGACCAATAAATGTGACCCCCTTAGCACTGCGTGCACGTTGCACATAATTTAGCAACTGCTCTTTTTCTTTCACCAATCGAATCGGATAATACGGCGTATCAGTCTCACCACAAAGCCGCGAGAACTCGCGATAGACGATAGTTCGTGCGTGATCTTCCCATGGCGCAAAATGTTTGTGCTCTGTAATTCGCGTGTAGGGCACATCAACATCGCAGTAGTTGACAACCGGGTGGCCCTGATAGTCGCCATCGCTAATTTCTGGCACGAAGTCGAGAGTGCGATAGCCCAAGCGACCAAATTCGAAATTGAAGAAAGCGTCAATCGGTCCAGTCCACACAACATGGTCGAATTCGCCAAATGCCGAATGTGAACTCGGGTCGAAACGTGTGCTGAGGTGAACCTTGATTGACGGATGATTCAAAATCGCGGCGACAATCGGCGTGTAACCATCTTTGGGTATCGCTTGATACGGATGATTGAAGTAACTGTCGTCGTCATTAAATCGCACAGGCAGTCGCGCCAAAATGCTCGCGGGCAACTCTTTGGGATCAACCCCCCACTGCTTGGCCGTGTATCCCGCGAAAAATGCATCATAAAGTTCACGCCCAACGAATCGCAAGCCTTGATCTTCGAATGACACTGGGTTTGTGATCGTCGTGTCGGCTTTGCTCTGAATAAAAGCTTCGGCCTGCTGAGCATCGAAATCTTGATCAAAAAACTGATTGATCGTCTTTAAATTAACTGGCAAAGAATACATCGTGTCTTGCGAAATCGCCTTGACTTTGTGGCGATACGGCATCATCTCACCGAAACGGTTTATGTATTGCCAAACATGTTCATGTTGCGTATGAAAAATATGTGGACCATAAGTATGCACCATGACGCCTGTCTCGTGGCGCGCCGTGTGGCAGTTGCCGGCAACATGGTCTCGGGTGTCAAAAACATCTGCCAAGTGGCCGGCTTCGGCTAACTCGCGGGCAACCACCGCGCCCGAAAACCCGGCCCCGACAATGGCAAATCGCACTAGATAATCATACGACTTCGAGCCAAGCGCCCGAGTTCAACTAAACATCAGACTTGGTGGCTCTTCGATTATTTCGAAAGCCAAGGCGCGCACGCACCTTCGAGATCACGAATTTGAATCTTGTCTCGGTTGTCGTACGTCACAGCGTTTTTTGGATCACGCTGCAATTTGAAAGTTCGAAACGACATCTCGGTCGTATCAATCGCCAAAATTTTGCCGATCAATGAGTCACCCAAACTGAGAATCAATTTGAGCGCCTCCAGAGCCTGAATCGAGCCGACAATGCCAGGCAATACTCCGAGCACACCGGCTTCGGCACAACTCGGTGCCAACTCTGCAGGTGGTGGCTCGGGCACCATGTCGCGATATGTCGGACCAAGTATCGGGTGAAACACACTGACCATGCCTTCGAATCTAAAAATCGAACCGTGCACAACCGGAATGCCAAGTTTCACGCTGGCATCGTTAAGCAGATACCGACTCGGAAAATTATCTGCACCATCCACGATTACGTCGTAACCGGTCAAGATCTCAATCACATTTTCTGCGCTCAACCTCGTGTCATAAGTGACGACATCGACATCTGGGTTGAGCATCGTCAGCGTCTTTTTCGCCGAGTCGACTTTGCGATCACCAACTCGATCAAGGTTGTGCAAGATCTGACGCTGCAAGTTCGAAGCATCGACTACATCCATATCCACGATGCCGATCGTGCCGACGCCAGCCGCCGCCAGATACATCGCCGCCGGCGAGCCCAATCCACCGGCACCAAGCAACAAAACCTTGCTCGCCAACAGTTTGGCTTGACCTTCAATACCTACTTCAGGCAACAGCACATGGCGCTGATAACGATTTCGCTGCTCGGCCGAAAGTTGCACGGGCGTCGCCCACTCTCGACCCTCGTCTTTCCATTTGCCAAAGCCGCCCGCCATGCTAAGAACATTTGTGTAACCGAGTTCTTGCAACGTCTCGGCCGCAAACGCACTTCGCACCCCGCCTGCGCAATAAACAATTACCGGCGAAGTTTTGTCGACGATTTTTGTTTCGACTTGCGCCTCAAGATGCCCGCGCGGAATATGAACAACATTTTTTAGTGCACCTTGTTCAAACTCATCTGGTTCACGAACATCGAGCACAACAACTTGCGCTGCAGCAATTTTCTGACTCGCCGTCTGCGTGTCTACCTCTTGAATCTTTGACTTGGCGGCAGCAAGTAGTTCGCGAAAACTAGACATGTCAATACCCTACCGTTTTTGTCAAGAATTAACGACGCCACAAATCTGAGGCAAAACTTCAGAAATTGGCGCGTTGATGATTGCGTCGGCGTATTTATCCATTTCAGTTGGTTGGCCGTTGACAATCACTATTTTTGCGCCACAAGTTTTTGCGCGCGGCAAAGTGTTGCACGCCGGAAAAACCGACAGCGAAGTGCCAACCGCCAAAAACAAATCACACTCGCTACTGGCTTGCATCGCTGCATCCATCACATCTTGATCAAGCGACTGCCCAAACAAAATCGTGTCGCTCTTGAGAATGCCGCCACATAGTTCACACTTCGGGTCGGGGTCACCCGCCTGCACTCGCGCCAACGCCTCGGTCATCGGCCGGCGATCTTTGCAACCCCAACAACATGTGCGATGCAAAGTGCCGTGAACTTCTAACACTTTGCTCGGCTGGTGACCTGCTCGTTGGTGCAACTCATCAACATTTTGGGTCACAATCGCCACAAGTGCATTGCGTTGCTCGATTGCCAGCAATGCTCGATGACCGTCGTTGGGTTGCGGGTCGTTGTTGATCCACTTCAAACGATTTTGCCACGCACGATTGCGAAGTTGTTCGTCTTGCAGATAGAACTGCAACGTCGCCGCCCGCTCGGCATCGGGGTTCTTCGTCCACAAACCATTTGGTCCGCGAAAGTCTGGTATCCCAGAATCTGTAGAAATGCCAGCACCAGTCAGAACGGTGATTTTCGAACTTGTCGCAACTAGTTGTCTTGCCAGATCAATAGCCGGCACTTGAGATTCGTAATTCACTCGCCTATTCTGTCGGGTTTTCGAAATTCTCGCATGCACACGAGCCAAAATCTCAGGTTCAGGCACACAACTAGGTATGGCTTCAAACTCATGCGACTTTACAAACTCAGAAATCTTCGTCTCTGAATGGGTCGACCCAGTTCTCACTGCGTCGGGTTTCGACGCGTGCAGCGACTATGTCGAAACCTATTGGCTCGGCGTCATCGGCCCGAGCGCCACTTGGGTGTTGCGCTATTTGTCGCGCGAACTCGAGGTGTTTCCCAACGGATACTGCCTCGACCTCGCCGACACGGCCTCCGCGCTCGGTCTCGCTTTTCGCCATGGCTCGGGCTCACTCGAACGGGCAATCGAGCGTTGTGCAACATTCGGGCTCATCGCGCAAACCCCACAATGTCTCGTAGTGCGCAAAAAAGTGCCGACGATCACAAAGCGCCAGTTATTACGCCTACCGACCGCGCTGCAACACAGCCACAGTCAGCTTTTCGCCGCTAGCTAACTAGATCTCGAACCAACTATTTTTCAGAAACCGTGCGTCGAATTTCGACGATTCGTTCTTGGTCATGGTTCGCGTCATCACCTTTTTCGGCGAGCGCCGCATTGCGATCTTTGGCAGCCTCGCGCTCAGCAATCGTCGTGTCGACTCGTTTGAGCGCGGCGTCGGTGCCATGCTCGTGAATAAAAGTCGCCCACTCGACTAGTGCGTCGACCATTTCGTTTTCGGGCACAACTGCCACATTGCGACCTTTGACAAATAAGTGACCGCGTTTATTGCCAGCAGCAATGCCCAGGTCGGCCTCGCGCGCTTCGCCAGGGCCGTTGACAACGCAACCCATAACTGCAATTTGCAACGGCAGTTTCTTGTCGGCAAATGCCGCCTGCGCTCGCTGGGCTATGTCGATCACGTCAACTTCTGCCCGACCACAACTTGGGCAGGCAATCAAATCAACATTTTTTCGCTCGCGCAAACCAAGCGACTCAAGCAACTGGCGACCTGCGCGAGCCTCTTCGACCGGGTCTGCCGTCAGGCTGTAGCGAATCGTGTCGCCGATGCCTTCAAGCAACAGCGTGGCGATGCCAGCAGAGGCCTTAATCAGACCGCCGGGCAGCGGCCCTGCTTCGGTCACACCGAGATGAAGCGGAAAATCAGTTACCTCGCTGAGCATGCGATATGCCTCAACCATCAACGGCACGTTTGAAGCTTTGACTGAAATTTTTACCAAATCAAAATCAACTTCTTCAAAATATTTCAGTTCTTGTTGCGCCGATTCGACCATTGCTTGCGCGGTAAGCCCACCGTGCTTTTCGTAAAGCGAAGAATCTAATGATCCGCCGTTTACGCCAATGCGAATGGAAACGCCACGATCGCGAGCCTCAGACGCAACTGCCTTGATATGTTCTGGTTTGCGAATATTGCCAGGATTGAGACGCAAGCCGTGCACCCCCGCCTCAAGAGCCCCCAACGCCATGCGATATTGGTGATGGATATCGGCGATGATCGGCACAGGCGAACGCGGCACGATTTTGGCCAACCCTTCGGCCGCGGCGGCATCGTTGCAAGTGCAACGCACAATGTCGCATCCGGCTGCAGCAAGTGCATAAATCTGTTGCAGCGTGCCCTCGACATCGGCCGTCTTGGTGATCGTCATTGACTGCACACTGATCGGTGCATCGCCACCAACCAAAACCTTGCCGACTTTAATCTGACGAGTTTTTTTGCGCTGATAATTTGTCGAATCACTTTTCGTCATATGCGAACCCAAATCTCAGAATCGTTTTATCTAATTATCCAAGCGGGCTGGTTATGTCTAAGTAAAGACCCGCAAACATCAACATTACGAGTAAAACCACCACGGTCGTCGCCACCGGAATCATCTTGCCGACATCTGCCCGATAAACACGCCCACGCCGTGAGCGAAATCGTTCGTACGTCGCAATTGCTGCGTGACCACCGTCGAACGGCAACAACGGCACCATATTGAAAACACCAACAAAAATATTCACGCTGGCCAACAGCATCAGCACGCCTTTGATGCCTTCGCTACGGCCAATTTCTCCGCCAAATTGACTTGCCCCAACAACTGTTGTCGGTCGAGTCATCATGTCTGGTTCGTCGGCCACGACATTCGAAAAAATGTTCGCTGGGTTGAGCACGACAAATAAACCACCTACCGAATCTCTTATCGTCTTGACAGCGTCAACCACACCTAAGCGAACTGCGTTGAATACATTCTGCCGAACATATGCATACGAGTCGGAAGAGACACCTAAAAATGCAAGGTCAGAATTTGCGGGGTTACTTGCCAGTACCACTTGTTCGATCTGCTCTTGGCCGTCTCGCAAGATTCTGATTTCAACTGTGTCACCTGGTTGATTAGCCACTATCGCCAAGATCAATTCGCGTCGCGAAGTGATTTTTGATTCACCAACTGCCAGAATCTGATCACCATCACGAAGGCCTATCTTTTCTGCTGGCGAATCAATCGCCGGTGCGCCATAAATTAAAAGTTCGCCCGTATCACCGAATCGACCAGCCGTCGAATAAATGCCGACAAACAACACGATGGCGATAAGCAAGTGCATCAAACTGCCTGCCGTGATCACGAGCATTCGCTTCGGATACGACTGTTGGCGATATGTGCGGGGCTCGTCTTCGGGCGCGCATTCATCTAAATTATTCATGCCGACGATTCGCACGAAAGCACCAACCGGCAGCGCCCGCAAACCAAACTCGACTTCGCCGCGCTGAAAACTAAAAACTTTTGGCCCCATACCCATATAAAACTGCGTTACTTTCATGCCGCTGCGACGCGCGGTCAAAAAGTGACCAGCCTCGTGCAAAAACACCGAGACGATCAAGCCAGCCACGAACACCAGCGACCACGGGTTCTTTACGCCCAGCCAAACCAGCAACCCGACGATGACAATCGAAGTTATGGCTGTCGTCAGTTTGTGGTTTTTGTTTTGCTTTTCGTCGGTTGCGCCACCAGCAGCAATCTCGTTGCGAAACTTCGTATAAAAATTGCCGTCCTGTGAACTCAAACTTGCCTCTCTTTAATCTCAGACAATCTTGGCAACCATCTTTGCGGCCCATGTACGCGCGAGACGATCTGCTTCTAATATGTCATCGACCGTTGTCGGTATTTGACCATCATGGTGTTGCATAGTTGATTCAATGATGCTGGCAATCTGATTCCATTTCACGCCTTCAGCCAAAAAAGATTCGACGGCAATTTCGTTGGCGGCACTCAACCACGCAGGCGCCGTACCACCAATTCGACCCGCCTGATATGCCAGATCAAGGCAGCGAAATGTGTCACGGTCTGGTTTTTCAAAATCGAGTCGCGAAAGTTCAGCCCAGTCAATCGCCCCAAAACTGTCCGCCGATCGATTCGGAAACTCAAGCGCGTAGGCAATCGGCAACTTCATATCGGGCATCGATAGTTGTGCGATCGTCGCCCCGTCGCGAAATTCAACCATCGAATGCACAATCGATTGCTGGTGCACCACGACACTGATCGCGTCGTAACTCACACCAAAAAGTTCGTGCGCTTCGATCACTTCGAGACCTTTGTTCATCAGCGTCGAAGAGTCGACAGTTATTTTTGGTCCCATCGACCAAGTCGGGTGCTGCAATGCATCTTGAACCGAAACATTGGCCAGCGATTTTGCCGATCGACCTCTAAACGGACCGCCGCTTGCAGTCAGTAATATTCTTGAAATGTCTCGCGCATAATTTTGCGAACTACGCAAGCATTGATGAATCGCGCAATGCTCACTATCAATCGGGATAATCTCTGCGCCGGCAATTTTACGCAGCGGCGCTACTACTGGTCCTGCCGCGATCAAACTCTCTTTGTTGGCTAACGCCAATCGCTTGCCGCCCTTTAAAGTCGACATCGTCACGCTGAGCCCTGCAAAACCGACGACACCATTAACGACGACGTCGGCAAGCGTCGCGAGTTGCGTGGCGTCATCAACAACTTCTATTTTTGGGTCGCTGAGTTTCAGCCGTTCGGCCACTTTTTTTCTCGCCGCTGGGTCGGCAATCACCACAACTTTAGGTTTAAAACTCTGCGCTTGTGCAACAACTTCGTCAACCGACGAATTGGCGCTCAGCGCAACGACTTGATATTTGCCGGCCTCACCTGCCGCACGCACGACATCTAAAGTTTGCTTGCCGATTGACCCAGTAGATCCGGCAATCGCAACGCGCACCACGACTCAGCTAGTCCAGGGAGTTAGCACCAGCGTGATGTAGTAAATGAACGGCAATGCGAACAACATGCTGTCGAAACGATCTAACGCCCCACCATGGCCACGAAGAACAGTGCCGAAATCTTTGATATCCATGTTGCGCTTGAACATCGACTCGGTCAGATCACCAATCGGTCCAACAACTGAAATCACGATTGCAATCACCAACCATTCGCTTAGTTTTGTCCAAGTTCCGCTCTGCAGACCAACAGCAATCACTGCGACAAATGTGCCGATCGCCCCACCGACAAAACCTTCCATAGTTTTTGTTGGGCTGATCCACGAACGAAGCGGTGTGCGACCAGTCGCTGCGCCAACGAAATACGCGGCTGTGTCATTGGCGATGATGCCGATCACCAAAATAAACAAAGTGTCGGTGCCGATATTTTCAAAGCCCGGCCCCGAGTTTGAAAGTCGCAAAATCAGCGCACCATACGAACCGAATAATCCGATCCACACCAAGCCGAGCAGCGTCAGACCTAAGTTTGGCACCGGTCCGCTTTCAACCGAGTTAGCGCCTATGAAACTGATCGATCCGGCGACAAACGCGAACACGAACACTAATGGCAGTGCGGCGTCACCAATCCAATAAGCGGCAAGTGGTGCCGATACGCAGCCAACAACACCGATTATTAGCGCGGGCTGATAACCAGTCGCAGAAGCCTGAGTAAAAAACTCAACTGCGGCAAGACCAAGCACGATCACCAACAGCACCATCACGGCAACTGGGCCAACCAACACCGCGGCGATAAACACCGCGGCCAACAACGCACCGACTGCAGTCGCTGTTGGCAAATCTCGTGGCGCCGATGACGGCATTCGAGCACCCGAGCTACTTCGTGCCGTTAAAGTTCGTGGCCTTGGTCGCGGTCCAGTGCCAGAATCGCTGCGATCACTTGGCCTTGCACGACGCACTTGGGTCGGGCGCGCGGTCTGCGAACTGACGTTTTCTTCGCTTCGCGAATTATCAGTCACATCGCGACGTGGCAGTGGACCCGACGAATCTGGGCGACCTCGCTCGCCAGTTGGGTCAGAACCAATTGAAACTCGTCCTGCACTCGCTGGTCGGGCAACAGGCGGCGGCGCAGATGCCGGCTCGACGCGGCGAGTTGACCCCGTCAGGTTTACTGTTGGTCGACTTGCGCCCGCACTTGGAGTCGGCGAAATCGTGTCTTCGCTGGCAGTCACAAATTTCGGCAATTCACCAGTCGGCGATTCTGTCCAGTGAGGCAATTGATCTGTCTGATTTTCAGGAAATGAAATTGCTGGGGCACTGTCGTCATCATCGGCAAACTTGACGATTCCGAATTCGTCGCCAAAGTCAACAGTGGCATCATTGCCTGTGCGATCAGTCGCGTTTGTCGTGTCGTCAGGATTTTCGTTGTTGGTCTCGTCGCTCATTTTGCGTATTCCCCTCTAAAACTTCTTTGGAATTAACTTTACACTTCTAATAGTTCTTGCTCTTTGCGTGCAAACGCTTTATCAACAGCCTCTACCGTCGTCTGGGTTAATTGTTCGAGCTCTTTTTCGGCTCGATCCAAATCGTCTTGCGAAATATCGCCGTCTTTTTGTGCCGTCTCAAGAACTTTGCGTGCATCGCGACGAATACTGCGCACGGTCACGCGACCTTCTTCGGCCATATTCTTGACAACTTTTACGAACTCTTTGCGCCGCTCTTCAGTCAACGCCGGAAAGTTGAGTCGAATCACGACGCCATCGTTGCTCGGCGAAAGACCAAGGTCACTCGATTGCAAAGCACGCTCAATCGCGGTGATCGAACCACGGTCATGTGGTTTTACTACGAGCATGCGTGCTTCCGGCACTTGAAACGACGCCAGTTGCAGCAACGGAACATACGCGCCGTAATACTCGACCTGCAGTTTCTCTACTAGCGAAGCGTTCGCCCGACCAGTGCGCACACCTGTGAATTGCGCCTGGACATGCTCAACAGCCTTGCCCATTTTCTCCATCGCGTCGAGCAGAGTTTCGTCTATCACTCGACGAGGGTTCCTATTTTCTGGCCTTCAAGAATTTTTCGAACATTACCCTTTTCGAGCAAGTTGAAAACAACAATCGGAATTTTGTTGTCCATGCAGAATGTGATCGCCGTCGAATCCATTACTTTCAGACCTTTGCTAATCACATCTAGATAACTGATTTCGTCGAAACGCGTCGCCGTTTTATCTTTCTTCGGGTCGGCCGTGTAAACGCCGTCGACACCAGAGTGCGTGCCCTTCAAAATTGCCTGTGCCGAAATCTCGGCGGCACGCAACGCGGCGGCCGTATCAGTCGTAAAGAACGGGTTGCCCGTGCCACCGGCAAGAATCACAATTCGACCTTTTTCAAGATGGCGCTCGGCTCGGCGACGAATATATGGCTCGGCTACTTTCGGCATTTCAACTGCCGTCATCACTCGCGAGAACTGGCCAACTCTTTCAAACGCATCTTGCAACGCCAGCGCGTTCATCACCGTTGCGATCATGCCCATATAGTCGGCCTGAGCCTGGTCCATACCTTGGCCCGCGCCTTTGAGGCCTCGCCAAAAGTTGCCGCCACCCACGACCACGGCGATGTCAACATTCAGATCGCGACGGGTTTCGTGCAATTCGGTTGCAATTTGATGCAACACATCTGAGTCAAGACCGAAACCAGTCGGTTCAGCCAAGGCCTCTCCGGATAATTTTAAAACCACCCGCTTCCAACGAGGATTCGCGGACGACGCACCAGCCATAGCCCTAGCCTATTTCAACCTGCGCAAAGCGAATAATTTTGGCTGCGCCAATAACCGCCGCAACAGAGAGCTTGTCGTCTTTGGCATATGGCTGTTCAAGCAGACAAACATCTTTGAAAAACCCAGTCACACGACCATCAACGATCTTGGCGATTGCTTGCTCCGGCTTGCCCTCGTTGCGAGTCACGACTTCAAGCGTTGCGCGCTCGGCTGCAACCACTGAGTCAGGCACGTCCGTCTTGTTCAAATATTTCGGTCGGGCAAATGCGATGTGCACTGCAACATCGTGGGCCAAGTCATCTGCTGCACCACTCATCTCAATCAGCACACCATTTATGCCACGACTGCCTTGCAGGTGAGAATACGAACCGATCTTGTTGCCCGCAGCACCTTCGATACGAATAACATCACCGACTTCGATTTTTTCTTTGAGCAAAATCTTGAGGTCTTCAAGCTGTGTTGCGCGTTGCGAAACTGCCGCTTCACCCTTTTCGAGAACCAGTGCAACTAGTGCTTCTGCTTCGGCTTTGAAACCGTCGCTGCTTGCGACAAAGTCAGTTTCACATTTCAACTTGACCATCGCACCGACATTGCTTTTGACTAGTAACGCAACAACACCTTGTGCGTTGTCACGATCATCGCGCTTGGCACTCGCTGACAAACCTTTTTCACGAAGCCACTGTTTTGCAGCCTCGATATCTCCGTTTGCTTCTTCAAGTGCTTTCTTGCAGTCCATCATTCCGGCGCCAGTTGCCTGACGCAGTGCTTGTACTTCTTTCGCTGAAAATGCCATTTCGACCAGTACTACTCTGACTTTGGCGCAACTTTTGCGTCACGCTTTGTCATCTCAGATGCTGCTTGGGCTTTCGCTGCTTCTTGTTGCGCCTCGAAAATTGCTTGCTCGGCAGGTGTTCGTGTGTTGACCGGTGCCGCAGGTATCGTCGCGCCAGTTGTTGCCGGTGCCGCACGCGGAGTCATCTTCTCGGCGATGTAGCGACCTTCAATAACCGCTTCGGCAATAACGCGGGCCATCAACTCGTTCGCACGAATCGCATCATCGTTGCCCGGAATCGGGTAGTCAATGATGTCTGGGTTCACATTTGTGTCAACAACTGCAATCACCGGAATGCCAAGTTTGCGCGCTTCTGTCACCGCGATGTGCTCTTTCAAAGTGTCGAGCACGAAAATCGCATTCGGACGACGACCCATCGAGCTGATACCCGACAAGTTGCGCTGCAACTTCTCAAGTTCACGGCTGATCAATAGAGCTTCTTTCTTCGGCATCAAATCAAACTCGCCCGTCTCGCGAAGACGCTCGTATTCTTGCATCTTGCTGACGCGCTTTGAGATTGTGTCGAAGTTCGTCAACATGCCGCCCAACCAACGCTCGTTGACATAAGGCATGCCACAGTGTTGAGCGAAAAGTCGTACTGGATCTTGCGCTTGCTTCTTTGTGCCGACGAACAAAATATTGCCACCGTTGGCGACAAGATCACGAACGAAGCGATACGCCTCTTCGATTCGAACCAAAGTCTGTTCAAGGTCGATGATGTAAATGCCATTGCGCTCGCTGTGAATGAAGCGCTGCATTCGTGGGTCCCAGCGGGCTGTGCGATGTCCGAAGTGAACTCCGGCCTCAAGCATTTGACGCATGCTGATAATTGCCATGACTAATTTCCTCTCTGTGGTTAGATACACGACCTTCGGCGCCGAAGCGACCACAAGATGAAAGCCGTGCAAATTAATAGTGGGATATAAAATTCATTACTTCAACTAGCCCCAAAATTCTAGCGGTCGACCACCTCGTTTAGCACTGCAAATTCAACGGATTTCGCGTGCGGGTGAACCCATCTTCGTCGCTGATTAACACGGCTCTTGCGTGATTCGTTGTGGCGTTTGCGAGAAATTTCATCGGGTCGAGATATTGCGCAACGCCGCCTGAGAATTCGCGAATGCCGAAATAAAGATTCGGCCCAGACTTCGCAATTTGCTGCCCTGCAACGACACGTTCACCTGCTCGCACTTTGATTTCAGCGACTTTGCCATAAGTAATGCGGCGATTGTTGGTCGTCAGCAGCACGAGATATTTTGTGCGATTTACCTCGCCACGAAAACTAATCACGCCGTCGGCTACCGCAAAAATTGGCTCATCGGCGTTTATCTGCAATTCGATGCCACGATTTCCCGAACACTGTTCGCATTTTGGCGCTCGGAAATAATCAATAATCACGACATCGTCAAAATTCGCAACAGGGCTGCGCATCAAACATGTTGTCGCACCAACCGAAGTCAAGAAAATTGTCACCAAACAAAACGTCGCAATTAGCGACAACCAAATGGTTGCGAAAATTTTGGTGCGCCCACAGATTAGGCGACGTCGGCGGCGGCAAGACGCGAACGCAACTGCAACACAGCCTTCGTATGAATCTGCGACACACGGCTCTCGGTTACGCCAAGCACTTCGCCAATTTCGCCAAGCGTCAAATTTTCGTCGTAATAAAGAACTAATACTGTTCGCTCTCGTTCAGGAAGTCGCTTAATTTCACTTCGCATAATTTTTCGCAATTCTGTTGCCTCAACCACCGAGTCTGGGCTCGGCACATACGACGCCCCACCATGTGTAGATGCAGGCGTGTTGTCGGCAACAACATGATCAAGCGGACCGACTGCGCTCGACGCAATTTCCGTCAACCAAGTTTCAAGATCGCTGCTATTAATTTTTAGTTTGACCGCCAACTCTTCATCAGTTGGTGCACGCTTCAACTCGTGCTCAAGATCAGAGATCGCATTTTCTACAGTTCTGGCTTTTGATCGCACACTGCGCGGCACCCAGTCGAGCGAGCGCAAACTATCCAAAATTGCGCCACGAATGCGTGGAATGGCATAAGTCTCAAATTTGAAACCCAGCGCTGGGTCAAAGCGATCGATCGCATTCATCAGACCAAACACGCCAGAACTTACAAGATCGCCAATTTCGACTCGCTTTGGCAAACCTGCCGCAAGTCGGCCTGCAACGAACTTAACTAGCGAGGCATAGTGCACGACGAGCCACTCGCGCGCGAGCGGGTCTTTTTGCGCGTGCCAATTCTGCCATGCTTGATCGATAGTTAGACGAACAGGCAGTGCGTTCATGCGCGTGGGTGCGATGCGCCATACGCAGATTTGAGGCGCTCTTTGCTGACTTGTGTGTAGCGCTGGGTCGTCGCCACATCTGAATGACCGAGCAATTCTTGCACCGCGCGCAAATCTGCGCCGTTGTCGAGCAAGTGCGTGGCAAAAGTGTGACGCAATGCGTGAGGATGCGTCGGTGTCAGTGCTCGCTCGTCGATTATTCGTCGCACATCGCGTGGCGCCAACCGCCCACCTCGCGAGTTCAAAAACAGCGCCACAGATTCGCGCTGTTGATCCACAACTTCACGACGCAACTTGACCCAACTCTTCACTGCATCAATACTCGGTTCACTAACCGGAATTCGTCGTTCTTTCGAACCTTTGCCCATCACCGTCACAGTGTTGTTGCGCGCATCAATGCTGTCTGTATCTAATGAGCAAAGTTCGCTCACTCGAAGACCGCTGCCATAAAGCAGCTCGATCACCGCGGTATCACGAGTCGACTTCCACTCTGGCACTTCTGGGTCTTTGCAAGTCAACAACGCGTTGAGTTGTTCTTTGGTCAAAACTTTTGGCAATCGTCCCGTGCCTGATGGCGTGCGCACGCCAGTTGTGGGGTCGGCTTTTATTGCTTTGTTGCGCACTTGCCAGGCGAAATACCGACGAATCGCCGCGAGCTTTCGCGTCACGCTGCGCTTGGCTTGGCGATTCGTAGTCAGAAAACTCAAATATTGACGCACCATGTCTCGCGTTACATTTTTCGGCGAGGTCACTTTTTGTCGCGACAACCACTCGGCGAATTGTTTGACATCACTCGCGTAAGCACTCGTCGTATGCCCCGAGGCAGCCGTCATCGAGCCAACAAAGTCGTCGATACTCCACCCCGCCGCCATAACAGTCACAACGGTATCTCTTTGGGTGTGTCGCTACCCGAATTCGATTACTTCCCACCACCCAGAGTTGTTGACCACCCAACCCAAAGCCTCTAATCGACCAAGCGAAATCGCCGCCTCTAAAAGTGGCACCGATGTGCGAATCACAAACTCGTCCAACGAAAAAGGCGATCCAACCATGACGGCCACAAGATGCGCGTCTCGCTCTGAAAGTTTTGCTCGCGGATCAAACGACTTTTCGTTGGCGCGTCGGTTGTCAAGCCCAAGTGCCACCAAAATATCGTCGACACCGACGACCGGCAAGCAGCCTTGTTGCACCAGTAAGTTAGTGCCAACCGATGCGATATTTCTCGGTGACCCCGGCACAGCCAACACAGTCACATCTCGTTTTTGTGCTTCATCAACCGTGATCATTGATCCACCTCTGTCTCGGCTTTCAACAACGACCAAGACTTCACTCAGTGCTGCCAAAATTCTGTTGCGCAACGGAAACCGAAATGCTTCTGGTGGCGCACCTGGTGGCGACTCGCTCAATAACGCGCCAGTCTGGGCAACCTCGCGCCATAACTCACCGTGTTCTTTTGGGTAAATATAATCAAGCCCCGACGCCACAACCCCGACTGGCGCCGCAACGTCGCCAAACGCCGACTTTAATTTTTCTTTTTCAGCACCGTGAGATTTTTCATGCGCGCGCAGCGCCCCACGATGCGCCCAGCCATCAATGCCACGCGCCAAACCCGAAACGACACAAACACCGTTGAGCGTCAATTCGAAAGCCAAATGAGATGCGAAATATCTTCCCGATGCAGTTGCGCTGCGCGTGCCGATCATGCCCACACGCCGTGTTTTAAGCGCTTGCAAGTCGCCTTGATAAAACAAAACCGCGGGTGGTGCCAAATCGTTTTTTAAACAAGACGGATAATTCGACTCGCCGTGCAGCACAACATAAATGCCTGACTTTTTACATCGCCCCAAAATCTGTTCTTGCAAATCCAGAGTCGCGTTCGCCCGCCACATCGCACCAAGACCACTTTCTTGCATCAACGCAGCAACAACAGCATGCGGCTTGGCTCGTCCTTGCACCACCGCCCACGCAGTTTGTGGGTCGTGATACTTGAGCAAAGTTGTCAGTCGCTTTGGCCCAATTTTTGGCAGCGCAGTCAACGATGCAGCCATCAAATGATCAGCGTCTAAAAAATTTTTCGTTATGACGCCCACAACTAGAACATCAAATTTCGCGTGCGCAAACCTGACGCAAGGTCGACGCGCATCATCAAGGCAAGATTCAAATGTTCTTCTTCGACCACATCGGGTGCTCCGTCCAAATCTGCGACCGTGCGTGCGACACGGCGCACTCGGTGATAACCACGTCCAGTCAAATGTCCAATTTCAAGTTCGCGCCGCAATCGCTTCTCCGCTTTTTTTGAAAGCGGCGCCACATTATCTAACTGCTCGCGACTCAAAGCCGAGTTGGCACAACCTGATCTAAAAAATGCCAACTCTCGCGCCGCTGCGACTCGATCGGCAACATCTGCAGTCGACTCGCCTCGTTGCGGGCTGACCAGCTCGTCAGTGTTTGGTCGCGAAACTGCGACTCGTAAATCAAAACGGTCGAGCAACGGCCCCGAGAACCGGCGCAGATATCTTGCCCTCGCCGTGTCATCACATGTGCAAGCACCTGGCGAGCCCTCGCCACACGGGCAAGGGTTGGTCGCGGCAACAAGCAAAAACTTTGCCGGCATCACAACACTCGTGCGTGCTCGCGCCAAACGCACGATGCCCTGCTCGAGTGGTTGGCGCAAGGCATCGAGCACCGACGGCGCAAACTCACCGAGTTCGTCTAAAAATAGAACGCCGTTACTCGCCAGAGAGATTTCACCAGGCCGCATCAATGCCGTGCCACCCCCGACCATCGAAACCATTGATGATGAATGATGTGGCGCACGATAAGGTGCGCGACGAATCAACCCAGCATTCGGCGATTCGAGATGCACCGATGAATGCGCCATCGTTGTCGCAATTGCTTCTTCGTTGGTCAGTGGCGGCAACAACCCGACAAGTCGCTCAGCCAACATTGTTTTGCCCGCTCCTGGTGGGCCGACAAGCAACAAGTGGTGCGCACCGGCCGCGGCAATTTCAAGTGCGCGCCGCGCAACCGGTTGCCCCTGCACATCGGCCATATCTAAGGCGGTTACACGCTCGGCACTTGAACTCGCTGTCACATTCTGGAAGATTTCGCGTTGCCATTCGACGCGCCCAGCCAAACACTCGACTACATCCAATAAATTTTTGGCGCAATATACATCGCTTGGTGTGGCCGCACGCGCCTCTGCGAAGTTGCCCGGCGCGACTATCGACTTGCGATCAGTTAATGCCAAAATCAACGGTGTCGCACCGCGAAGTGGTCGCAACGAACCATCGAGACCCAGTTCGGCGATAAATGCAAAGTCAGACAAGACATCAACGCTGACAATTTCTTGTGCCGCCAACAAGCCAATCGCAATGGCCAGATCTAAACCCGCCCCAGACTTGCGGTCGCCTGTTGGCGCAAGATTCACCGTCACTCGTCGCGTCGGCCAAGGCAACCCAGATGACAGCAATGCCGCTCGCACTCGATCGCGACTCTCTCGACAAACTTCGTCAGGTTGGCCCACGACCGTAAAACCTGGTAAGCCGATGCCGGCATGTACCTCAACATCAACTCTCGAGCCGCGCACACCCAACAAAGTCGCCGATCTAACTGACGCAAACACTTTTACTTCCTTTTTTGTATTCAATAACCGCGATAACACGACGACATGACGCCAATCTGATTAACCAACCTGAGATACTTGAGCGCAATGACTTTTTTGAAAACCTCCGCGACTAACACGACTAATACTTTTCGTCAATGTGTGCGCCACATCACTCGCACGGCAACTACTGCGATTGCAGCAGTCTTGGCCGTAGCGACGCTCACCAGTGCGTGCGCCGAAACGCCACGAACAGCAACAAACTTCTGTCGCCAGTTGGCTCTTGAAGTGCCCGCGATAACACAGCCGACTGCGACTCAAGCCGAAGTTTCACAAATGCTTGATCGCTACAAACGACTTGGCAAAGTCGCACCACTAGCAATCGAAGAAGACTGGCAGTCGCTCACCGAACTTCTCGCCGTTGCATCACGCACCAACCCGAACGACGCAGAAAGTGTTCAAGCTGTCATTGACATGTCTTATGCAACCGAAAAAGCCGCGGACGCCGCAGCAAAATGGATTCGTGAAACTTGCGGTGTCGACATCTCGACCGGGCTCAATGTCGGCCCGACCCCGTAACGACCAAAAAGCGCTAGCGAATTTCTCCGCGCTTGACAATTACTTTGTCAACCAAACCGTAGTCGCGTGCCTGCTCGGCGGTAAACCAGCGATCGCGTTCAGAGTCTCTCTGAATATCTTCAAGCTCTCGACCCGAATGCTGCGCCGTAAGTTTCGCCATGCTCAATTTTGTATAAGCAAGTTGTTCGGCTTGAATCGCAATATCAGAAGCCTGACCACGCAAACCCGCCAATGGTTGGTGCATCATGATTCTTGCGTTGGGCAATGTATATCGCTTGCCAGCAGCACCAGCAGTCAACAAGAATTGACCCATCGATGCAGCCAAACCCAAGCACACTGTGGCAACATCGCACGAAACAAATTGCATCGTGTCATAAATCGCAAAACCTGCAGTCACCGAACCGCCAGGACTATTTATATATAGCCAAATGTCGGCCTTCGGATCTTCGCCTTCAAGAAACAGCAACTGCGCGCAAACCTGATTGGCAATCTCGTCGTTGACATCGGTGCCGAGCATGATCACGCGACTCTTGAGAAGTCGCACAAAAATGTCGCTACGGGCATCGAATCCGCCCTCGAGGGCCACAGGAAGAATATTTGACATGCCTTGCAGGCTAGTGCGCGCGCAACTATTGCCGACGGACGCCACTTAAAATAACAATCACACGCTCGTCATCGGCGATTTCTTGGCGCATCGCCAAAAGCCCCGCAAGCCCCGCTGCGCCCGTCGGGCTGACATCAACATTTGTCACACGATGTGCGAGGTCATAACTCTCGCGCACTTGACCTTCACTCGCAACAACCGGACAACCACCACTGTCGGCCATCGCATTGCACGCACCTACCCAGTCATAGGTTTCGTCATCCAAAATTCCGTCGGCAAGCGAGACTGGCGTCGTCTCCCACGGCCACATGCACTGCGACCAGCGTGCGCCTGCGTTGCGAGCACCGCCAGTTTTCTGTGCAATCTCAAATGCGCGAGCCAGTGGCGCACATCCTTCAGTCTGCACGGCGTGAATTTTTGGTTTCGTCGCCCCCGCAAAAAAACCATTCGTTGCACATGTAACAAACGCACCGCCACCAGCCTGCACAAACATCCGACTAAATAACGCGCCTGGCAGATCTTCGGCGACGACCGCCATCTCCCAACCAATAGTGCGACCACCGTCAAGACACCAGGCATTTTCAGGCCCTTGCACACCAAACGGAATCGCACCCGAAACGATCGCTTCTCGAAATCTAAACACGCACGGATCACCCGGTGGGTCGCTAACCACTCTCGCGCACCGCACAATGTTCGCATCCAGCGAATTCAAAATCTTTATCGTCGCTTCGTCAGTATGCTCGGGCACGAAAACTTGAATTGGCCAGTTAACTGCGCGAGCCAGTGTGCTGGATGCAATCGCTGCGTTACCACAAGAAGCAATCGCCAATTGCGGCCGCTCGCTTCGATCTCGCCACGGCGCACGGCCCGCCTGTTCCACTGCAACCAGATGCAACAATTGTGTAAACAAATGTCGTGCTTTTTGCGAACCGGCGACATTATGCGTCTCGTCTTTAACCCAAACGCCACCTTGCTGGTCAAAACCCAAAGCGTCGCTCAAAGCATCGTTGCGCAAGAATGGCGTCGTAAGAAAGCCAGTGCCAGCAACTTTGGCAACGGCATCGTCGAGATCGCGAATAATCTTCGTGCGTGATTCAAAATCAAAACCCAATGTCGCGGCAAATGCATCCCACGCCAAATAGCGTTGAAAGCCAACGAACGGGTTCGCATCGCCGTTTGTGCGCAACGGCGCAATCAAATTCTCAATTTCGAGCACATGGTGTCGATCTGTATCACTCGAATTCGGGCATCGCCACGAAAAAATCTCGCTGATCGCCACTCGCTCGCGACAAACGGCGCACCGCCAACCAGTCACCACCGGCGTCTGCACACTCACGGCCGCGATACCGCTCTAGTCAACTATTTTTTGGCGGCGACTCGACGATTGAACTCGCCGATCAGGTCATCCCAGACTGGCAGATACTTGCGCAAATCACGCCAGAACGACTGCGAGCGGCGCGCTTCAAACACTTCGAGTGGCGTACCCTGCTGCTCAACCCATGTGTAATAGCCAAGATTAAAAATACGCGTGCGATCCCGCTCGGTGCAGTCGATCGTGGCGTCCGTGTTGACAGTTGCCAAATGCTCGGCAAAAACTTCGGTTGCGTCAATCTCTGTGAACGAATCGTTAAATCTGCGACTCAAGGTTTTTACTCTCTCACTCGGATACAAATCAGCGCCGTCAGTGGCGATCGTGATCAACGCTTCGTTCTCACCCAGCCCGAGCAACTTCGCCGTCTTAATTGCCGCAATCACGTTGCAGATTGCCGAAAAACCAAAATGTTTCAGAGTTTCAACAACCTCTACTGGCACACCTTTTCGCTCTGCCAGATAACGACAGCCAGCATCAGAATTAAACATCACGTCGAGTTCGTCAGTTGCTCGATCAGAAACACCGACAACGACATCTGTGTTCATCACGTTATGAATCAGCGGTATGTGTTTGTCGCCGATGCCCTGAATGTTGTGTTCACCAAAACCATTCTCAAGCATCGTTGGGCACTCGAGTGCCTCGACCGCGACGACTTTCGTTCCATAAACGTCTTTCAGTCTGTCGCCCGCGCCAATCGTGCCCGCCGAACCAGTCGCCGACGTAAACGCCGCCAATCGCAACTTGCCACCAGTCGATTTGTTGACATGTTCAAACACATTTGCCAGCGCACGACCCGTCACTTCATAGTGGCCGACATGGTTGCCAAACTCGCAGAACTGATTGAAAATAAAATTCTTTGGATCAAGTTCCATTTCGTTGCACGCATCATAAATTTCTTTGACATTGCTCTCGGTGCCAGGCGTGCGAATAACATCGCTCGGGTCACTCACCCACTTGTCGAGCCAATCAAATCTTTCTTGCGACATACCGGCAGGCAACACCGCCACACCACGAGAACCCATAATTCGGCTGATGGCCACTCCGCCTCGCGCATAATTGCCGGTCGAAGGCCAAACTGCACGATGTCGACTCGGGTCGAACTGCCCCGTGATTATTCGCGGCGCCAAGCACGAATACGCAGCCAGCACTTTGTGTGCAGTAATCATCGGAAACCGATCACCGAACATCACGATGATCGGGCTCTCAACGCCGGTCAAACTACTCGGCAAGACCACATGGTCTGGCACCGACACTCGTTCGCCGCGCATGTTGTTATACCAATGCACTCGAAACAAGTTGCGCGCATCGGGAGCGTTCTTGTCGACACCCTTCGCATAATCGGCATCGATTTTCGTTGGGTCTGCGAGTTGCGCAAAAGTCGGCAGCACAACTTTGTTTTTTGCACAAAGCGCAACGCTGTTTTCGAGCGCTTGCGAGTCGACGATCTTGTCGGCGAGCCCCAACTGCCCTGCCAGTGCCGCCGCATCTAATTGACGCTTTGAGCCTTGATGTGCCGCCGTTATTGAAGTCAAGGTTTACATTATGTCAAATATTCGATAACAAGCACTACTCTTACGACCCAAGACATACGCAAGCCGACGTAGCCCAATGGCAGAGGCACGGCGCTTAGGACGCCGCCAGTGAGAGTTCGAGTCTCTCCGTCGGCACTACATGCAACCTCGCACGACATCTCAACTCGCAACGCCCGCATTGCTCGTCGACCTCGACGCACTGAATCGCAACCTGCGAACAATGTCACTACGTCACCCAGGCGCAAAATTACGGCCACATACGAAAGCGCACAAATGCACGCAGATCGCAAATTTGCAGCAAAATTACGGACACAAGACGTTTACCTGCGCAACGCCCCGCGAAATAATCGGCATGGCCGCAGCCGGTGTCGGCGAAGATCTGCTTCTGGCCAACGAAGTTGTTGACCATGACAGACTCAGCGCACTCGCCAAAGTTTCAGAGAATCAGCGCGTGACGATCGCAGTTGATTCTGAATACACAATTCAGGCTGCTAGCCACGCCGGTCTGCGCGATGTACTTATCGATATCAACGTCGGTTTAAAAAGATGTGGTGTCGCCCCAGAACTTGCGGGCCAACTTGCCGACTTCGCGCGCAAACAAAAAATGGCGGTTCGCGGTGTCATGGGCTACGAAGGTCATCTGATGATGATCGAAAGTCATGACAAACGAAAACTACGTGTCTCCGAGTCGATGCAACTACTCGCTCGTGCCGCTCAAGATGTTGGCGGCGAAATAATCTCGGCTGGTGGCACCGGCACATTCGACTTGCACGACTCGACTTGCATCAATGAATTGCAAGCCGGCTCTTATGCGCTGATGGATACTCACTATGCCAAACTTAATTTACCGTTCGATCAAAGTTGTTTCATCTTGGGCACGATTATTTCGAAATCAAAAGACTGGCTGGTGATTGATGTCGGTTTGAAATCTCTCGGCATGGACCACGGCAATCCAACTATTGACGGTTACGACGTCATGTTTTGTTCAGACGAGCACACGACAATCGTGCCAAACAAAGACCAAGCCGAAACCAAAGTATCTGTCGGCGACAAACTTCGAGTCATCCCCGCACACATCGACCCAACGATGGCAATGCACGAAATGGCATACCTTGTGCGTGGCGAAGAAGTTATCGACGCGTGGTCGATCGACTTACGCGGTTGGTAATTCGCCCAACCGAGTTGCCAACAAACGAAAGGCTTTTCCGCGATGCGAAATCTCGTGCTTTTCGGCAATACTCATTTGTGCGAAAGTTTTTCCATCACTAGAAGCAGGAACAAACACCGAGTCATAACCAAAACCGCGCTCACCGAGTTCGGCGACGCTAATTGATCCTTCACAAACTCCTTCACAAATAATTTCTTGACCGCTCGGCAAGCGCAACAAAACGATCGTGCGAAATCGAGCCGCACGATTCGTGACGCCATCAAGAAGATGCAACAATTTTGCTCGATTTTGCGCGTCGGTTGCACCAACGCCGGCAAATCGTGCGGTGAACACACCAGGTTGACCATTCAAAGCATCGACATCGAGCCCCGTGTCATCGGCAAGTGCGGGCAAACCGGTTGTAAGCGACACAGCCATAGCTTTTAGTCGCGCGTTTCCGACAAGCGTGTCGGCGTCTTCGACAACATCAGCGAGTTCTGTCGGCCGTGGTTGCAAATCAACAACGCCGCTCATCAGGTCTGAAATTTCTGCCACCTTGTGCGGGTTGGCTGAAGCACAAACTACGCGCAGCATACGCGCAACATTTTTATTTCAGTCTTGGTTTTGGTGGTACGGCGAGTGTTTGAGTCTGCAATGCAAACACCTCGCGCAAACCAGCCGTCGCAAGCGCCAACAATTCACTCAATTGTGTTTGGCTAAATGCCGCACCTTCGGCGGTGCCCTGCACTTCAACAAACTTGGGCTCGGTCGAATCGTGCGCCTGCAACATCACGACATTCATGTCGACCTCGGCAGAACTGTCTTCGACATATGGCAAATCAAGAATTGGCGAACCATTGTGAATGCCAACGCTCACTGCCGCGCACAAAGAATGCAACGGATGCGTCGCAATCAAACCGTTTTGCATCACTCGGGTCAACGCATCATGCAACGCGATGTATGCGCCGCAAATGCTGGCGGTTCGCGTGCCACCATCGGCTTGCAACACATCGCAGTCGACAATTACTTGTCGCTCACCGAGCAGCGTCATGTCGCAACACGAACGCAGCGACCGACCAATTAGTCGTTGAATCTCAATCGTGCGACCACCTTGCTTGCCTTTGGCAGCTTCGCGATCATTGCGGTCAGGCGTCGAACCAGGCAACATTGAATATTCAGCGGTGACCCAACCTTTGTTCTTGCCTTTCATCCATCGCGGCACATCTTCATCAACCGATGCAGTGCACAACACACGAGTCTTGCCGAAAGAAACCAACACCGACCCGAGAGCCATCTCGGTGAAGTCACGCTCAAACTTGAGTTGACGCAATTCGTTCGCTTTTCGTCCGTCTTGTCGTGTCACAATATTTGCTCCGTTTTTTGTCGCATTGTCATTTTTAAAAATCACTTCGGCCATTGCTTGGCAACCGACATCTCTGGTCCCAAGAAACGACGGCCGAGTTCGGCAAATTGCTGAACATCGCCCGACGAATAAAACTCGTGAGAACCAGAAACTCTAGGCGCGTCTTGCGTGCCCGCCTCAACGCTACGAGCAACTTTGTTATTCGCCAGCGTCTCGCGCACTACTAATGCAGTGGCGTCGGCACTATTAATTAGTTTCACACCAGAGCCCATAACTTGGCTAATAACGGCACTCAAATATGGATAATGAGTGCACCCCAACAACAACGCGTCGACATCGGCTTTTCGTATTGGCGCGAGCAACTTCTCCGCCAACTCTGTAA